>JBGCDM010000042.1:0-24439 GCA_045105395.1 Devosiaceae bacterium | reverse complement strand
GGCAACACCTGCAGCGCCAACGGTCAAGGACATTGATGGTCTAGCGCCCGACTGGTCGATCCTCGACTGGGACAAATACATGTACATCCCCATGAACCGGCGGGTGGCTATTCCCAACATGGCGCGCGGCTGCCCGTTCACCTGTTCCTTCTGCTCCCAGTGGAAGTTCTGGCGCGACTACCGTATTCGCGATCCCAAAAAGGTGGTCGATGAGATTGAGGCGCTGGTGAAAGAGCACGATATCGGCTTCTTCATTCTGGCCGACGAAGAGCCCACGATTAATCGCAAAAAATTCATCCAGTTCTGCCAGGAACTGATCGACCGCGATCTCGATGTGCTGTGGGGCATTAACACCCGCGTTACCGACATATTGCGCGATGAAAAGCTGCTGCCTTTCTACCGCAAGGCAGGCCTTGTCCACATTTCGCTGGGCACGGAAGCTGCAGCCCAAATGAAGCTCGATCTTTTCAACAAAGAGACCACGATTGAAGACAACAAACGCGCGATTAAGCTGCTGCGTGATGCGGGCATTGTTACCGAAGCGCAGTTCATTGTTGGCCTTGAAAACGAAACTGTGGAAACGCTGGAAGAGACCTATCAGATGGCCCGCGACTGGGAGCCAGACCTTGCCAATTGGGCGATGTATACCCCTTGGCCGTTCTCTGATCTGTTCAAAGAGCTTGGCGATAAGGTGGAAGTGTTCGACTTCGACAAATACAATTTTGTCACGCCCATCATGAAGCCCGAGAGCATGGATCGTGCCACACTGCTCGATCGTGTGATGCATAATTATCGACGCTTCTATATGCATAAGGCCTTCTTCTCCTACCCTTGGAAGGGAACAGGCCAGCGCCGTAAGTATCTGCTGGGCTGCCTAAAAGCCTTCTTGAAGGCAGGCTTTGAGCGTACTTTTTATGATCTTGGTCGCGTCGGCTATTGGGGCCCACAATCCAAAGGCAAGGTCGACTTCAAGTTTGACGAAACGCGCGAACGTTTCGATGCCAGCAAAGTGGAATGGGAGACCAACCACAACCGGCCTGAAAGCACCATGCACGAAGCTGCAAAGGCCATGGCCTGCGGTGGTGCACCAATGCAGCTGACCGGAGAGCAAATGGAAGAGGCAGAGAAGGTTGGCCGCGTGACATTGTTTGGCGGACCTAAGGATAAAGGGCGCCATGCGCCCCAAGCGGCACCCAAGGCCGCATCCAAGGTCAAAACAGCTGAAATCAGCGAAGATGCCTCTGTCTAATGGCTCAGCCATCACACGTGATGGATAGTCCACGCGCGATATGCACCGCCAGGGAGCAACAGCCTCCTGGCATGCCGCCTCGCCTGACCAGCCAAAAGACCCAAAGCAGAACAAGCGGCGAAATTGGCCCCAACGCGATCCTGCAAGTTATCGCGGTGCTTGAAGGCACTTTTAGCCGAGCTAAAGTGCAGAAAATAATGGACCAAGCTGGCCTGTGCCACTATTTGCGCACCCCACCAGAAACCATGGTGGATGAGTGGGAGGTGGTACGGCTGCATCAAGCGGTGCGCGTGCAACTTACCCCGAATGATGCCATGCAAGTGTTAGATGAAGCGGGCGTGCAAACAGCGGACTATATCCTCGCCAATCGCATACCAAAGATAGCGCAAATGGTGCTGAAGAGACTGCCCGCTCGCCTGGCCAGCCCGCCACTTCTCAAAGCTATCGCTCGGCACGCCTGGACCTTTGCTGGTAGTGGCGTTTTTACATACGCCAGCGGGCAGAGCACGCATATCACACTTGCCGATTGCCCCGCCTGCGAAGAGGTTTATGCCGCCAATGAGCGATGCGCCTATTACATCGCTACCATGCAAGGACTGTTTCAAGCTTTGGTCCATCCGGCCGCACGCATTACGCAGTGCCCCCCGGCAAGTACCGATAGATGCGTCCGCACATTCGCACTAGAATGGCCCTAAAACGAGCGCCCCGATTCAAGAGAATGCCTATGACGCAGATAACCATTCCCGCCATCGCTGAAGATGGCACGCTCTACCCCATTGAAAAAATGGAAGCACATAGGCAGGGCACGCTGCACATTGCCATATCCGTTTTTGTTTTTAACGCGAGCGGAGAGCTGCTCATCCAACGCCGCGCAGACACCAAATATCATTGCGGAGGCCTTTGGGCCAACACCTGCTGCAGCCACCCCCACTGGGATGAAGACATTGCCGCAAGTGCCCATCGACGCATGGGTGAAGAGTTGGGCGCAACGCTGCCACTACAGCCCATCGGCATCGTAACCTACAAGGCAGATGTCGGTGGCGGACTGACCGAACATGAACGCGTGCATATGTTCACAGGCACAGCAGATACTGCCAATTGGCAACCCAAACCCAATGCAGATGAGGTAGCAGAAGTACGCTGGATCAGCCTGCCAACTCTACAACACGAGATTGTCGACTCGCCTGAGCTCTTCACACCTTGGTTCAAGCTTTACGTTGAACGCTGGGCAGATCTATGGGCACCGGCAGCGTAAGGGCAGGACATCTGTCGCAGAAAACGGTTTCCGCACCAACAATAGTCAATGTAAACCAAATTCAACGTCCAATTTTGTTGACACTTATGGTTTGTCGATCCTATTCTAAGGGCCGTCATTCTACGCACCTCGATGCATGGAATGGTGTTTGGCGGCATGCCGTCAATTGAATGAAATACATGAGGCAGGCAAATGCTTCGATCAAAGTTGGTTGGCATCGAATAGGCTACAGCTTCGCCAACCTGTGTTGTTCGCTTGATTTTGTCTTCCTTCCGGCAGTGCCATTTACGCCTTCGGCTTTGCCATTTCTGACGCTTAAGGGGCACCTGGAGGCCACAATGGACTTTTCCCAATTCGACTTTGTCAACTTCACCAATCATCTCGATTTGGCGCAGGTGTTGCTTTACGTTTTCTGGGCGTTTTTCGGCGCTCTGCTCTTCTATCTTCAGCGCGAAACACGGCGCGAAGGCTACCCGCTAGAATCCGATGAGTCTGGCGCAATCATAAACCATGGCGTGTACATGCCAGGGCCAAAAACCTTCCTGTTGCCACATGGCCACGGTGAGGTGACCGTTCCCAATTATGAGCGCGAGACACGTGAATTGGCCTTGCAGTCTTCTGAGCCTTGGTCAGGTGCGCCAAAGGATCCAACCGGTAAAAACCCAATGCTTGATGGCGTTGGGCCTGGTGCCTATGCCCTTCGTGCTGATGTGCCTGACCTTATGGACTCTGGTGCTGTAAAGATCCGGCCGATGAGCAAGCTCGAAGGTTATCGTGTTCCTGCTGGAGACCCGAACCCAATTGGTAGTGATGTAGTTGGCGTTGACGGGAAAACCGGCGGTCAAGTTGTCGATGTTTGGATTGACCAAGCTGAAAGCGTGATCCGGTATTACGAGATTACCGTTGGTAAAGGTGAGAAAGCGCGCAACGTTCTGATGCCCGCCAACTTTGCGGTTGTGAAAAGTGGGAAAAAACCATCGCTTTCTGAAGAGGCGGGCAAACCATCGCTTTATGTGCACGCGATAAAAGGCAAGCATTTTGCCGATGTGCCAGCCACCGCAAAAGCGGACGAAATCACCATGCTCGAAGAAGAGAAAATCATGGGATATTTCGGCGCCGGCTACTTTTATGCGCAGCCTAATCGCGCGGATCCATTGCTTTGAACTACATCCATAACCACGACGATTATGCCACCGAGCCAGTGCGCGGCCTTCCCGCCGCACTGCCTCGTGGCGAATTTGTCTTATGGCAAGGCGCACCAGATTGGCGCGCCTTTGCCAGCCAAGTTTTCAAAACACGCATTATTATTGCTTTGGTTGTGCTGGGGGCTGCCACGCGGTTTGGGCTCGGGCTTAGCGCAGGCACAAGCATCGGTGTTGCACTGGGCGAAGCCAGTATTATCGCAGCGTTTGGCTTGGCTGGCGTCGCGCTTCTTTCGCTGCTTGCATGGCTGGTCCACAAAAGCACCGTTTACACCATAACCAATAAGCGCATCGTGATGCGCATTGGCGTTGCTATTCAAAAAACGTTCAATGTTCCCTTCGCCACGCTTGATGGTGGCGCCTTAAAAGAGTTTAGCGATGGCACGGGCAACCTGTCTGCCGTGCTCAAACCGGGCATATCCCTGGCACACCTGATTATGTGGCCACACGTACGCCCATGGAAAATGGCCCATACGCAACCCACATTACGCGCAATTCCGGATGCGGCATCAGTAGCCCGGTTGCTCACCGATGCCTTCACCTCTCATGCTGCGGCCTCTGATGCACTGGAACGCAACGGTGCCAATCTAACCCAAGGTTTATTGGATCAAGACGCATCTAAGATTCCAGCTGCCTCTTCCAACGCAGGTGACACAGCCAGTGATGCTAAGGATAAAGATCCGCATTACATTCCAAAACCCTTGATGATTATGGCGGCAAGTCTTGCACTGTTGACCGTGTTGGCCGTTGCTGTGGCGCAGTTTGGCGGGTTCAACACAAGCCAGCGCATAGCAAACGCTCCGATTTCGTTCTCCCAAGATATAGCGTTCATTCCACAGGAGAATGACCGCATTGCGGTAACCAATGCCACAACAGGCGACACGATCACGGTCATTGAGACCGGCACTGATGGGCTTCTGCGCAGCGCCATTCGTGGCCTTGGTGGTTCTCGTGAGGCTGCAAATGCCGAGGCCGACGCGCCCTACCAACTGCAAATGCTGCAAGATGACGGGGTCTACCTATCTGATGTGCTAACCGGCCGGGCTGTCCGTTTGGAATCCTTTGGCCCATTGGAAACCGGAGCAACTGCTGACCTGCTCCGCCTGGTGCATGCGGCTTCAGGAACGGCTGCCCAATAGGCATTTTCTGAGGCAGGCAGGACGGGAGACGGGACGACAATATAAGTGTCGCGCCAAGCTTTGCGACCTTCGCCAGCAGCACATGAGCTGAACAGCAAAACCAGCCGGACTCGTTAGCAAGCCTGGCTTTTTTGTGCCTATTGCTGCGTCAGCTAACAGCCTTTTCCCTCGCACCTTTCTATAGGTACGCTAGAGCGCAACGCTCAACGGGTCACGTAAGCAACGGTCATCAAGCTACCGTCAATCAGTCCTTCCATCACCAAAGGCAGCTTTAGTTATCGGCGATAGCTGCCAATGCAGATGCTCCATGGCAAAGGTGATAATTACCGCATGGCATCTTCCCCATGGCATCTTGCGCAAGCCAACGTCTGCATGCGGTGTTCGCCACCTAAATCCTCAACATTCAATCTTCATGCGTCTCATGACAGGGGGGGGCCTTCAGCTTATCGCTTGCTTTACCTTCACTATTAGACGACCTTCCCCGTCATCAAGCGTTCGCTTTTAGCCATGTCATACGTTGTGGGTTCCGCCTTCAACACTTGACACTTTAAACGCTAATCGCACCAGAAGCCTTCATCACTATTTGAGCTATCTTCCGATCACCAATGTATCTGCGAGCATGACCAGCAAGCCAGCGCACATCCCATACCGGCCGCAACTTCAGTGGAAGGGGCCGTAGGCTTGGGCATCAGTGCTGCAGACATTAATTGTGTGATCATCAGTGGTGTCGCTCTACACTGCCCTAATCCACACAATCCAGCAGCTATAAGCCTCACCTCCAACAATCCAACCTAAGCCTATTGATACGCCCAAACAAAAAGGGCGCTGACCCAACATGGTCAGCGCCCTTTTATATTTACAGTACGGCGAATGCCGCAGTCATCAAGCCTTACGTAAGGCTGCGCGAGCCAACCTAATTGGTTGTTGCTGCATCAGCAGCGGGCGCTGCTTCCACAACAGGCGCAGCTTCGATAATCGGCGCAGGAGGTTCAACACCCCATTGCGAGACAGTCGAGTCTGGCGTGATGGGCCACCAGGTGAAGTCCTGCGGCACAACACCGTGCTTCATGCCCCATAAGGTCCAATCATCCACAACCGTACCAGTAATCAGAATACCAATGCCACCCGTTAGTGTCGTCAGCATTGCAAACCACCAGGCCCAACGGTGAATGGATTCCATGGAAGCATTGAAGCCCATGGTCCAGCGCCAGAAGAGGGCCGCACGTTCGGATGCCGTTCCGCGATCGGTAATCTGCTCAATCTCACGCTCACCGCCGTAGCGAGTGACCGCCAAGATCGTCGCACCGTGCATGGCAAACAACAGAGCCGAGCCATACAGGAAGACAATCGACAGCATGTGGAATGGGTTCCAAAAAAGGTTGCCATATTGGAGCGAGAAATTGTTGGTCCAATCCAGATGGGTAAAGATGCCATAAGGCACTGCATGGAACCAGCCCCCCAACATTACAGGGCGGATGAAACCAAGCACTAGGAAAAGCCAAATCGCAGCTGCAAAAGCATAGCAAACGTGTAAGCCCAGCCCCAAGGATTTGGCGCGTCGATACATACGGGCCCACCACAACAGGACGGATGCGGTAAACAAGAAGCCTACGATCATAAACCACCCGCCTTCGCGAAGTGGTGGCAAGACCTGAAGGCCGTATTCGGGGCCTGGAGGATCAAGCGTAAGCCAGAAAAATTCACGCACGAACAGCACAGGGTTCCAGCCCACATCAGCGGCCATGTTTAGACCGATAATGAAAAACCCGAGCGCAAAGCAAACGGTAGAGGCAAGACCCAAAGCGCCAAGATAAATCGGGCCAATTTGGGCGTTGCCTATTTTACCGACCCAGTAACTCAAAAAGCCGCTGGTGCGCTCATAGTCAGCGTCGTCACTAGGAATGGCAACGCCAGCTTCGACATGCCCCATGACTTGAACGCGAGTGAAGATATTTTGATAATTATTCAACATCTCTCAAGCCCTTTCTAAACGCCGTTCCAAGTGATGGTTTCACGAATGAACTCCCACCAATCGATCCATGAACCGGCATAAACCGGGCCTGAAATAATGATACAAACCGCGCTCCAGAACACAGCACTTAGTGCCAAAAACAAGCCCAAACGGTGGATACCAAGCGTACCAATGGAGTAACCAATGGTGTCGCGGAAATAGGTATCTTCATGTTCAGGGGTTTTAACAGTGCCACCCTTTTGAGGGTTAACTGCCGAAAGCACCATGCCACCGTGCAAGGCCAACGCGAACGTTGTCGTGAAGAAGAACGTAATCGCAATCATATGGGCCGGGTTGTAATGAAAGTTCCCATATTGGTAGCCAGTGAACCAAACCCAGTTCAGGTGGCTCATAATACCGTATGGAAAACCGTGACCCCAAGCTCCCAGCGCAAATGGCCTAAAAACATTGAGGGTAACAAACGCTAAAATCGCGATTGAGAAGGCAAAGGGAACGTGAAGTCCCATACCGAGTTTTCGGCAGATCTCTACTTCACGCAGCGCCCATGAACCGAAGGCTCCAACAGCGCAAATGGTGATGATTTGCCAAAGGCCACCCTCTTGCATCGGTGCAAGGGCCAGACCGTAGGAAACATCAGGCGGATTAATGGACAGCAACCAGATGTTCCAGGTTGGGCCCATGGATGCGCCAAAGATGATGAGCGCTGTTCCCAGCGCAACAAAGAAAAGCGACGTCACGCCAAAGAAACCGACATAAAACGGCCCTACCCAAAAATCGAATAGGTCCCCCCCAATCAGTGTGCCCCCGCGCACGCGATACTTCCGCTCGAAGCTGAGCAAAGCCATGATGTCCTCCTTAGCCGAGCATGGCGGATCGTCAGCTCAAGCCAGTAATTGTCGAATGATGGGAGGCGGGGGGAGCCGGGATAACCCAAAACGCCCTCCGCCACCATTCGCAAACAAATGTCTAGCGACTAGCCGTAGTGGCTGGTCGGAATCATTGTTTCGATTTGTGTGCTGTTGCTCATGGTTGAATCTTCCAACCAATTGAACTTGTCGGTGCTGAGCAGGATGAAGTGAATCAACACTGCAAGCGTGAATAGGAAAACGGCCAACGCTACCAACAGGCGACGCGGATCGAATAAAATCCAGATTCTCCACATGTTTTCAGGTCCTTATTTAAAATCGGCCATCAAAGCCATGGATTGTAGAACCACATCGAAATGTGGGCGAGGAAAGGCAAGAGCGACATTGCAATCGCGCTTTTCACGAAGAGTCGATGAAACTCTTGTGCTTCCTCAGCATTCAGACCCGAAGGGGTGCTATTTGAAGCCATTGGTATGACCTCCACTGATTTGCCTTTCGGCGGTTACCGCGCACCTCCCGCGCGGCGGGGATAACCAAGCGAAATTTTGCCTGGCGATGATTCAGCAAGCTGAACCAACTGTTGGCAGCCTGGATTTCCAGACCGCAATTCTCGTATTCGGATCGCCAAAGGACCGGCGACCCTCGGGCGGTTAGCCCATAAAGGCGTACCCAACTGCGGTGCTGGCAGCTGAACGCGCCTCGGCAATAACCGATGGGCGTGCGCCGCTTTGCGCGCCAAACACACGCCAAGGCAGAAGCCGGGCCAGCATGACGAATGGCAAAGCCAGCGTAAAAATAAGCGTGAAGAGCAACCAGAATTCACGCCGATCTTCACCGCGAGCGCGGTGTGTGGAAAGTGATGTATCGGTCATGAGCAAAGCTCCCCGGTGTTGGTGAAATGTAGAAAAGAAAGGGTGGTTAGGGCCGCCATCATGCAGGCTCCCTTACTGGTTGCTTGCCAGCGACGCGTTGAACCGTGTCGACACTCACATGGCGAAGGCCTTGCGTGCGAGCAGCGTTTTCTGCGCCATCGCGCAGGGTTTTGGCTGCTGAAATACGCACCAAAACCGGCTCCGCTTCGACAATTTCATCAAGCAAGCGCTTGGCGTCTTCATCCCAAGAAAGCTCTTCCATGATCCGCGCTGGTGTCGCAGGCGCTTTGTCCATCTCTGTGCCAAGCGGCAGGATATTGAACAGCGCATCAAACAGGCAGTTGCAGACTTCCTGGATCAAATAGGTCGCGCCCGCATAACCCATGAAGGGCGTACCAGTGTGCCGACGAATAATTGCGCCAGGGAAGGATGCTGGAATGTACTGCGCCTGCGGCCCAAACCCGCCACCAGGCTTCTCCGCCAGATACATGCGCTCATTGTACGAACCGAACAGAATAAGTGGCGTTTTGGTGTGCACCATCTCGCGCACTGCAACGTTGTCGGTTTTCTTGCCAGTATGGCGCGCCACTGAAAACGTGCAGGGCAAACCCATTTCGTTTTCAAGAAAATTGCGCAGCCCCCGAGCGTAGGTTTCATTAGCGACCACAGCAAAGCTTGCCGTGCCAAAGAAATCTTGCGTTACTGAGCGCCACAAATCCCAAAGCGGCTTAATGGTTGTGTGCTTTTCCTGCTCAATGAATGGTTCTGGATCGAGGTCCAAAAGCTCACCAAGCTTACGCAGAAATTTCGTGGTTGAGTGCAAGCCAATTGGTGCCTGCAAATAGGGGCGATCCAACGTCTCGCACAGCGCACGGCCAAACTCGCGATACATGCACACATTCACTTCCGCATCGGCGAGTTTTGGCACATCAGCCAAATGGCTCCCAAGCGGGAAGGTAAGATTCACCTTGGCGCCAATACCTTCGATGAGGCGGCGAATTTCAGCCAGATCAGAGGGTGTATTAAACGTGCCGTAGATAGGACCAAGGATGTTGACCTTAGGCGCCTCGCCTTCTTTGCGTGGCATCAACGCCTTCACCTTTTTCGGGCCATATTCGGTCCAAAGCCATTTGATAGCCCGGTCAGCGCTTTCCCACTGATCTTCGTCGATGGTGCGCGGCAAGAAGCGGGCAATGTTGGTGCCCTCTGGCGTCACGCCACCACCAATCATCTCAGCAATGGAGCCTGTAACAACCACCGATGGCAAATCAGGGTCGAGCACCTTATGCGCCCGGCTCATCGCCGCTTCCGTGCCTGTTTGGCCCAACTCTTCTTCGCCAAGACCGGTAACAACGATAGGCAATTCATGCGGGGGGAGCGCATCTGTGTAATGCAGTACCGAGGTAACAGGCAGATTTTCGCAGCCCACAGGGCCATCGATAATAACTTGCAGGCCCTTGATCGCAGTAAATGCGTAAACGGAACCCCAGTAGCCACCAGCACGGTCGTGATCGAGAACTAACATCCGATAGAGCCCTCCACGACCTTTTTGGTTTTGGAGGCAACGCGCGCGGCATACTTCTTTTTATAGTCCGGGCGCACATTGGGCATGCCTTCCCAAACGCCAGCTGTATCGCCTTTGCCAACGCCCTCGAAGAATTCCGTCATCGTGTCGAAGCGCTCTTTGTTGGCGAGCGCAGCATTGATAACAGTTGCCAATGATCCCGCACCAGCAGGCCCCATCAACGGGCGAGCAGAAATAAGATTGGTGAAGTAGAGCGCTGGGATAGACAGCTCTTTGGCCTTCTGCACCACAGGAGTCGTGCCAATCGCCAGGTCAGGTTGGTACTCAGCCATCGCAGCAAGATCTTGCTCAAGCGATGCGCGGTACTGAACTTGTACACCCTTAGCTTCAAGCCATTCGCGATCTGGGTCTGAAAACCGTGTCCGCGGCAGCGCCGTGCCCACATAGCGCAGGTCAGCGCCACTCTCGACCAGCAAACGGCCCACCAAGAGCTCAGAGCCTTCATAGCCCGACAATGTGATGCGGCCATTGATCGGCATGGCGCTCAGCGCCCCTTCGATGGCTGGCAGAATAGCATTTTGTGCTGCACCAATTGTGTCAGCCGACACACCGCAGGATCGTCCAATAGCCTGCAGCCAATCCGCTGTACCATCGCGACCAACAGGGGCAGAACCGATAACTGGGCGGCCAGCAGCCTCAAACTCACGAAAGGAGGCTGTATAAAACGGATGGATGCCAGCAACAGCGGCGCAATCAAGTGCCGAATAAAGCTCGCGCCATTCGCGCGTCGGCACCACGGGGCCTGCAGCCAAACCCATAGGGGCTAGAAGCTGGGAAATGACAACCGGATCAGCGGGGAACATTTCGCCCACCAGCGTTACCGTTGGCTTGTCTGAGCGCGGGGCATCAGGCGCCTGCACGGGGCCACTCATGGCCTCTGTACGCGCATAATTCAGCATAGCACCGGCCAAAACATCCTTGGCTTCGGCATGAGTTGGAATGCCAAACCCTGGCACATCAATACCAATAATGCGCACGCCATTGATCTCTTTGGGCAAAAGCCGAAGAGGCACGCCAGATGCCGATGGCACACAAAGATTTGTGACAACAATCGCGTCATAATCTTCAGGCTTGGCCATATCGAAAACAGCCTCACGGATGTCCTCAAACAGCTTACCGGTTACCAGCGTTTCAGAATTGAACGGTACGTAGCCGACCGAGCGACGCGCTCCATAAAAGTGGGATGTAAAGGTAAGTCCATAAACGCAGCAGGCTGAACCAGAAAGCACAGTGGCCGTGCGCTTCATGCGCAAACCAACTCGCAAACTACCAAAGGCAGGACACATGCTTTGCGGTTGATCGTGCGGCCCAACTGGATAGTCCTTGGCAAACTGATCCAACATCTCACTTTGGCCGGCAGCTTTTGCAGCTTCAAGCATTGTATCTTTACCAGCGTGACACCCATCCGCCTCAACCGCTTGTGCAGCAGTTGGCGCCAACCCAGGCGCGGACGTCAAAGGCACATTGTCGACCATCACCTGACCAGCATCGTCATAGACGACTTCGTGCACTTCCCGTCCATCGACAGAAAACCCGTCGTCAGATGGTTGGTCAGGCCGATTAAGATGATCAAGAACGCTCACCCTCAAACCTCGTCGTACACAACTTCGAGGGAAGGCTTTTCGACATAGTTCACGCCGCACATATCAGCATGCGTCGCTGGTTCTAAAGTGTAGGAATTTTCGCTCTCTTTGCCTTTGAACAGCTCCAGCAGCTGCTCGTGCGTCAAAGGCGTAGGATGCATTGGAGGCGCTTTGGCAACATTGTCACCAAGCAGCTCAAACAATGGGCCCCACTCACCACCCGGCTTGCCAATAATGTCGTAATTGGCGCTCTTGCGGCGAATGTCTTCATCAGCTGGAATAGATGCCAGCACAGGAATTTGAACCTGATCGGCAAACGCAGCCGCCTCGCCTGTACCATCATCCTTGTTGATGACCATGCCAGCCACGCCGACATTACCGCCAAGCTTGCGGAAATATTCCACCGCCGAACAAACATTGTTAGCCACATACAGAGACTGCAAATCGTTCGAGCCGACAACAATCACCTTCTGGCACATGTCACGAGCAATCGGCAGGCCGAAGCCGCCGCAAACAACGTCGCCCAAAAAGTCGAGCAAAACGTAGTCAAAATCCCAATCATGGAAGCCAAGCTTCTCAAGCGTTTCAAAGCCATGGATAATGCCGCGGCCACCGCAACCCCGGCCAACTTCTGGCCCACCAAGCTCCATGGCGTAAACGCCATCGCGCTTAAAACAAACATCACCAATGGCGACCTCTTCACCGGCAGCCTTCTTCTTAGAAGAGGTGTCGATGATGGTCGGCGTGGAGTTGCCACCAAACAGTAGCGATGTGGTGTCAGACTTTGGATCGCAGCCGATAAGCAGCGTCTTCTTGCCCTGCTGCGCCATCATGTAAGACAAGTTGGCCAGCGTGAAGGATTTGCCGATACCACCTTTGCCGTAAATCGCAATGATCTGCGTTTCCTTGGTCACAGGACCGGTGTGCACAGGATCAGGCTCTTGCGCAGCTTCTGCACGCACAGATGCTTGCGTATCGATCAGCGTGTGCGTGGCCGTATCGGCATTGTCCGAAACAGACAGTGTGGTGGCGTCATCAAGCATAGACGTCATGATAGGTTTCTCCAGTCGAGCACCATCTTCAGGCAATCAGGATCACTGAATGCTGTACGGTAGGCTGCATCGGCTGATGCAGCAGGCTCGTTGTGTGTGATGAGGCCCTGCAAGGAGAGCTTGCCAGAATCGATAAGGCCAAGAACGGCCTCTAAGTCGCCAGGGGCCCATTCGGCAGCAACGCGCAGGCGCGCCTCGCGCATGAAGGCTGGCGGAAATGCAAACTGCAGCGATGTGTCGTAAAAACCGGCCAGAACGATCTGACCACCTTTGGCAAGGCGTCCGATTAAGCTGTCTAGCAAACTGGCATCGCCGCTTACATCATAGATGGCACCATAGTCGCGACGCTCGTCCTGATCGGGGTGAATAACACTATAGCCTAGCGCACCATCGGCGCGCACAGAATTGGTTTCCCAAACAGTGGGCGGCTCATCGGCCAACACCGTTGCAATACGCGCAAGCAAGCGGCCCAAAACACCATGCCCAACAATAAGATCTGGCAACACAGCATCATGCTGCGATAGCGCGTGGTAAGCGGTCGCAGCCAACGCCAACAACACACCGTCTTGGCCCAAACCATCATGAATGGTAGGTGCACGACCAGAGGGCAAAACCACCCGAGCAGCCGAACCACCAAACAGGCCACGCACATCTCCGAAACAGCGCGCGCCGGGCACAAAAACAGTCTGTCCGATGCGATCTTTTGCTTCAGGACCAGCATCCACAACGCGGCCCACCGATTCGTAACCGGGCACCAACGGATAGCCCATACCAGGGAAATCAGGCATGCGCCCGCTCCACAACAAACGCTCCGTGCCAGCACTGATGCCACTGAACTCAACATCCACAACCAGATCGGCATCACCAGGCGCATCCAGAGCTAATTGACTCAACGTCAATGATTCTGGGGCCTGAAGCAGTACAGCCATGGTTGAGAGAGAGGAGGTCAAAGGGTCAGCTTTTCCAAAATGGAACAAAACAATCTAACTGACACTCTAAATTGACACTATAACATGTCAAGTAGAATTGACACTTACAGAACGGTTTTTCCCTTACACCGCACGTGCAATGAGAACCCGCGTTAAAAGCGGATTGGCGGTTTTAGGGCTACTAATGAACCCGAAACCGGTTGCAGTTAGAAAGCTGCGCAGCTCTTCTTCTGTGCGAGGACGGCCAGAGCGCATGGCAAGCAGGTAAAAGCCAAAATACGCATCCCCAGCTTTCTGTGCGCCAGAAGTCCCGGCCATCGGCTCAGCAACCAGCACTGCTTGTCCCGGCTCCAGTGCTGCGCGCACCTGTCTGAGGAGCAAAAGTGCTTTGTCGTCATCATGATCGTGAAGGATTCGCACCAGCGATATGATGTCGGCACCCTTTGGCAGAGAATCGGTAAAAAAATCACCGCCTTGCGCATCAAAGCGACTCGACAAGCCCGCATCGCCAAGCCGCCTGCGCGCGCGTTGGGCAACCGCTGGTAAATCAAAAACAGTGGCATGCAGATTTGGGGTGGCGGACAAAGCAGCATGTGCGAAGCGGCCCTCACCACCGCCAACATCCATCAGGCGTTGATGGCGCTGCAATGGATAAGCGCCAAGCACCTCATCAGAAATGAACCCCTGCGAGGCAGCCATCAATGCGCTGTATTCAGATATCGAATCGGCCGCCAACGCATCTGGTGCGCCAGCCTGGGCATAGGCCCAATAGCGCGACAGATTCGTCGGGCTTTCTTGATCCTTAAGCAAGGCCAGCGGATCACGCAGATCTTCATACAAAATTTGATGGTGCTCAATCATTGCAATAACGCCAGGATTAGCAAGCAAAGCCGCGCCAAGCTCACCCAACCCAAAACGCTCAACAGATCGCGCGCTAACGAGTTCTAACGCCTGTGCACCGCGCACCAAACGCAGTGTCGCATCCTCATTCAAGCCAATATGTGTGGAAATTTGCGAGGCAGTAAGAGAACGCTCTGCCAAGCATTCCAGCAACTTAACGCGTACGCAGGTTGTGACAATCTGCGTGTAAACAAACCCAGCAACCAGATCGAAAAGCTGAGATGTCTTTTGCCGCGAAAGCGGACGCGTCAGGGGAAATCGCGTGGCCCAGCGGATAAAGGATGGCTTTTGGATGATCCGTACGCGCCAGTCCAAAAACCGATCACGCAGAGTATCACGCGGGCTGCCATCCGGCGCGCCACCACGTTCCACTTGGTGGTTGTGCACCACATCAGACATTTGCAAGCATCATCATAGAACGGCTTAAGCAGCGACCAACGAAAGACTCTTGGGCTTAAGACGCTTGGCCTCACTCATGATCAAAGCTTCCAGCGAGTCGCGCCCACGGCAATCAGGAATGGCGGCAATAGCGCCAGCTACATAACCTTCAAGGCGCGTAACCGTTTCTTTGATACCACATTGGGTCACCAAGCTGGGTCGATCATGGGCGTTATCCTGGCCCGATGGTTTGCCCATTTCTTTGGAATCGCAAAGCGCATCGCGCAGATCATCAGCGGCCTGGTAAGCCGCGCCAAGATTATCGCCCAGCGCACGCCAGGGCGCAGGATCAGACCCTGCCGCCACCGCACCGGCCATAGCCGAGCCAACAAAAAGCGCGCCCGTTTTAGCGCGGTGATAGGCCTCAACTGGCACAGATGTCTCACTTTCCCAGCCCTGCCCGGCAACAATACCGTTGGGCATGCCAACAGCGCCAGCAATGGTGGTGATGAGCGCAGGCAAGCGCTCAGGCGCTCGTCCCGCCGCACGGGCCAATATTTCGAAAGCCAGAACAATCATGCCATCACCAGCAAGCAAAGCCAGCGGCTCACCGTAAGCGGTGTGCACGGCAGGCCGGCCACGACGTACATTGGCATCATCAAAACACGGCATATCATCATGCACGAGTGATGCGCTGTGCAAAAGTTCCACCGACGCTGCAGCAGCATTGGTTAGCTCAGGGCGGTCATCGCCGCAGGCCGCCGCAACGGCCAGGCAAAGGCGCGGGCGAACACGTGCACCGCCAGGAAAAAGCGCATAACGCAGTGCTTCTGCCAACTGTGGCGGGGCATCTGCACCACCAGCATGGTCCACAGCTGCTCGAAGGGCATGATCGATGCGCGATTTTATATCCATGGGACCATCCTTTGCAGCAAGACGCTGGCTGTTATACTCAATTGTCAATTTACAGTGACTTCGCATAGTGTCAAGAATGATTGACACTTATGACCCAGAGTTGACAGTTTGAAAGAGCATCATGCCATTGTGGTTGGCGCAGGAGTTGGCGGGCTATCTGCTGCGCTTGCGCTTTCTGGCCAAGGCCTAAAAGTTACCGTTTTTGAGACGCAAAGCGACGTTGGCGGCAAAATGCGCGCTGTAGACGTTGGCGGTTCGGCCATTGATGGCGGGCCCACCGTGTTCACCATGAAATGGGTGTTTGATGAGCTGTTTGATGGCGCTGGCTTAAGCTTTGATACGGCGATTAGCCTTTCCAAGGCCGACATACTAGCCCGCCACGCCTGGGATGACACCGGCACGCTAGACCTGTTTGCGGATCTTGAGCAAAGCGCAGATGCCATCGGTGCTTTCTGTGGAAAAACCGAAGCGGCAAGCTTCCGCACGTTCTGCGGCGAGGCTGCTGCCATGTACCAAACGCTGGAGAAGCCTTTTCTACGCTCCTCCAAACCTTCCTTTTTGGGCATGAGCGCAAAACTTGGCCCCAAAGGCCTCGCCGTGAAGCCATTTTCAACGCTTTGGTCTGCCCTAAAAGGGCGCTTTAAAGACCCACGCCTCATTCAGCTTTTTGGACGCTACTCCACCTACACTGGCGCTTCCCCTTTTCTCGCGCCCGCAACCTTGATGCTGATTGCGCATGTGGAAATGGATGGCGTTTGGATCGTGAAAGGCGGCATGCGCAAGCTGGCGCAAGTTCTGCGGCAGGCGTGTGTGACCAAAGGCGTGACAATAAAAACGAACGCCAAGGTCGCATCCATTGAGGTGGAGAACGGAACAGCAAGCGCTGTTCATTTAGCCAATGGCGAACGTCACAGCGGTGATGTGGTGTTGGTCAATGCCGATGCTTCAGCGCTCGGCATTGGGCTCTTTGGCAAGGACGTTGCCCAAGCGGTTAAGCCCGTAAAACCGGAGCAACGCTCGTTGGCCGCCATCGGCTGGGCCTTAAAAGCCAAAACAGAAGGCTTTCCACTGGCACACCACTCGGTGTTCTTTGGGCAGGATTACGTGGAAGAATTCGATGCCGTGTTCAAGCGGTCGCAATACCCTGCTGACCCAACAGTTTACATATGCGCGCAAGACCGGGCTGACACCGGCGACCTGGCCGAACCAGGATCACATGAGCGCATGTTAATGGTTATCAACGCACCCCCCAATGGGGATCAAAACCCTAATTTATCGGAGATGGAACAATGCATGGAACGCAGCCTAGCACGCCTGAATGCATGCGGGCTGAACGTGGACGTGCAGCCAATAACGGACCCACAGACCAGCGTGCCGACGGGGCCTGCGGGGTTCAACCAGCTGTTCCCGGCGAGCGGCGGGGCACTATACGGGCGAGCCAATCACTCCAGCCTGGCGAGCTTTCAGCGTCCCGACAATCGCACCAGCATCCGGGGGCTTTATCTAGCGGGGGGCAGCGTACATCCGGGACCGGGCGTGCCAATGGCGGCCCTTTCGGGCCGCCTAGCGGCAGCGCGGATCGTTGCCGACCTAACTTCGACACGCCCGTCGCGCCGAACGGTTACCGTTGGTGGTACATCGACGGCCTAAGCGATGATGGCCTGCATGGCCTTTCGGTTATTGCTTTTGTAGGATCGGTCTTCTCGCCCTACTACGCCTGGGCTGGCCGCAAAGATCCTTATGACCATGTGTGCATCAATGTAGCGCTGTACGGCCCCAAAGCCCGCTGGGCGATGACGGAACGCGGGCGCACCACGCTGGATAATGGGCCAGATCATTTTATCGTTGGACCCAGCGGCTTGCATTGGGATTCCGGCACCTTGGTGATCGACGTCAATGAGATCACCGTGCCCTTGCCCTCGCGGCTGAAAGGCCAGATCTGCTTTACTCCTGATGTTGGCCAGGAACAGCATTTTACGCTTGATAGCCAAGCTCGCCATCATTGGTGGCCATATGCACCGTTCGGCAAAATCGAAGCTAATTTTGAAAGCCCGGGCCTTTCATGGTCCGGCCATGGCTATGGCGACACCAACACGGGCACGGCGGCACTGGAGGTTGATTTTTCTGGTTGGACCTGGTCACGGGCAAGCGTGGATGATGGCGCGGTTATTTTTTACGAGCCGCAGGAGCGATCTGGCGCGCATCAAACCATCGCAATCCACGTTGATAGGCATGGCAAAGCAACACCTTACCCTGCCCCGCCCCGGGTTGATCTAAAAACCGGCGTATGGGGTGTGGCGCGCAACACGCGCTCAGAAGATGCAGCGCAAACGCGGATCACAACCACCTTTGTGGATGCGCCTTTTTATACCCGAGATGCCCTTCAAATGGTGCTGGATGGCAAGCCCTGCCCAACTGTGCATGAAAGCCTGAACCTTGATCGCTTTGCCAGTCCCATCGTCAAGCTAATGCTGCCCTTTAAAATGCCAAGACGGGCAAAATGGTAGGTGCTTGCGGGTTAGAAAATTTAATTTAGAGGCGTATTGATGATTTTCTCAGCCTCTTTGGTTTTGCGCGCTTTGATGGTCTTTTCCACCGAATAGAGTTGCCAAAAAAGCGCGATAAAAACAAAACCAAAAACAAGGATAAACAGCGAACCTTTGAAGTCAGCAAACGACCATTCAATTGCGCCCATCTCTACGCTGCCTTTGTGGGATTAAGGCGAAGAATCGTTAGATTCAAAAACGCCGCAAAGCTCACCCACACCAGATATGGCACCATAAGCCACCCGGCCAATGAACTGATCGGCCAAAACGTAAAGATGGTCGCAGCAATGATGATCCACATTAGCGTCACATCCATCAGGGCGTAGTCCATTCGCTTCAGCCCAAAAAACAGCGCCGACCATAGGGCGTTTAGTACCAACTGAACGAACCATAGGCCTATGGGCACGGCAGCAGCAGGCCAGCCTGCGGCTTCCCACACAATCCAGGCCGCAAAGGCCATCATACCGTAAAGAATGGTCCACGCGATCGGAAACAGAAAGTCTGGCGGGTTCCAGCTTGGTTTGGTTAGATCACGATACCATTGCCCAGGACGGAAATAGCCGCCCGACAACGCAGCAACAAATGTTACCGCGAAGAACGCAATCATCGACCAGGAAATTGGCAAATCCATACGACACTCCTTAGACACCTTTACGCGCCAAAGCCAAACCTAGATGGAAGTTAGGAGCGGTTAGGAAGAAGAAGAGCCCGCTACGTCCGCGCGCTCTCGCTTATCAAGCTGCTCAAGCAATTGAAGAATGCGCGCCGCCGTCCGGGTATCTTTCTCATCAGGTTCTATGCTGCGGCCCGTTTCTATAGATGGCACGGCATCCACCAAAAAAGCCGTCTCTTCCAATGCAGGAGCGGTCTCGCTGTGCGGCGCCCAAACCGCAGCGTTACAAGCCGAGCCAAGCAGAACAAGCTTACGCTGCTTAGAAACGACAGCACGCTGATCGACAGAGTTATAGCCGTTGGAAGCCACCTTGTGGCCAATTTCACGATAAATAAGCCGGGCTGCATGAATGGCCGGCCGACAATCAGCTGGCAAAGCCGCGATGCCACCAATCGCACGATCATACAGCATGTCAGCAACCTCTAACAGCCGCTCTGTGCACTGGGCAATGCGTTCATCAAACACAGGTTTGGCAAGAAACGCATCAACATCCACGCCAGCCTCTTCCAGCCAATCACGCGGAATATAGGTGCGGCCATTGCGAGCGTCCTCACCCACGTCGCGAGCAATATTGGTCAGCTGCATGGCAACGCCCAGGTCGCAAGCCCGCGCCATCGTGTCAGCATCGCGCCCGCCCATAAGCACAGTCATCATCGCGCCGACAGCAGCGGCAACGCGAGCACTATAAGCGTAAGTGTCAGACAGGGTTTGCGGGCTCCAGCCTTGGCTGTCCCACTCCAGGCCTTCAAGCAAGGCTTCTGGCAGTTCGCGCGGCATCTGGAACTGTTGCACCATCTCAGCAAAGGCACGATCAGCTGGGATATTTTTTGGCTTCTCATCGTAAGCAAGGTTGAGCCGCTCGCGAAGCTGGTCCACCGCGTCCTTGGGCGCATCAACCGCATCCACCGCATCATCTGACAGCCGACAAAAAGCATAAAGCGCGTAGGCAGGGGTGCGAATGCGCCGCGGCAGCAAAAGCGACGCTGCATAGAACGACTTGGAGCCCTGGCGGATTAACTCCCGGCACGCCGTTTCATTCCACCCGCTTTGCAGGCTCGCTTTTAGGGCTGGCGTTGGCAGGGTATCACACCTTTGTTGAGCATCAAGAAAGCAATATAGGGCGGGCTAACCCGTGAGAGCAACATTAGTTCTGCGTATCATCATCGCTATAGGGTTGAAGGACCTGCAAGGACTGCGCGAATTCAAGCACCGCTTGCACGGCCTTCTCCGGCTGCTCTTCATGAGCCAAATGCCCAAGCCCAGCCCAGCGCTGAATGTGGGCCACAGCCGACCGGTCCGCCACATCCTGGCTCACTTTGGGTGGCACAGCCTTATCGTTTTCAGCGGCGACCAAAAACAAAGGCGTTTCCAAGCTTGGCAGCTCGCGCATCAGTTCGGTGAGTTCCCAGTTCGCCATCATGCCAAGCACCCCTGCAATATGCCCTGGCGATTGCATGAGAACACAATAGTAGCCCAAACCTTTTGCCGAAATTTGCGATCCAGTGCCCTCAAGCAAACGAACAACCCGCCTGCGATTGCGCCCACCAAGCGCAAAAATCCGAGGGGCCAGCGGGTTCACAAACAGCAATTTTGCAAGAGCTGGAAAAATGGCGCCAGCCGCACCATCAAAGGGTTGAAACGCGCCATTAAAACTTACCAAACCAGCAGGCGTGATACGCTTGTCCAGAACCATACGGGCCAGTATGGCAGCCCCGGCAGAGTGGCCAACCGCTAAGCGTACATCCACACCAAGCACCGCGATTAATTCGCCCAGCAAAGATGAAACGCGGGCAAGCGTTGGCCGGTACTGTGCTGGAGAATCGCTAAACGCGTGGCCAGGCAGATCAATGGCAATCACCCGGAAATACCTGGCCAAACCTTGCATCATGTCCGCCCAGCTATGGGTGGACGCGCCTGCTCCATGCACGAGCAACAAAACGGGCCCCTCACCCATCTCCTGCACATGCCAATGCATGCCGCCAACGCTCACAAACCGGCTATGGGTGTGATGCGGCCAGCTTCGCCCGATAGCGCGCCAAGACAACGGTGCTGATGGGCTGGATGTCGCGGGATGCACGCTCATGGCTATCCAGCACGCTTTTGCGGTTTGCCGCCTTCAACAAGATCACGCAGGCCTGCCGCATTGGGGTACGGTAAGGCAAGGTGAACGGCTTGCATGGCTTGCGCAATTTCAACAGCTTTTGAGCGCTCTGCCGTGCGTTTGGAACCGCGCTGCGGGCTGGTATCGATAAACAACCCTGCAATACCACTGGCGCCGATGCGGCGGGCTGCTGCAAGAGCATCATCTCGTGCGCCAGCACGGCCAGAGGCTGGGTCATAACCAACATTGGCCTGTGCATCGCTCATCACCACAAGTCGTGGGCTTTTACCCTGGCGCTGACACTCCAAGGCAACATCAAGTCCAGCATCCAAACCGGCAGCAAGCGGCGTTCCGCCACCACCAGGCACCCGCGCCAAACAGCGCTGGGCGCGCACCAGCGAACGAGTGGGCGGCAACACCATGTCTGCAACCTGGCCGCGAAACACAATCAGCGAGACATAATCACGCCGCGCATAGCTCTCAGCCAGCAGTAGTTCTACAGCGCCTTTTACTTCAGCCAAGCGGTGCAACGCCGCTGATCCAGACGCATCCACCAGAAAGATGGTGACGCTCTCTTCGTTCTGCTTGAACCGGCGCACGCGAATATCTTCGCCGGTGACGGAAATGCGCGAGGCGCTGCCCGACTGACGGCGTAAGGGCTGCCAGGGGGCAGCGGCGCGCAATGTATCAACAACATGCAACTTAGAGCGGCCATCAAGCCGGCCGCGACGCGAACCAATAGGCCGCCCCCGCATCAAGGCCTGCTGCTGCACGCCTTTGCCGCCAGCGCTTTGGGCACTGGATTTGGCCATTGCAGCACCCAGCTTTAGCTGCTCCAGCAAATGCGCTGGAATAGCCGCTTCCACGGCATCAAGAACCTGATCATCCAAAGGGCCATCAGGCGGCGGCGGATCATCGTTTTCTACCTCGCTTTGCTCTTGCGCTTCTTCTGGCTGCTGAGGCTCAGGGGGCGACTCCTCTGGCTGAACGTCTTCCTCATCCTCTTGCAAGGGCAAGCGTGTTGCTCGCGGTGAAATCACCAGTCGCGCGGCCATCTCAATATCCTGGTCCTCAACATCAGTGCGGCCATCAAGCGCAGCAAGCCCGCGCGCTGTGCGAATGGCAAACAGTATGGCGCGCACTGATGAAACGCCAAAGGCTGCAGCCAGCGCCGTCATCACCTCAAACAGGTGCTCGTTTGGTGTGCCATGTGCCAACAAAGGGCGGGCATTTTCAATATCGCTTTTGCGCAATGGTGCTTGAGCCATATCGCGGATGGAAAGGTCGGTAAGCACAGCCCGGAAGGCCATACGATCAGACAGCGCCGTAGAAACCGTTTCCTCGCCTATGCCCTCATCCAGCGCAACAATACCAAGTTTGGCGCGCAGAGATGCTGTGATGCCATCGCGTTCCAGCGAAACCTCACCTGTATCCAAAACAGCGGTAAGCCGTGATGCGGTAAGCGCCTCCATGCGCTCAGCCATGGGAATAAGGATCACGCCGCCATTGGCTTCCGACAGCAGACCACGCTGCGTCACCGGCTTACCTGCGCTTAAGGTTGCAGCCATATCCAGCCCGCCAAGCAAACGCTCATCGGCAATGTGGCTTGGCATCTTGCGTACCGGCATGTCGGTTGGGACCAAGCCATGCAATGCTGCCACCAAAGCGTCGCGCACTGGACCAGCATGGGCGCGCACAACACTGCCGCCAAAGCCAACCGGATCCAGCGCCACCAGCGACATAGCGGTTAATGCGTCGGCCCAAATCTGTGCTTTTGCCTCAGCCGTAAGTCCACCATTACCCAGCACTCCAGCACCATCGGATGGGACAGCCAGGTCCATCAGTCCATCAACTCAGCGATAGCGCGTTCCACACGGGTGGAGGCACGCGAATCATCCAACGGATTACGGCGCAGGCGGTGGCTAAGAACCATTGGTGCAACAAAACGTAGAGCATCGCTTGTTACCGCATCTTTGGCCTCAAGTGCGGTGTAGGCACGGGCCGCCCGCATCAACGTCAGCTCACCGCGCAGACCATCAGTGCCCAGCGCCATACACAGGCCAGCGGCTTGCTCCAGCACCTCATCGGGCACCTCCAAACCTTCCAAACGCTCATGCGCTTTCACGATTTGACGACGCACGGCACCATCTTTGCGCTTCCAGCTATCAGCAAAGGCTTGTGGATCACGGTCAAACGCATCGCGGCGGCGCACAACTTCGATGCGCTGCTTCACATCTTCCGGCGTTGATACATCGACCGACAGGCCAAAACGATCCAGCAATTGCGGACGCAGTTCACCTTCCTCGGGGTTGCCTGAGCCAATCAGCACGAACCGTGCAGGGTGGCGGATGGAAAGCCCTTCGCGCTCCACCACATTTTCACCAGACGCTGCCACATCCAGCAGCAAATCCACCAGATGATCTTCTAGCAAATTTATCTCATCAATGTAGAGGAACCCGCGATTGGCCTGCGCCAACAATCCAGGTTGAAACGCTCGCTCGCCCTGGGTCAGCGCTTTTTCAATGTCTAGCGCCCCCACCACCCGATCTTCGGTGGCCCCCAGCGGAAGGTCGACCACGGGCACAGAGACTTGCCGGGTTTTGATATCAGGGTCATCAACCTTGGCTGGATCAATATTATAGGGCGAACCAGCAACCACTTTCATTTTAGGCAATAGCTGCGCCAAAGCGCGCACGGCGGTGGATTTGCCTGTACCGCGGTCACCAAAAACCAGCACCCCACCTATGGTTGGGTCCACGGCAGAGATCAGCAGTGCGCGCTTCATCGCCTCCTGCCCGACGATGGCGGAAAAGGGGAAGTTCACACGCGTAGACACTTGATATAGCCAATCAGGAAGGTTCAGTCGGGGCAGTCCTAGCAGGCCAAAAGTGTCATGCAAAGCTGACACTTTTCCCTAGAGGCAGAACTACACATCTTCGGCGCCAAACCACCCAATATCATGAATGGCAGCCTCGCCCAGCGACCGACCCTCAAACATCGCCTGGCGCAAAAGGGGCCATGTGGCAGGCGTCATCAGCGCAAAGGGCAGCAGATCACGTAGGCTCCACGTAACGTCGCGGCTGGTGAAGAGCGCTTTGGCAATCTGCCGATAGCGCGGCCATTTGCCGATGGCGCCCCACAGTAAAGTCAGCGTTGGATAGGCCTGCTGCATGGCCATGTGCTTGTTAAAACGCGGCACAAACCCTGGTTCCAAAACAGCAC
>JBGCDM010000041.1:0-12254 GCA_045105395.1 Devosiaceae bacterium | reverse complement strand
CCTGGTTTCAGAAAAATCTTGAAGAAGACCCCTACATGTGTTGTATGTTATTGAGCAATTTTGATCTATTTCTTTTAGAAAATCATACAATCCTAATATTGCTTCGCTATATAAATGGCCGTCCCTAAATCGGGGGTGGTCGCTATTGCTTGAGATAGTGGCCGTTGACGTTATTCTCACGCCGTTGGAGGCCAGATGCTGCAGATATATTTGTGCAGCCCCATTAATAGGCATTCTAGCGGGCCTTCCTCTTTCACTCTTCCCCCATCCAGCGGCGTCCATTGTCTTAAGCATCTGATCAATAACATCTGGAAGATTGCTGAGATCAACGCTCCGATCCGCATCCCTCGCGCCTAGGGCGCGGTAGCCCTCATTAAGCCACTCAAACACCTTGCCTGAGCTAGGTAGTTCTTTATTTGCTGAGAAGTCGAAAGCCGCCTGCAATTGAAGCAGCGCCTTCCTGATCTGTTCACGGAGTATCGGATTTTCCCAGATCAGTGCGTCTAAGTCCTCAGCGGCTAAGCTCTCTAGCTTTGGGGGAATTATTCCCCGCTGGAGATCCCAGTAGAGGTCTTTTGCATGGGAGAGCGCAATCGATCGCTTGGTCAGAAGCGCTTCAAAAGCCGCATGATCGACCATTTCGCAATCTCCTTTTGAAGTTGAATTCTCTTCGGGCACTACGATGTTGGGCCTCGTAGATCAGCCTGTGCCAAGCTCCGAACCTATTTCAGGCGCGCGCTAAAGGCGTTTAAGGGTATTGAGTTGCAGCTCATAGCTACATGCTTAACTTGTTATCTAACAATTAAGCGTCCAACTCGACCAACTGTACCCACAATACAATGTTCCCCCTAAAAGAGGACCCGTTGAAGTACATGAAACGTGATTGACAACAGGGCGCTATCGCTTACGCAGGGGCGCGCTATTTAGTGACTCATGATTTGATGGGTGGCCACGGACGCAATGATACCGCAGTCAGGATGTTGGGAAAAATGTTGGTAAGAAAAACAAGCCACCCTAACAAACCCATATAAATCAATGGTTTTTAGCCTCGATATGGCGGAGAGGGTGGGATTCGAACCCACGGTACGGTTACCCGCACGCTGGTTTTCAAGACCAGTGCCTTAAACCACTCGGCCACCTCTCCGTACCTGTGCTTATGGCTTCGCTGCGAATTCGGTGCAAGGGGGGCTAAGCAAAAAGGCGACGTTCTATAGCCACATAAAAAAGGCCGGAGCAAACACCCCGGCCAATTGATATCAAATGCGAGCTTGAGGCCTAGTTAGGGTAAGCGTCGTCAATGCCCTGAATGTAGAAGTTCATGCCCAAGATCATATCAAGTGGCGCCATTTCGCCCTCGGCAACAACTTCTTCGCCATCCTGATTGAAGATCGGCCCAGCAAATGGGTGAATATCACCCGCTATAATGCCAGCCATTGTTTCTTCGGCCATAGCCTGCGTTTCAGCTGACATGTTGGCGAAAGGTGCCATCTGCACCATGCCGCTTTCCATGCTGCCCATGGCTGAACCTGTTTCCCAGGTTCCATCTGCTACCGCACGCACACGATCAATATAGTATGGTGACCAGTTGTTTACGATGGCTGTTAGCTGCGCATCTGGCGCAAATGCGCCCATGTCAGAATCGTTGCCAAAGCCACGCAAGCCGCGTTCCTGTGCCGCTTGAAGCTGTGCTGTAGAATCAGTGTGTTGAACCAAAATATCAGCACCTTGGTCCATAAGAGCGTTGGCAGCTTCGGCTTCGCGTGGTGGATCATACCAGGTGTTCACCCAGATGATTTTAACTTCCACATCGGGGTTCACCGACTGAGCGCCCAGCATGAAGGCATTGATGCCAGACACCACTTCGGGGATCGCATAGGAAGCAATGTAACCGATGGTGTTGGTTTCGGTTTCCATGCCAGCAATTTTACCCAACACATAGCGGCCTTCATAGAAATGGCCGTTGTAGTTGGCAAAGTTTTCAGCCGACTGGTAGCCAGTCGCGTGCTCGAATTTCACATCTGGAAAACGCTCAGCGACTTCACCAACCGATTCCATATAGCCGAAGGATGTAGCGAAGATAATGTCGTTGCCAGCGCGAGCCAGACGCTCGAGGGCGCGGACAGCATCGGCACCTTCTGACACACTTTCAAGGTAGGTTGTCTCAACCATGTCGCCCAATTCGGCTTCCATAGCCAAGCGGGCCTGGTCGTGCGCATAGCTCCAACCGTGGTCAGAGATTGGGCCAACGTAAACGAACGCGGCCTTGACGGTATGGTCATCGGCTTGTGACGAAGCCGCAACACCCAATGTAAGGGCTGCGGCCGCACCGATGGCCATCATTGATGAAGTGAGTTTTTTCATCGTGGCATCCTTTGTGTATTTGCATGATGATGGCAGGTGGAAACAAGCGCCAGGTGGAGGGCCATCGCGATCCTCCCAGCGTAAGGTGAATTATCGGTCAGGCACGAAGGCGCGTCCCAACGCTGCTGGGGTGTTACGGCGCATCATGGCCTGGTTTCGCGATAGAATGACCAGCGCGATAATGGTGGCCAGATAAGGTAACATCGTCATGGCTTGCGGTGGCACACGAATGCCGAAAGCCTGAGCGTGCAATTGCAAAATAATGACGCCGCCAAAAAGGTAGGCACCGGCAAGGGCGCGCCACGGCAACCAAGTGGCAAAAACCACAATGGCAAGCGCAATCCAGCCGCGACCGGCGCTCATACCTTCTGTCCACTGGGCGGTTAGCACAAGCGACAAATACGCCCCGCCAATGCCAGCACAAATGCCGCCAAACGCGATGGCGGCCATGCGGATGCGGCGCACATCACGGCCCAGCGCGTGGGCAGCCTCAGCATTTTCGCCAGTGGCGCGAAGAATAAGACCTGCGCGGGTTTTGAACAGCGTGTAGCTAACGCCCGCCACAATGGCGAAAGAAAGGTAGACCAGAATATCGCGATCAAACAGCGCCGGCCCAATGAAAGGGATGCTGGAAAGAACAGGAATACTTATCGCCTCCAGCCGAACGCCTGGTGTACCCACAAAACTCTCACCAATGAGACCAGCCAAACCGAGCCCCAAAAGTGTGAGGGCAAGGCCAGTCGCCACCTGATTGGACGCCAAATAGACGGTGAAAAGGCCAAACAACAGTGCCATTGCCATGCCGGCAAGACCGCCAGCTATAACGCCCAGATAGGGATTGCCGGTGCTGAGTGACACGCCAAAGGCAACAACAGCACCCATAATCATCATGCCCTCAACACCCAGATTAAGGACGCCAGAACGTTCCACCACCAGCTCGCCAATTGCAGCCAAAATGATGGGCGTTGCCGCACCAACAATGGTGATGAGAATGCCCTCAAGCAGCATCGGCAGCCTCGTTTGTAGCTGGTGCAGGAGCAGCTTTTACCGTTCGTGTGAAACGGACCTGATAGCGCACCAGCGTGTCGCAGCCGAGCACAAAAAACAGCAGCATGCCCTGCACAACGCGGGCCATTTTATCTGAAAGGCCGAGTGTCACCTGCGCAGCTTCGCCACCAAGAAACGACAGCGCAAGCAAAAGCCCGGCAAACAAAATGCCCCATGGGTTCAGCCGACCAAGAAACGCCACGATAATGGCGGTAAAACCATATCCAGGCGAGATCGTTGGCCGCAGCTCTCCAATTGGGCCTGCCACTTCCATGATGCCAGCAAGCCCCGCCAGTGCACCGGAAAACATAAGCGCGCCATAGGTGAGTGTTTTGGAGGAGAAGCCAGCAAAACGTGCGGCTCGCGGTGCCTCCCCTACGACCTTGAAAGCATGGCCAGCCAGGGTGCGGCTCATGACAAACCACATGATGGGCACAGCGGCAAAAGCGATGAGGATCCCAAAGTGTAGCCGCGACCCCTCTAGCGTCGCTAAGGTTTGCTCATCGGAAAAGTTGCGCGACTCAGGAAAGTTAAATCCGCCCGGGTCACGCCAGGGCCCACGCACAAGATAGTCCAAAATAAGCAAAGCGATGTAGGCCAGCATCAGCGAGGTAAGGATCTCGTTGGCGCGGAACTTCACTTTGAGGAACGCCGGGATACCGCCATACAGCGCTCCGCCAATCATGCCCATAATCAGCATCGTTGGCAGCGTTACCCAGCTGGTCCATTCAGGGAAAAGGATCGGTGGGATTGCGCCGAAAATGGCGCCCATCGTGAATTGACCTTCAGCGCCAATGTTCCAAATGTTCGCGCGGTAACAGACAGCCAATCCAAGGGCGATAAGGATAAGCGGCCCGGCCTTCAAAAGCAGCTCGTAAACCGACCAAAGCTCGGTAACCGGGGCAATGAAATACTCATACAGCGCCGCAAACGGGTTGAAGCCCATAACTGCAAACATGATGCCTGCGGTGAAAACCGTAAGCCCCAACGCCATAAAAGGAGCAGCAATAAGCATGCTCGTTGACGGTGCATCGCGCTTTACCAGCTCAAGCTGCATCAGATCGCTCCATGTCAGCTTCGTTTTGCCCTGCAGTTGGGTCTCCGCCCATCAGCAAGCCAAGCTGCTCCAAGGTCACGCTTGAGGCTTCTAAAGGTTCGGACAAATGACCATGCGAGAGGACGGCAATCTTGTCAGATATTTGCAATAACTCATCTAGATCTTGGCTGATGACAATGACCGCAGAGCCTTTTTCCGCAAGCTCCAAAATCGCGGTACGGATGAAGCTTGCGGCCGCCGCATCGACACCCCAGGTGGGCTGATTGACGACCAGAATACTGGGGTTGCGTGACAGCTCACGGCCCACCACGAATTTTTGCAAATTGCCGCCGGACAGTGTGGACGCTGCAGGATCACCCTTGGCCGAGCGCACATCAAAAGAGCCGCGAATTGCAGTGGAAAGTTTGCGGATGGTCGAAAATTTCATCACACCGAATGAGCCAACAGTTCCATCTTCTGGGGCTTTCCGGGTGATCAACGCATTCTCGCTCAGCGCCATAGCAGGCACAGACGCATGCCCTGCCCGCTCCTCTGGCACGAAAGCAGCGCCGCGCCCTCGCCGCTTGGCTATGGAGAGCGTTCCAACAGGCTTGCCCGCCATGCGCACGCCATCTAGCTCAACTGGTGCTTCACCGGAAAGCACATCAAACAGCTCTTTTTGGCCGTTACCAGCAACACCGGCGACCCCCACAACCTCTCCAGCATGCACACGCAGCGACAGGTTTTTTAGGCTCATGCCAAACAGGTTGCCCGGGTCATAACTTACATCGTTGAGCTCAAACATCAGCGGCGCATCTGCCGGCAGCACACCAGCTTTGCGCACCACTTCGGATACATCAGAACCAACCATTGCGCGCGCCAGAGAAGCCGATGATTCGGTTCGCGGATCGGTCCGCTCCACCACCTTGCCGTGGCGCATCACCGTTGCATCATCGCAAAGCGCCCTCACCTCATCCAGCTTGTGGGAGATGTAGAGAATGCTTTTGCCTTCGCTTGCCAATTGGCGCAGCACGCCGAACAAACTCTCGGCCTCTTGTGGGGTCAGCACAGAGGTTGGCTCATCAAGAATAACCAGGGAGGGTTTTTGCAGCAACACGCGCAAAATTTCGACACGCTGTCGCACACCCACATCAAGATCGCCTACGGTGGCATCGGGGTCTACGAAAAGGCCATAGCGTTCAACAAATGTGGCCAGTTCAACCTTCACCTGATCAGGCGTTGGCCTGTGATCGAGAGCCAAAGCAATGTTTTCCGCCACGCTCATCGATTCAAAGAGCGAGAAATGCTGGAACACCATGCCAATGCCCTGGGCACGGGCCTCATTGGGCGAGGTCACGATGGTTGGTTTACCGCGTATAACGATGCGCCCCGCATCTGGTTGCAACGTGCCGTAGAGCATTTTTACAAGCGTGGATTTACCGGCGCCATTTTCGCCCAGAAGCGCGTGAATTGACCCTTTACCAATAGACAGGTCTACCCCGCCCACGGCGACCAGCGCGCCAAAAGCTTTTGTAAGGCCCTCAACGGCCAACAGCGGAACGTCATTGCTCAACGGCAAAGTCACCTAAAGGGGTGGCTCTGGCCAAAAGAGCTTAGTCTTTAGCCATGCACACCAAAGCGCCACTGCGGCAACTTAGTGCCTGATACGCTGTGCAAGCAACTGCCTCTTACCAGCCAAGTGCCGCAAAGCTGTGCACATTTGCCATTGCGCACAGGCACGCTGCTTATCCGTTCGGCAAAAGGACAGTCGCGCCGGTGGTTTTTCGTGCTTCCAGCGTTCTATGAGCCTCCACCACATCATTTAAGGTAAAGCGCTGGGCAATCGGGACCCTAACCGCCCCTGATGTGACAACATCGAGCAAATCATGTGCTGTTTCTTCCAGCAGTGCACGCGTCGCCGTATGCGCAAAGACTGTCGGCCGCGTCACATACAAGCAGCCCTTTGCGCTGAGTATGCCAAGGGTAAAGGCCTCAATCGCGCCCGATGCATTGCCAAAGGATGCGAACAATCCAAAGGGCTTCAAGCTATCAAGCGATCCTTCAAAAGTGGATTGCCCAACCCCATCAAAGACAACATCACACTTTTTGCCGTCTGTTAGGCGTGCAACCTCGGCTGCAAAGTCGTGTGTCTTGTAGTTGATGCAGTGATCATAGCCATGCTCCAGTGCGATCGCGCATTTTTCATCAGAGCCTGCCGTTCCGATCACGGTGGCCCCCAAGTGCTTGGCCCACTGGCCAGCCATAAGGCCAACGCCACCGGCAGCTGCTTGGAACAGCAGCGTTGTGTCGGCTGTTACATCATAAGTTTTGCGCAGCAAATAGCGTGCCGTCATGCCCTTCAGCATCATAGCGGCAGCGGTTTCATCGCTAATGCTGTCGGGCAATTTAATAGCGATATCCGCATTGATAATCCGGTGACGCGCATAGCTGCCCAAAGGCCCAATATAGGCAACGCGATCCCCTACCTTAAGGGTCGAGACCTCCCCACCAACAGCTAACACCTTACCCGCGCCCTCATGGCCAGGGGTGAACGGCACACCGTTTGGTGCGGGATAGAGCCCTGTGCGGAAATAAACGTCGATATAGTTCAATCCGATCGCTCCATGCTCAACAACGATTTCACTTGGGCCAGGATCAGGCAGCGTTGCATCTTCAAGCTGCATGACATTTGGCCCACCAGTTTGTTTGACGATGATACGCTGTGTGGGTGTGGGCATGTTGTGAACCTTTTGCAGAGCGCTCGGCAGGATGCCGCATTGACCGCGCCTGTTTCAGGCTCCACCTAGAGCGCAACATGGCAAGGAGCAATGGCATGAGCGCAGATCAAAACGTGTTTGACGTTGCAATTTCGGGCACGGGGCCAGCTGGCATGATCGCTGCTTTGTGTGGGGCCAAGGCCGGTTTGAGCACTGCGCTCATCGGGCCAGCCATCGCGCAGGCCGACAAACGCACAACGGCACTGCTTGCACCTTCGCTTGATACGCTGGAAACTTTGGGTCTTGCCGAGCAAGTGGCTGAGATCGGCACGCCACTTATGACCATGCGGTTGCTGGATGGTTCACGGCGCTTAATCCGCGCGCCAGCAGTTTCCTTTGAGGCAGAGGAAATTGGTCGCTCTTTGTTTGGGCTCAACTGTCCCAATGCGCCGCTGAATGCGATGCTGTATGAGGCTTTGACGGCTAGCGATGCGGTCACGCATCTTGAGGGGATGGTCGTTGATTATGATTTGGGTGGCCAGCACCCTGCACTCACACTGAACGATGGCCAGGCTGTCCAAGCGCGCGCGGTGATCGCAGCGGATGGACGAAGCTCCCCTGCCCGCGAAGCTTCAGGCATCACGGTTCGCCGTTGGAGCTATCCACAAACTGCAGCTGTGGGCGTGGTGCAGCATGATAAACCACACGATTACATTTCAACTGAATTCCACACTGAAACTGGGCCTTTTACCTTTGTGCCTATGCCTGATGCGGATGGGCACAGCCGATCCAGTTTCGTGTGCGCGTTATCGCCAGATGATGCGCAAACCCTCTCTGATATGGGCCTGGAGGATGCAGGCAGGTTTCTTGAAAAGCGCTCGCAGTTTCTGTTCGGTAAACTAACGTTGGAAGCGCCTGTTCAGCTTTGGCCGCTTGAGGCGCTAGTGGCCAATGCCTTTGCAGCAAAGGGGGTCTTCCTTACCGGCGAAACAGCACATGCTTTCCCGCCCATTGGTGCGCAAGGGCTAAACCTCAGTATCCGTGATGCTAGCGATGCAGTGGATGTGATTTCTGATGCCTTGAAAGCCGAGGAAGACCCCACTTCCATGCTCATTTCTGCCCGGTACAGCGCCAAGCGCCGCGCTGATGTATGGGCACGCACCTATGGTGTGGATGCGCTCAATAAGTCGCTGTTGTCTGATAACCCGCTGATGCAGATTGGCCGCGCAGCCGCCATGACGGCAACGCGCCTTTCACCAAACCTAAAAAAAGGCCTGATGGTTGCAGGCCTAGAGCCATTTAGTTTGCGCTCCATGGTGGGTTCCATGCGCGATGTTATGCGCATAGGCGGTCGAGCGGTTTAGGGGAACAAATCCACCGGTATCCAACCACTGGTGACCATTAAAATCATGACGGTGAGCGTGGGTATCGATACAATCGTTCCCACCAGCACCATCGATGAGGCACGCTGCACCCATACACCATATTGCCGCGCCATAACAAATACATTGAGCGCGGGTGGCAGCGAGGCCATGAGGATGGCTGTGTAGACCCAAATGGGATCGTAATTGCCTGCCCACGATAGCATCACCCAGATGAGCACCGGGTGGATGGCAAGCTTAACCACCAAGAGCCACGGAACTTCCACAGGAACCCGTGTTAGCGGTCGCAGCGCAATCGTAACGCCCATGGCAAACAAGGCGCATGGGGCAGCAGCGCCGCTTAAAAAATCAATGATACGCTGCAGCGGACCAGGCGTTTGAAATTGAATGGCCGCCGCTGCAATGCCCAAAGCGCTGGCAATGATGAACGGGTGAAGCACGATCTTACGCGCAACTAAGAGCGCGATGCGCATTGGCTTTTCGCGGTCATTGCCGCTTAGCGCCATAAGAACCGGTGTCAGCGTGAACTGCAGGGCATTATCAAAGCAAAAGATGAGTGCTGTTGGCACCGCTGCTGGCGTACCGAGCACCGAAAGCGTGAGGCCCGGGCCCATATAACCAATGTTGGAATAAGAGCCGGCAACGCCCTGCATGGCGGCTTCGCTAAGGTTTGCCCCCCGCAACACCGCGACAACCACCGCCAGCATATAGACCAGATAGGCGCAGAGCGTGGTGATGACAATGAATGACCAGCCTTCCAGCTGATCCAACGGTGTGGAAGAGAGCAAATCAAAAAACAGCGCTGGCAAGGCTAAGTAGATAATGAAAAAATTGAGCCAACCGAGCGCAGATTCTGGCAAATCAGACACGCGACCTGAAAAATAGCCAAGGAATATCAGCCCGAAAAACGGTGCAACAAGAGCAAAAATTTCCGTCAAAGCAATCTGTCCAAATACAGCAATACGCAGCGGCATTTGCTCGCTAACCTGGCCTTGGCGCAATCCCTACCAATGCGATAGTTGGCAATTGACGCGCTTTGCAGCGTTGCAAGGCCTGCCAGTGATGGGTAATGGCTGAAGGTCATGAAACCAACCTTCTCTCACCGTGCAGAAAATGCTGCCATGCACCTTGTGCGTGGCTTTGTTCTGTTGCTTGGAATTAAGCACGGCTCGCGCTTTATGGGCTGGGTGTGGGGTACCTTTGCACCTCACATGAAACGTCATAATCGCGCGCTTAGCCAACTTGAAGCGTCCATGCCTGAGCTTTCAAAGCAAGAGCGCGACCAGACCATTGGTGCCATGTGGAAGGGCCTGGGACAGACCTTTGCAGAGGGCTTGGTGCTTGATCGATTGGGCGATGAGCCAGATTTCATTCACTTTGAAAACCCTGATATTTTGGAGCAAGCCCGGCAACCCAAGAGCGAGGGCGGCAAGCCGCCTGGTTTGCTGCTCATCTCCATGCATTCGGGCAATTGGGAAGCGTTTGGCGTCAATGTCCGCAATCAGGGCGTCCACGCCGCAGCTCTCTACCAATCTGTTGCTAACCCGCTGGTGGATGAGGTGCTACGCCGCCATCGCACGCTCTATTGGCAAGCTGGGATGATCACCAAAGGCTCATCATCCATGAAGCGCGTCGTCGGGCTTTTGCGACAAGGGGATGGTGTTGCCATTTTGGCTGACCACCGCGTGAGTGGAAGTGATGTTTCCGTTCCCTTTTTTGGAAAACTAGCGCCTTCCACCTCCCTGCCCGCCTCTCTGGCCCTTAAAACAGGCGCGCAACTGATCTTGGGTCGGTGCAAGCGCATAGGGTTGGTGCGCTATTCGATTGAGATCGCGGTATTGCCTGCTGAGGCGACAGGCGACCACAAGGCCGACGTGGAGCGCGTAACCGCTGCTATCCACGCGCAGTTGGAAGACTGGATCCGTGAGCGTCCGCATGAATGGATGTGGGCGCATAGGCGTTGGTCCCGTGAGGTTCGAAAGCCAGACCCCATCAAGTAGACCAAAGCGTCGCTGGCTATTGTGCAATGCAACATGTCATAAGGTTCAGATACATTTGAACTGCAAAAGGCAGCCAGCCATGACCAAAACCCCTCACGCATTCTTCCGTCCATTGGCCATTGGGGCGCCGCAACCGCAGAGTGAGCCACCGTCGCATGTGGAGCGGATGATCCATTTTGTACCGCCGCATATCGATAAGGTAACCGCGAAACTTGCCGGTTTGATCCCTAAGGTCGACGTGGTTTTGGGCAATCTGGAAGACGCAATACCAGCAGACCAAAAGGAGGCGGCTCGCGCAGGCTTTGTGAAGCTTGCCAAGGACAATGACTTTGGAGCCACTGGGCTATGGAGCCGCGTCAACTGCCTCAATTCGCCCTGGATGCTTGATGATGTAATGACATTGGTGGGGGAAGTTGGGCACAAGCTGGATGTGATCATGCTGCCCAAGGTCGAGGGGCCTTGGGACATCCACTATCTGGACCAGCTGCTTGCTCAACTTGAAGCGAAAGCTGGTCTTACGCGCCCAATCCGAATTCACGCCATTCTTGAGACGGCAGAAGGCGTGAAGAATGTGGATGCCATTGCTACTGCTAGCCCACGTATGCACGGCATGAGCCTTGGGCCTGCTGATTTGGCAGCCTCGCGCGGCATGAAAACCACCCGTGTGGGCGGTGGCCACCCAGATTATACCGTGCTTGCCGATGATAGCGGCGAAAACTATCGTGCCAGTTATCAGCAGGATTTGTGGCACTATACGCTGGCCAAAATGGTTGATGCCTGCATGTCAGCTGGCCTGAAGGCGTTTTATGGCCCGTTTGGTGATTTCTCTGATGCTGCCGCCTGCAAAGCGCAGTTTCGCAATGCGTTCATCATGGGTTGCGCAGGCGCTTGGACGCTTCACCCCAGCCAGATCGACATTGCACGGGAGGTTTTTAGCCCACCTGTCGAGGAGGTTAAATTTGCCCTACGGATCCTTGAGGCTATGCCAGATGGCACAGGCGCAGTGATGATTGATGGCAAAATGCAGGATGATGCCACGTGGAAACAGGCCAAAGTGCTGGCCGATCTTGCCAAACAATTGGTTGCCCGCGACCCGGCGCTGGCTTCGCAATACGGGCTCTAGCGCTACAAGCTTCTGTTTACCTAAGCGGTTGAAACTACCAACGAACGCGCCTAGCTATGTCGTGAAGGAGATACGCGTATGGATACACCCATAGATAGCGAGCTGAATAAGCCTATGGTCGCCACAATGCGTACCGCACGTTACACAATTGGTGACGTTGTAAAGCACAGGGTTTACCCCTTTCGGGGCGTCGTTTTTGATGTCGATCCGGTTTTTAACAACACCGATGAATGGTGGGATGCCATTCCTGAAGACGTGCGTCCGCACAAAGATCAGCCTTTCTATCATCTGCTCGCTGAAAACGAAGAGACAGAATATGTGGCCTATGTTTCTGAGCAAAACTTATTGCCCGATGACAGTGACAAGCCTCTGCGCAACGCGCAAATCGCCGAATTTTTTTATGAAGGCCCCGATGGTGATTTGATCTTTGCTGGCCACGCGCACTAGGCGTATCATCAGTTATGAAAAAGGCGGCCAGTTGGCCGCCTTTTTTGTTTCACTGGGGGTAAAAATCTACTGCTCTTGCATCCGCTCGCGCAGCTCACGTGCACGCTGTTCTAGCGCGTTCTGCAACTCATCTGATGCTGG
>JBGCDM010000040.1:0-8588 GCA_045105395.1 Devosiaceae bacterium | reverse complement strand
ACCGTTTCGTGCCCTTATCGCTCGCGACGTAAAGCTTGCTACCCGCGTGGGTGGCGGCGCGCTAACGGGTACATTGTTTTTCCTGGCGGTCATCGTCACCATTCCGTTTGGCGTTGGGCCAGACCTTAATCTGCTTTCGCGCATTGGCCCTGCTATCATGTGGATTGGGGCACTGCTCGCCACGCTTATCGGGTTGGAACGGCTGTTTCAGTCTGACAAGGATGACGGCGCGCTGGATTTGCTGCGCCTCACCGATAGCCCGGTATCTAGTTTTGTTATCGCAAAGGTTATCGCCCATTGGCTTGGTTCCGGTTTGCCACTTGTGCTGGTCACCCCGTTGCTATCGCTGTTGCTGGCGCTGGAGCCGCGGGCGATCCTGGCGCTGACAGCCACATTGGCCGTTGGTACGCCTGCGCTTTCGTTCCTCGGCGCCGTGGGCGCGGCGCTGGCTGTGACTCTGCGTCGCGGCGCGCTGCTTATGGCGGTCATCATTCTACCTTTTTCCATTCCCGTTCTTATCTTCGGTGTGGCGGCGACGCGCGCTGCGGTTGTGGAACCGGATCCATTTTGGCCGCCTTTTGCGCTGCTTGGCGCGATCAGCCTTATTTATGCAGTCATTGGAACGCTGGGTGCGGCTGCCACATTGAAAATCGGGGATGGATAGTGGCCCTATCCAAGCCCGCAACTGGATAGCTTTTTGTTGGCATGCTAAGCGCACGCCAATAACCAACGAGAGCAGGCTCTTATGGGCATTTTGGATTACGCCAACCCAACCCGCGTTATGCGCTTTTCGCGCGCTGTAAAGCCGTGGCTGCTTGGCCTTGGTCTGATCACGCTGGCTGTTGGGCTTTATGGCGCTTTCGTTACAGCACCGGCTGATTATCAGCAGGGTGAAACCATCCGCATTATGTATCTGCATGTGCCGATGGCCTGGCTTGCTATGATGGCCTATTCGATGATGGCGCTCTCGGCGATCGGCACGCTTGGGTTCAAGCACCCTATGGCGGACGTTTCAGCCAAAGCATTGGCCCCTATTGGTGCCACGTTTACGGCCATCTGCCTGATCACCGGTTCGCTATGGGGCAAGCCGATGTGGAACACTTGGTGGGTATGGGATGCGCGGCTGACGAGCGTCTTGATCCTGTTCCTCGTTTATTTAGGCGTGATTGCGCTGTGGCAGGCGATTGAAGAGCCGATCAAAGCTGGCAAAGTGACGGCCATCATCACGCTGGTGGGCGCGATCAACCTGCCGATCATCAAGTTTTCGGTCGATTGGTGGTACACGCTGCATCAGCCAGCCAGTGTATTCCGTGTGGACGGGCCAACCATTTACCCCGCTATGCTCTATCCGCTGCTTATCTGTGCGGTTGGGTTCACGCTGGTGTTTTTCTACCTGCATTTTGCCGCCATGGAGAACGAGCTGAAGCGCCGACGTGTTCGCGCCATGCAGATGCGCGCTGCGCGCCGTGTGACGCCGGAACCAGCCTCCCTGCCTGAAGGGAGTGCGGCGTAATGGTCATTGATCATCATTTTGGGTTCATCGCGTTCGCTTGGGCTTCTGGCATTATCGGCTTTGGCGGTATCGCGTTTTGGATTTGGCGTGACCGCAAAGCGCTGGATGCCCAACTGGCGCAGTTGGAAGCGCAAGGGCCGGATCGTCGAGGCATTGACCCCCGAGTTACTGACGCCCAAGGCGGGGGCGCCAAATGAGCGAGCAAAGCGTGGGCGCGCCCAAACGTAAAGTAAGCTGGTTGGCGTTGGCCCCGCTGATCATTTTTCTGGGTCTGGGCGGCGTGTTTGGCTATCAGCTGCTTTTTGGCGGTCAGGCAGGTGAAATTCCTTCCGTTCTTATAGGCCAGCCGGTGCCAGATGTCGCGCTGAACCCACTGCCAGAGCAGGGGCTTCCCGGTTTTGATCCCTCTTCTTTTCAAGGTGAGGTAACACTGCTCAATGTGTTTGCCAGCTGGTGCGCGCCCTGCCGCCAAGAGCACCCGATGCTGATGCAGCTATCGCGCGATGATCGCTTTCAAATCATTGGTATCAACCAAAAAGATCAGCCTGCCGATGCGCGCCGTTTTCTGGCGACTTTGGGCAACCCGTATGACCGGATTGGTGTAGACCCCAATGGGCGTGGCTCAATTGAATGGGGCGTTTATGGTGTGCCAGAAACCTTCATCATTGGGCCTGATGGGGTGATCTTGCACAAGCATATTGGTGTGTTTGATGCGCGCCATGTGAGCGAAGATTTTATGCCGATCATCGAAGAGGCGCTTGCGGGCGCCGCGCCTGCGTCCTAAGGCCAGCGGCATGGTCGGCAAAACAAAACCGCAAGAACCCAAAACCACGGCGCTTTACGCCTCGCCCATTCGGGCAGGTATTGCAGGCGTTATACTCGTTGCGTGCGGGCTTGGCCTTGCCTCTCTGCCGTTTTATTTGGCCGTTCAAAGTACCCTTTTTGGCTTCACCCTTTTTGGAACGATCGTGGGCACGTTGTTGCTTGTTATTGCAGGCTTTATCGCCTGGCCTGGGCTGGTGCTGTTGCGTGCGATCATCACCGCGACACCGCTCATCACAACCGATGGGCAGATGGTGGAAAAGATGCGCATGGGGATGGGTACAGCGGAGCTTTCCTGGGAGAATGTGGGTGACATCACCTTGCGCGGTATGTGGGTGATCTTGCTGGATGGCCGTATCAAGCAGAGCCGCTTTTCCCAAATTATGTTCGGGGCCAAAGGCATCTGGATACCTGCGCTCTTGATGCATGGCGGTGGCGCAAATACAATGCGGTTTATCGAACAGTATAAGCCAGAATTGATCGATCCACTGATTGCAAAAGTCGTGAGCGGCGGCCGGTGAGGGGCAGTTTGGCCCTCGCCGTAGTGCTCGCCAGCACCCAGGTAGTTTTGGCCGAACCTCTGCTCAAATTCCCGGTGGATTGCGAGCTAAACGAAACCTGTTTCCTGCAGCAACTGGTCGATATGGACCCTGGTCCCGGAGCGGCGGACGCGGTGTGCGGCCTTGCTTCCTATGATGGGCACACGGGCACAGATATTCGCACACCCCAAATGGTGGATTTGGCAACGGCAGGACGTGTGGTCGCTGCGCTGGAGGGCACAGTGCGCGGGGTGCGCAATGATAGCGCAGACAGGTTGATTGAAACGGATGCGGACCGCGCCGCCATTGCAGGCGAGGAATGCGGCAATGGCGTGGTGATTGACCATGCGGATGGCTGGCAAACGCAGTATTGTCACTTGGCGCAAGGCAGCGTTGTGGTGGAGGCGGGGCAAGCCATTGATACGGGCCAAACGCTCGGCGCGGTTGGCCTATCCGGCCTCACGCAGTTTCCGCACCTGGAGTTTATTGTGCGCCGGAACGGCGAAGTGATCGACCCATTTTCCGGTCGTGCGGCGGGAAGTGGCTGCGCAAGCGACCTCGCCACGCAGTTTTCTCCTCTGTGGGATGATATGTGGATGGGCGTTGCTGCGGCAGTGACCACGCAGTTCATCGGCGCGGGGCTTTCGGCTGCCCGCATCGACCATGACAGCTTGATGCATGGCGACCCGTTGCCGCTCTATGCAGGCGCCGATGCTGTTGTCGGCTGGGGTTGGGCGATCAATGTGCAGGCGGGCGATGTGTTTGAGATGCAGATCACAGGTCCCAATGGCTTTGCCTATCAGCATACCAGCGAACCGGTGCCGCGCAACCAGGCCGCTTACTCCGCGTTTGCTGGGGAGCGCGTAGATGTGGTGGCTGGTACATACACGGGTACCGTGCGGTTGCTCAGGGACGGTGAAGAAGTTGTTGAAAAGCAGTTTGTGGTGGGTGTGGAGTAATCGTCAAGGACCGCTTGGCGCTAACCGGTTATTTATTTTTGGTTCAAAATAAGCCGTGCTACTCATGAGTATGGAACTTTTGAGCATCCCCATCTCAGTTATTTCATTGGTAGTCTCGGTCGGGACTTTTTGGTTGGTCTATTTTCGTCGAGGCCGCCTTAAGATGACAACTCCTACTGTTGTATTCTTCGGATACGATCACACTCCGACACCAACTGCTAAAGTGTTCGTTCGCACGCTTCTGTATAGCAGTGCTTCACGCGGTTCAGTTGTTGAAGGAATGTATGCAAGGCTAACGTTTAGAGATGAAATCAAAACTTTCAATTTTTGGGGTTATGGCGAGTCAGAAAAGCTGACTGTTGGAAGCGGCTTGTATGTTAGCCAGTCTGGATTTGCCGCCAATCATCACTTTGTTGCGTCGGTAGCCGACGACGTTTTCCAATTCGGGATTGGCAAATATGAGATAGAAATTTTTGCGCGACAAACTGGCAAGCGGAACCCAACGAAACTTGAGAGCATTGAACTCGATCTTGATGCTGAGCTCGTGGAGGTGCTGAAACGGCATGAAGGTGTTTTGTTTGAACGTTCATTGGATGGCGAATATGTTGGCCATGGTCGAGGATTTGGCCAAAAAGGGCTCGAGTAGATTTTAATTTTCAGGTGGAACAGCGGAAGCTCAAGGCCGATCTGTTCACCCCATCTTTGCCGTCACCTCTATCTCCACCAGCATGTCTGCGCGTAGCAGCTCGCAAATCACCAGCGTGGCGGCGGGGCGGATGGTGCCGAAAACCTCACCTGCTATGTCCATAACCGCGGACGCATTGGCTCGCTCGGTCACGTAGTAGCGCACACGCACAACGTTCTCCATCGCGCTTCCAGCTTCCGTCAATGCGTCTGTAATTGTCGCGAAAGTGTTGCGGGTTTGCGACTCAATGCCCTGCGGCATCTGCATGGTTTCATAATCAAAACCCGTGGTGCCGGACACATATACAAAGCCGCCATCGACCACCGCGCGGGAATAGCCCGCCTGCGCCTCCATCGGTGAGCCGGAGGAAATAAGTCTCCTGCTCATCGCAAGCCGCCTTCGCGCCAGGTATTATACAGCGCGGTGGCTTCCTCGCTCCAACTTTCCAGCGGTGGGCGAATATCGGGGGCGCCTTCATTGAAATAGGCGCTGTAGACCTCTTCATTGCCCGGATCGACCGCGATGAGGCCGATGGCAAAGGCGCATTGCGCGGGCAGGCAGCCACTCTGCGCCAGCAAGTTGCCCTGCTGCACCGGTACGGTTCGTGTGCGCAAATGCTGGGCCAGAGCGAACAAATCTTCGCCCCAAAGCGTGTTCAGCGCGTCATAAACTGGCTCTGCAGAATAAAGATCTAGCGCGCTCATATCGCTGTAGCCGCCAACTTCAGCGTCCAGCGCATCCCATCCACGCCCTGGTTGCGGGGCGAAGGCCACCGGGCCCATGCGAACGGGGCCATCATTGAGATCAAACACCACCACGTCGCCATCTTGGGCCAAATCTGATGGGCTGGTGAAGATGACAAGCCCAGCGCGCGCGGTCGCGATATAGGGCGCGCACAGCATGCCGATGGGTCCTTGTACCCATGGCACGCCAAACGCCAGCGTCACCACATAGGGCGAGGCAGCGCAGCCTGGCTCGCCGCTTTCGGCATAAATCACCGTGCCAACCGGCGTGCCCTCGCGGTCAGTAACCTGCAAATCGCTGGTGATGGTGGCGGCGGCCAGCAGCGCATCTTCGCCTGCGTTCAAGGTCTGTTGGCCGGTTGCTTCGTCGCGATTGATGGTAAGGTCTTGCCCGTCTGGCAGGGGCACAACATCAATGGTTTGAGCGTGCGCCGTATTGATATTGAAGGTAGCGCTGAGGGCGAGGCATAGGGCAGTGGCGCGGATCATGTTGGTTTCTTCCAAAGCGTCATAAGGTTGTTGGCAGGCATGTGGAGCGTTTCGAGCGGTGCAAGCTTTAGCTCAGTCAATTGGTTTTCCACCCAGCCAATATCTTTGTAGCCAGCCTGCGGGCGCTCTGCACGGATGCTGGCATCAAAGCTTTCATCGCCATCGCTGACAAATGTGCTGCCGCGCAAGAATGGACCATAGATGGCAAGCACGCCACCAGGTGCCAGTGCGCCAGCAAGGTGGCTGAGAAGGCGTGTTGTATCTGGCGTGGAGATGAGGTGCGTGAGGTTGGACAGAAACACCAAATTCATCGGTGGGCCACCCCACTGCTTTGCAACAGCGTCGTAGGCAAGCGGCGGTGCAATGTTTGGCAATGCGCTAAAGGCTGCCCATGCACGGATGCTCTCTAGTCGCTCCTGTTGAATGTCAGTTGGTTGCCAAAGCAGGCCTGGCGAGGCCTTTGCAAAGTTCACCACATGCTCGCCTGTGCCCGAGGCGACCTCCAGCGCGCAGCCAGACGATGGAAAATAGGGTTTAAGGGCTTCCAGCAAAGGGGCTGCATTGCGCGCAGCAGCGGGCGCATACAGGCGGCCATCATTATGCTCGCCGTCATGTGCAACAGAGTGCTGATACTCGCTCATCGTAGCTGCGCCACCCAAAAGTCGCCCTTGCCGCAGTGCAGCATGGCGGTCCACATCGGCCCTATAGATGGCACAGGATGAGGCGGGGCTAAAGCGATGTCTAAGACGAATGCGGGTAACTTCTTTGAAGATTTCACCGTCGGCCGGGTGCTCCATCATGCAACACCGCTTACGCTGACCCATGGTGATGCTAGCCTTTACCGCGCGCTTTATGGCACTCGCACCGCTGTTCAGTCAGCAACAAGCTTTGCGCAAGAGATTGGCTACCCGCAGGCTCCGCTGGATGATTTGCTAGTTTTTCACGCTATATTTGGCAAGACGGTGCCGGATATCTCGCTCAATGCCGTGGCGAACTTAGGTTACGCTGAAGGTGTGTTTCACCGTGCGCTTTACCCTGATGACACGGTAACATCGGTGAGTGAGGTGATTGGCGTTAAAGAGAACTCCAACGGCAAAACGGGCACCGTGTATGTGCGCACCACCGGCACAAACCAGCGCGGCGAGGTGGTGCTGTCTTATGTGCGCTGGGTGATGGTGAGGAAGCGTGATGCGGCCAATCCCGCGCCGGCGGCCAGCGTGCCTGATCTTGCTAGCGCTGTTGATGTGGCCGAGTTGGGCAAAGCCGTGCCACCACTTAATGCTGCCAAATGGAATGCTGCGCTTTCGGGATCTTCTCATTTTTGGGAGGATTACGTGGTGGGCGAAAAAATAGACCATGTGGATGGTATGACGGTGGAAGAGAGCGACCACATGCTCGCCACCCGGCTCTATCAGAACACCGCCAAGGTGCATTTCAATCAGCACACTGAAGGGCAGGGTCGTTTTGGGCGCCGGCTGATTTACGGTGGCCATGTTATTTCGCTGGCGCGGGCCTTAGCGTTTAATGGCTGCGCTAACGCGTTTCATCTGGCGGCGATCAATGGAGGGCGGCATGTCGCGCCGCTGTTTGCAGATGACACGGTGTACGCGTGGAGCGAGATGTTGGAGAGCGCCGAGATACCCGGGCGCAGCGATGTTGGCGCCACGCGCATGCGGCTTGTGGCAACCAAAGACCAGTCTTGCGCTGCGTTTCCGTACAAGACTGATGAAGGTTATGACCCATCGGTTATTCTAGATTTTGACGCGTGGTTCGTGCTGCCGAAGAAGGGATGAATCCCGGATTTAATCCGGGGGATATGGGGAAGCTAAGTATCAGTGCTCTGATCTTAAAAAGCCTGGGGTAGAACTGGGTTTCAGGTCACGACCTGTGGGAGCAATCGATGGCTTCTAGCTTCGCAGGATTACCTGGTAAGGTATGGTGAGACTTTCAGCATCATGGCCGTCAACCAAGCGTTGCATCTGATCAATCGCGGTCTTTGCAAAGCTTAAGTGCGGCACGCGTACCGTGTTGAGCCATGGGGCTAGCCACTCATTGAGCGGGTTGTCATCGAACCCGTAAATGGCAATCTCATCTGGCACCCTCAAGCCAAGCTCGCGGCACCGCCTATACGCTCCATAGCCAATCTGGTCATTGCCACAGAACAGTGTTGCCAACGGTTTATTCGCCAGCAACGAGCAAGCCGCCTCATAGCCACCCTCCATAGAAAGGTTCGCCTCTCGTATATGGTTTGAGCTGATTTCCATGCCCGCTTCCTTGCAGGCAGCAAGCATGCCCTCCAACCGCCGAGAGCTGGTGTCGGATGATAACGGGCCATGGATGAGGCCGAAGGACTGCTCACCCTGCCGCCGTAGCATGGTTTCCATCAGCTCACGGGCGGCCGCGCGGTCATCAATGCCAACAAACGATACATCAGGCAGGGAGGCAATCCGCCGGTTGATAAAGACAACTGGGCCTGAGGTAACAAAGTCCTGCAGACGGGGGCTGTTGGTGGCGCACAAAAAGAACACGCCAGAAACCTGCCGGGCGCGAATATCTTCTAGGCATCTGTCCTGAATGTCGGGGTCTTCGTTGGAGGTATAGAGCAGCATGGCCCGTCCGCTCTGGCTTAGCAGGCGCTCCAGTTCCCACGCGACGGCAGCAAAAAAGTTATTTTGAATGTTGGAAAGAATCAACGCGTAGGTGTTGGTCGTTTGCGCGCGCAGCGACCGCCCAATGTGGTAGATCTCTCGACGAACTGCCCACCCTGGACATTTGGTGCGCGAGCACTGATGACCAATCTTGCAAAACGCGACCTGCTATAAGGAAGACAAACATATG
>JBGCDM010000039.1:0-2512 GCA_045105395.1 Devosiaceae bacterium | reverse complement strand
TTGATGGACTCGTTAAGGCGCGGCATGAGCCGCATCACTTCGCGGCCCTTTACATCCGCCCGGATGTTGGAGCCTACAGCGTCCATCACATCGACGCTTTCAACCTTGGTGAGCTCCCAAGGGCGGGCCTTAAATTCATAGGGTTTGGAGGTCAGCGCACCCACCGGGCAAAGATCAATCACATTGCCCTGAAGCTCAGAACCCATGGCCGACTCAAGGTAGGTGGTGATTTCCATGTCTTCGCCGCGACCGGTCGCACCCAGATCAGAAACGCCAGCAACTTCGGTGGTGAAGCGCACACAGCGCGTGCAGTGGATGCAGCGCGTCATGATGGTTTTCACCAGCGGACCAATATCTTTGTCTTCAACGGCGCGCTTGTTTTCCTCAAAGCGGTTCTTATCCACACCATAGGCCATGGCCTGGTCTTGCAGATCGCACTCACCGCCCTGGTCGCAAATGGGGCAATCCAGCGGGTGGTTGATCAGCAAAAACTCCATCACCCCTTCGCGGGCCTTTTTTACCTTAGGTGAGCGTGTTGAAACTTCGGGCAGCTGGCCTTCAGGGCCCGGGCGACAGTCACGCACACCCCACGCACACGATGCAATCGGCTTGGGCGCGCCTTTCAGTTCAACCAGGCACATACGGCAGTTGCCCGCCACAGAAAGCCGCCCGTGATAACAAAAACGCGGCACTTCAGCGCCTGCTTCCTCGCACGCCTGCAACAGCGTGTAGTGCGCGGGCACTTCCACTTCAGTTCCGTCAACGATGATGCTGCGTGTATCGCTCATTCGAAGTTCCTTGGGCTGCCTTATCCGCAGCGCTGGCTTTGCCAGAGTTTGACGTGTGGCAGGTGATCCCAACCAAATGCTGTGTCGGTGTTGCCATGTTCGTTGAGATGATCGAGCCGTTTTTTGGCTTCTTCTAATGTTGGTGTATGCCCTGGCTCAACCCACCACATCACCAGATGCGCCATCTTCATGGCCGCAAACCAATCATCCTTGCGGCGATAGATGGCACGATGGGCAGTGTTCCATACAAAGTGTTCCAGGGTTTTGGCGTCTTCCCACACGCTTAGCGTGATGATCACATCCTGAGGGAACGGTGTTTCATCCTTGATCGCTTCGTTGAGATCGTCCTTGAGCCGCCACACAAACCCATCGCTGCGCTCGGCCAACGCATTGATCTTGCCGATGGCACGCACAAAAGGTTCGGCCTCGACGCTGTCGGGCGCAACCTTCCATTCTGCGATGTTTAATTCAGCTAGATGCATGATGATATCTGGCGCGCCTATTCGGCCGCGACCAGAGTTTCTCCTGGCGTTGCGTTGTAAGAATAGCTGTCGATGCGCGCTTCAATCTCGTGGCGGAAATGGCGAATCAGGCCCTGCACAGGCCATGCAGCCGCATCACCCAGCGCGCAAATGGTGTGGCCTTCAACTTGGTAGGTAACATCAAGCAGCATATCGATTTCGCGCTTCTGCGCCTGGCCGTTGGCCATACGCTCCAGCACGCGCCACATCCAGCCAGTGCCCTCACGACACGGCGTGCACTGACCGCAGCTTTCGTGCTTATAAAAATAGCTGATGCGGGCAATGGCGCGCACAATATCGGTGCTCTTGTCCATCACGATCACAGCCGCCGTACCCAAGCCGGATTTCAAATCGCGCAGACTATCGAAATCCATCGGGCAATTGATGATCTCTTCAGCCGGCACGCACGGCACCGATGACCCGCCAGGGATCACAGCCAGCAGATTATCCCAGCCGCCACGGATGCCGCCGCAATGCTTATCGATGAGCTCTTTGAACGGCACCGACATTTCTTCTTCAAATGTCGCGGGCTGGTTCGCGTGCCCAGACACGCAGAAGAGCTTAGTACCAGTGTTGTTGGGGCGGCCAAAGCCTGCAAACCAAGCACCGCCACGCCGCAAAATGGTGGGCGCAACAGCAATCGATTCCACATTGTTTACAGTCGTCGGACAGCCATACAGGCCCACATTGGCCGGAAACGGGGGCTTCAGGCGTGGCTGGCCCTTTTTGCCTTCTAAGCTTTCAAGCAGCGCCGTCTCTTCACCACAAATATAGGCCCCTGCCCCATGGTGGACGTAAATGTCGTAATCCCAGCCGTTCTTGTTGTTTTTGCCGATCAACTTGGCTTCATAAGCCTGATCAATCGCGGCCTGGAGGCGCTCGCGCTCACGAATATATTCGCCACGAATGTAGATGTAGCAGGCATGCGCGTTCATCGCGAAGCCAGCGATCAGGCAACCCTCGATAAGGGTGTGAGGATCATGGCGCATGATCTCGCGGTCTTTGCAGGTACCAGGCTCTGATTCGTCGGCATTGATAACCAGATAGGATGGGCGTCCATCACTTTCCTTGGGCATGAACGACCATTTGAGACCGGTTGGAAAACCAGCACCGCCGCGACCACGCAGGCCGGATGCTTTCATCTCATCGATGATCCAATCGCGGCCCTTGTCGATAATGCCCTTGGTGCCGTCCCAATGGCCA
>JBGCDM010000038.1:0-28401 GCA_045105395.1 Devosiaceae bacterium | reverse complement strand
GGCGGTGATCTAAGCCACGAATTCATTATCCTGGCAGATACCGGCGAGAGCGAAGTCTTCTGCGACAGTGCAATGCTTGATTTGCCCATTCCCGGTGAGGACACTGATTTTTCTGGTGATTTGGCCGATTTGGTGACGCCTTTCACCACTCCCTATGCCGCCACCGATGAAATGCATGACGCATCTGCTTTCGAAGGCGAAGTGCCAGCGGAGCGGCGCGTATCCGCGCGCGGTATTGAAGTAGGGCATATCTTCTATTTTGGTACAAAATATTCCGAGCCCATGGGCGCTGTTGTCACCGGACCAGATGGCAAAGATGTGCCAGTACACATGGGCTCTTACGGCATTGGGCCTAGCCGCCTTGTGCCTGCAATCATTGAAGCCTCGCACGATGAAAATGGCATCATTTGGCCGGCCTCTGTTGCACCTTTTGATGTTGGCATCATCAATATGCGCGTCGGTGACACCGATTGCGACAACACATGCGCAACGCTGGAAGCGCGCCTATCCGCCATTGGCTTGGATGTGCTCTACGATGATAGTGATGCACGTGGCGGGGCTAAGTTTGCGCAGATGGATCTCATTGGCTTGCCCAAGCAAATCATCGTGGGCCCCAAAGGCCTCAAAGATGGCCAGGTCGAGCTGAAAGATCGCAAAACCGGCGAGCGCACCATGCTCTCTCCCGACGATGTTGCAGGCGCGCTAACGCCCACCTAAATCGGTTGACTGATCGGCCTCCTCACTTTGGCCTTGGTTTGCAACGCTAAGGGCAGGGCCTGCGCGCTCGCGCTGAACCTGCGAATCGTGGCAAGCAGTGGGCAAGAGGAGAAGCCGATTGGTTAGCCTGTCAGAACAGAACGCCGAACCTGCGCCAGCCGCATCCGCGTTGAAGCTTAGCAGCGGGCCGTTTTCGCGCTTTGAGCGGATGATTGCGCTGCGCTATCTGCGCGCGCGCCGTAAAGAGACGTTTATCTCCGTCATTGCTGGGTTTTCGTTTCTGGGCATCATGCTGGGCGTGGCCACGCTCATTGTGGTGATGGCGGTGATGAATGGTTTCCGTGCCGAGCTGCTGGATAAAATACTCGGCATCAATGGTCATTTGGTGCTGCAGGCGGTGGATCGCCCCTTTGATGATTATCGCGATGTACAGATGCGCGTCTCTGGCGTTGATGGCGTTGAAATTGCGGTGCCCTTTGTTGAGGGGCAAGCGCTTGCCTCAGGCGCCAATGCCAGCAATGGCGTTGTGGTGCGCGGTATGAGCGAGGATGATTTGCTCTCGCTGCCTGCGCTGTCTCAGTCCTTGCGCGGCGGCACCATTGATGGGTTTGACCCAGCAGAAGACGAGCCTGGTGAAACGATCATTATCGGCTCGCGGCTCGCTTCGCAGCTTGGTGTTGGCGTGGGCGATAGCGTGACCATTGTTTCCCCGCGTGGATCGGTGACGCCGTTTGGGGTTACACCGCGCATCAAAGCCTACCAGGTGCAAGCGATCTTCGAGATCGGCATGTCAGAATATGATTTGGTTTTTGTTTTCATGCCTTTAGCTGAAGCACAGGCCTATTTTAATATGGGCAACACCGTTTCGGGCGTGGATGTGTATGTCGATAACCCTGACCAAATTGGCGACATGCGCGCAGGCATTGAAGCCGCTGCCGAGCGCTCTTTGTTCAGTGTCGACTGGCGCCAGCGCAACCTCACGTTTTTTGCCGCGCTCGAGGTTGAGCGCAATGTGATGTTCCTGATCCTCACCATGATTGTGCTTGTTGCCGCGCTCAATGTGGTGTCAGGCATGATCATGCTGGTGAAGGACAAGGGACGCGATATTGCAATCCTACGCACCATGGGTGCCTCGCGTGGCGCGATTATGCGCGTGTTTGTCATGACGGGAGCTAGCATCGGCCTTGTTGGCACGTTTTCTGGGTTCCTATTGGGCACGCTCATTTGCCTGAATGTAGAAAACATCCGCCAATTTGTGTCCTCGCTTACGCGCACTGAGCTGTTTTCGCCGGAGCTATATTACCTCTCGCGCCTACCAGCCGATATGAACCCAACTGAAACGATTATGATTTTGGTCATCGCGCTGGTCCTGTCGCTTTTGGCAACCATCTATCCGGCTTGGCGGGCAGCCAAGCTCGATCCTGTCGAGGCGCTTCGCTATGAGTAAATGTCTATGAGCGATCAACCGCGCCTCCACCTGCACAATGTCTCACGTGGGTTTCAAACCGGCGAGTCGCGCTTAGAAATATTAAGCGGTACCAATTTTGCCATTTACCCCGGCGAGCTGGTGGCATTGGTCGCCCCATCAGGTGCCGGCAAATCTACACTGCTGCACCTGTGCGGCCTGCTGGATAGGCCAGATAGTGGCACAGTGCTGGTCAATGGTGTTGATACCACCGGCCTTGATGACAAAGCGCTTTCAGCTGTGCGTGGCCAAGAGATTGGTTTCGTCTACCAGTTCCACCATTTGCTGCCAGAGTTTGATGCCGCTGAGAACGTGATGATGCCGCAGCTAATTGCTGGCCTTGATGCCAAAACAGCGCGTGCGCGTGCGATGGAACTGCTGGACTATCTGCGCATATCTGAGCGGGCTGACCATCGCCCTGCTGAGCTTTCCGGTGGCGAACAGCAGCGCGTGGCCATCGCCCGCGCCATGGCCAATGGACCCAGTTTGCTATTGGCCGATGAGCCAACTGGCAATCTTGACCCTGGCACATCGGATCATGTGTTTGCAGTTCTGCTTGCACTGGTGCGGGCAGCGGGCGTTTCGGCGCTTATTGCAACGCATAACATGACGTTAGCGGCACGGGCGGATCGCATCATTACGCTGCAAGATGGCCAGGTGGTGGCGAAAGTTCCCGAAGAAACAGCAGCTTAGATTTTTACGGGGTCGTTTTTTCTCCGCTTCTTGACATGAGAACAAAAGTAGAACTATGTTCCTTTATTGTTCTTTTTGTAAGGAGTTGGACATGATCATTCTTAAAGATAGCTGCGCTTTGTTGGTCATCGCAATGATGGTTGTTTCTGTGGGTCTGATTGGCTGAGCTGTGCATAAGCGCAGATGTCTGCCTCAGCCTCTTTTAAGGGCGCGCGGCACGGCTTAGCTTTGGCAGACACCGCACGCTGGGCACAGGGACAAAGCAATGCCGGATTTTCCATTTATCCATTTGCGCTCCCATACCGCCTATTCTTTGCTTGAGGGCGCGCTGCAAGTTCCAAAACTAATTGGGCTTGCCAAAGATGATGGCCAGCCTGCGGTGGCCATTTCAGACACAAACAATTTGTTTGGTGCTTTGGAGTTTTCTGAAAAAGCATCAAAGGCTGGCGTCCAGCCTATCATTGGGCTGCAAATTCCACTGGTGTTTGATGAGGGCGAAAGTGTCGACACCGGCAAGATAAGCTCTGGTAAAGGCCAGGGGAACGCAGCACCGCCATCAATCGTGCTGATCGCGATGAATGAGGCAGGTTTCGGCAATCTGCTGGTTCTGGCATCAAAAGCCTATGATGACGTTGGTAGCCAAGGCCCTTCCTTAAGCCTTGATGATCTTTCCTTCTCCTCTGATAGCCTGATTTGCCTTACAGGCGGTGCCTTTGGCCCGGTCGGTCAGGCCGTTTGGGATGAAGACACGGACCTTGCAGAGAGCCGTCTTGCACAGCTGAAAGATGTTTTCCCGGCGCGGCTTTACGTTGAGCTACAGCGCCATGGTCTGGACCAAGAAAAGGCAACCGAAGCGGCGATGGTAGCGCTTGCCTACGCGCACGATCTTCCGTTGGTTGCGACCAACGAAAATTTCTTCCCCACCGCCGCTGATTATGAGGCGCACGATGCGTTGCTTGCTATTGCTGAAAGTCGCTTGGTGGCTGACGAGGATCGCAGACGGCTAACCCCACAGCATGCTTTTGCCAGCCAAGCTGAAATGCGCAAACGCTTTGCTGATCTGTCTGAGGCATTGGCCAATACGGTTGAGATTGCACGGCGGGTTTCCTTCCGCCCAAAAACATCCCGGCCATTGCTACCGAACTTCACCACGGGCGCTGATAGCGGCAGCGATGAAACTGAGGCACAGGCCATGGTGCGCATGGCCAAAGCCGGCTTGGATGCGCGGCTCGAAGTGCATGGGCTAGCGCCAGGCACCACGCGCGAAGACTACGAAAAACGTCTCGAATTTGAGCTTTCCATCATCGAGCGTATGGAGTTTCCTGGTTACTTCCTCATCGTTGCGGACTTCATTCAGTGGGCCAAGCAACATGATATTCCCGTTGGTCCAGGGCGCGGCTCCGGCGCGGGTTCCGTGGTGGCATGGGCACTCACCATTACAGATCTGGATCCGCTCAAATTTGGCTTGCTGTTTGAGCGCTTCCTCAATCCTGAGCGCGTGTCGATGCCAGATTTCGATATCGATTTCTGCCAGGATCGCCGCGATGAAGTGATTGCCTATGTGCAAGAGCGTTACGGGCATGACCGGGTGGCGCAAATCATCACCTTTGGAACCCTGCAAGCGCGCGCTGTGCTGCGTGATGTGGGCCGCGTGCTGGAGATGCCCTACGGCCAGGTGGATCGCTTATGCAAAATGGTGCCCGCCAACCCTGCCGATCCCTATACGCTGGAACGCGCGCTTAAGGAGGTAGATACCTTACGTGCCGCAGGTGAAGAAGAGGCAATTGTTGCCAAGCTTCTTGGACTAGCGCAGCGCCTTGAGGGGCTTTATCGCCACGCCTCTACGCATGCTGCTGGTGTGGTCATCGGTGATCGCCCGCTTGATCAACTGGTACCGATCTACCGCGAACCGGGCACACCCATGCCGGTGACGCAATATTCGATGAAGTGGGTAGAACCAGCCGGGCTGGTGAAGTTTGACTTTCTTGGCCTTAAAACTTTGTCGATCATCAAAGAGACATTGCGACTGCTAAAGCTTCGCGGTGTGGAACTGGATATCGATGCTATTCCGCTTGATGATCCTGGCTCGTATGAACTGTACGCTAAGGCAGATACGGTGGGTGTGTTCCAGGTGGAATCGGCTGGTATGCGCCGCACGCTGCTCAGCATCAAACCCGATAGGTTTGAAGATATTATCGCTCTTGTCGCGCTCTTCCGCCCTGGCCCGATGAGCAACATTCCCCGCTTTGCTGCTATTAAGCACGGCCAGGAAGAGCCGGACTATATGCACCCGCTGCTGGAGCCGGTGTTGAAAGAAACCCACGGTATTATCGTTTACCAAGAGCAGGTGATGGAAATTGCGCGGGTGCTCTCTGGTTTCTCGCTTGCCGAAGCTGACATGCTGCGCCGTGCGATGGGTAAGAAAATTCGTTCCGAGATGGACAAGCAAAAGTCTCGGTTTGTGCAGGGTGCTGAAGAGCGTGGCAACGACCCCAAAGTGGTCGATGATATCTTTGAGAAAGTCGCCAAATTTGCTGACTATGGTTTCAACAAGTCGCATGCCGCAGCCTATGCGCTTGTTTCCTATCAAACGGCCTATCTAAAGGCCAATTACCCGGTTGAATTCCTCGCCGCCTCTATGACGTACGACCTGACCAACACCGAAAAGCTGGCAGATTTCCGTCAAGATGCGATCAAGCGTGGCATCACGGTCAATCCACCATCTATCAATCACGGCCTGGCAAGGTTCTCGGTGCGCGATGGTGCAATCGATTACGCGCTTTGCGCCATCAAAGGCGTTGGCGAGGCCGTTGCTGATCACATCGCAGCGCTGCGTGAGGAGCACGGAGCTTTCAGCACACTTGATGATGTGGTGGCCCGCATCAATCCGCGGATCATCAATAAGCGATCAATGGAAAACATGATCGCTGCAGGCGTTTTTGATAGTCTCCATCCCTCGCGCGCCAGGCTTACAAGGTCGAGCGATCGGTTGATGTCGGAGGCCGCCAGCCAGCATGGTGATCGCGCCTCTGGGCAGGGTGGTCTGTTTGGCGATGCGCCCGCAAAGCAAAGTGATCTCATTGTTGAAGGCAATGAATGGTCGCTGGCTGATCGGTTGCAAAACGAGCTCAGTGCGCTTGGCTTCTTCTTCTCCGCACACCCCCTGGATGACTATGAGCAGGTGCTAAAACGCTTGCGCATCCAAACCTATGCGCAGTTCATCGCCGATGTGCGCGCCCTTACCCCCGAGGATGAAGAGGCACCAGCGCCCAGTGCCAACGGACGCGAGCGTCGCGGCCCTATGCATGCCACGCGGCTGGCTGGCGTCGTGTCTGATAGTTATGAGCGGCGCACTCGCGATGGCCGCGCGATGGCCATTATCAAGTTTACTGATCATTCTGGCCTGTTCGAAGTCGCTGCCTATGAGGAGCAGATTGAAGATGTGCGAGCGATGGTCAAACCTGGCCGCTCACTTCTTTTGGGCGTTGCTGGACGCATGGCAGAGGGGGATTTGCGCTTGCGGATAACCTCATTGGAACAGCTTGACGATGTTGCAAAATCCAGTGTGCAGCGCTTACAGGTTTTTGTGCGCAAGCCGGAGACGATAGAGGCGCTTCACTCTTGTCTTGCATCGGGCTCGCGTGGGGAGGTGAGCATGATCGTAATGGACCAGGAAAGTGCACAGGAGATTGAGGTGTCGCTGCCTGGAAAATATGACGTGTCGCCAAAAGTGGCTGGCGCCATTCGTGCGCTTCAGGGCGTTGAGCACGCAGAACTGGTTTAACACCGCACATTCGAAACGCGCGCACCTGCCTTATGTGCGGCCCGCAGCCTCTTGCGTTGCAGTGCAAAAGCAGCTATTCGCCGCATCATTCCACACGCACCGATCGGTCGATGGCAGAAAATCGACCATCCGGTGATTGTTGAGGGTTTCCCTCATCAGTCCAACGGTGCGCTAGGTTAAACCGGAAAAAAGGACATTCCGCATGGCACTTCCTGCCTTCACCATGCGTCAGCTCTTGGAAGCTGGCGCACATTTTGGACACCAAACGCACCGCTGGAACCCACGTATGGGAACCTACATTTTCGGTGAGCGCAACGGCGTCCATATTCTTGATCTTGGCCAGACCGCACCTATGCTGCAGCGCGCGCTGCAAGCGGTTTCTGATGTTTTGGCCGATGGTGGCCGCATCATGTTTGTTGGCACCAAGCGTCAGGCTGCTGAGCCTATCGCTGAAGCAGCACGCAACTGCGCCCAGTATTACGTGAATTCCCGCTGGCTTGGCGGCATGATGACGAACTGGAATACCATTTCCAAATCGATCAAACGCCTCAAGCATCTTGAAGAAGTTTTGGCCAATCCTGAGTCAGGTTTGACCAAGAAAGAGCGCCTCTTGCGCACGCGTGAGCGTGACAAGCTGGAGCGCGCCCTTGGCGGCATCAAAAACATGCCTGGTCTGCCAGCTATGCTGTTTGTGGTTGACACAAACAAAGAAGCTATCGCGATCAAAGAAGCCAACCGTCTTGGCATCCCAGTGGTCGCCGTCGTTGATACCAACTGTAATCCTGATGGCATCACCTATCCAATTCCTGGCAATGATGATGCTGGCCGTTCGGTTGCGCTGTTCTGTGATCTTATTTCGCGTGCTGCGCTTGATGGTATTGGCCGTAACAAAACCGGCATGGGTATTGATGTTGGTGCTGCCGAAATTGCACCGCCTGAGCCCGTACTGGAAGAAGTAGCTGCTGAACCTGCTGTTGCAGAAGCGGTTGCTGAGGCGCCAGCTGCTGAAGCTGCCGCACCAGAAACGTCAGAAGAAACGCCAGCAGCATAATTGCTCGTTGTGTCATCTGCGGCTCCTCGGGGTCGCAGATCATTACCAATATGGTCTTGCCGGTAAACGCGGACACTTGTTGTCCTGCTTTATCTGGCAAGGCCGTTTCATTTTATATGTCAACACATGAAGCGCGCAGGCCGCAAGATGCGGTAGCCCTGGTCATTTGGCCAAAGCGCAGCTTCGCCACGTGAACAAATAGGAGAGAGATCCCATGGCCGCAATCACTGCAGCAGCTGTGAAAGAACTGCGCGAAACTACAGGCGCCGGCATGATGGACTGCAAGGCAGCCTTGGTTGAAACCAATGGTGACATGGAAGCCGCGGTTGATTATCTGCGCACCAAAGGCCTTGCCCGCGCTGCCAAAAAAGCAAGCCGCGTTGCCGCAGAAGGCCTGGTTGGCCTGCTGTCTGATGGCAAGCACGCTGCAATGATCGAGCTGAACTCTGAAACAGACTTTGTTGCCCGCAACGAGCAGTTTCAAGGCCTGGTTATGGCCACTGCCAAAACAGCGCTTGCCACTGATGGTTCACTGGAAGCGGTACAGGCTGCGACCCTTGATGGTGGCGATAAGAGCGTTGAAGGCAGCATCAAAGATGCTGTGGCAACGATCGGCGAGAACATGAACCTGCGCCGTGTAGCCAAGCTTTCGGTCAATGAAGGCGTGGTTGCCAGCTACGTTCACTCCTCGGTCGCCCCGGGCCTTGGTAAAATTGGCGTGCTTGTTGCTCTGGAATCTGCTGGCAATGCTGATGCACTTGCTGGCGTTGGTCGTCAGATTGCCATGCACGTTGCCGCCACAACCCCGCTGTCCTTGTCGGTAGACGACATGGATCCAGCAGTTGTGGAGCGTGAGCGTCACGTCTTTTCTGAGCAGGCGCGTGAGTCCGGCAAACCAGAAAACATCATTGAAAAAATGGTGGAAGGCCGCATTCGCAAATTCTTCGAAGAGAGCGTTCTGTTGAACCAGGCGTTCGTGATGAACCCAGATGTAACCGTCGCGCAGGCTATCAAAAATGCCGAAGCCGAAGTGGGTGCACCTGTCGCCATGACGGCGTTCTCGCTGTTCAAGCTTGGTGATGGCATCGAAAAAGAAGAAGCTGACTTTGCTGCCGAAGTGGCTGCCGCCGTTCAAGGCTAGTCATTCGCGCAGCAAGCGCGCTGCTAACTGCTTTCCAAACCGGTTAGAGCAGCGATACGGGATGAAATTAGGGGGTGCCGCGTGACAGCGCGGCACCCTTCCTGTATCCGAGCACCTGTTGACCAAAGGGGTACGTTGTGGCTGATTCTCCTTCCCGTTTTCTGCTGAAACTCTCAGGTGAAGCGCTCGCCGGGCCGCAGGGCTTTGGGCATGATGCGGCCACGGTTACGCGCATCGCATCAGAGATTGCGCAGGTCGCAAGCACCGGAGCGCAGATCGCCATTGTTGTGGGTGGCGGCAATATCATTCGTGGCGCCCGCATGGCTGCCGACGGTGGAGACCGAGTGGCTGGCGATCATATGGGCATGCTTGGCACGCTCATTAACGGCATTGCGATGCGAGAGGCGCTGCGCGAAGCAGGCGCCCATTCCACTTTGTTATCGGGCTTTCCAGCTCCAACCATGTGCGAAACATTCTCGCAGCGCGCGGCCCTGACAGCCCTTGATGCTGGCTCAGTTCTTGTACTTGCAGGGGGCACGGGCAGTCCGTTTTTCACAACCGATACAGGCGCTACCTTGCGTGCGGCCGAAATTGGTGCCGATGCTATCCTCAAGGCCACGCAAGTGGATGGCGTTTACACCGCCGATCCCAAGAAAGATCCAAAGGCCACGCGGTACACCAGTTTATCGCTGGACGAAGCCATCAATAAAGGCCTTGCGATCATGGATACAGCCGCGCTTGCCCTTGCCCGCGACAATGCGCTGCCCATTATAGTGTTCTCCATCCACCAGGCTGGTGCGTTGGCGGCAGTGGTCAATGGCGAGGATGTGGGCACGCGCATTACGCCTTAAGCAGTCTTTGGTTGGTCAACTGATACAACCATCAATGAAGCAATAGAACGGTAGAGGCCAGGTACAAGCAATGAGTAATGATATTGATATGGGCGACCTTGAGCGTCGCATGCAGGGCGCTGTTTCGAACTTGCAAAGCGAGTTTGGTGGCCTGCGCACTGGCCGTGCGTCTTCCAGCTTGGTTGAGCCGATTATGGTGGAAGCCTATGGCAGCCAAATGCCAATGACCCAGGTTGCCACGGTCAGTGTGCCGGAGCCGCGCATGATTTCCATCAATGTGTGGGACAAGGGAACACTCATTGCGGTTGAAAAAGCCATTCGGCAGTCGAATCTTGGCCTTAATCCAGTGGTGGATGGCACAAACATTCGCTTGCCCATTCCTGAACTTAACGAAGAGCGCCGCACCGAGCTTGTCAAAGTTGCCCAAAAATATGGGGAGCAAGCGCGCATTGCGGTTCGGCACATTCGTCGCGATGGATTGGATATCATTAAGAAAGCTGATGGACTTTCCGAGGATGATGTCCGTGGGATGTCTGATCAGGTTCAAAAGCTGGCAGGCCGATTTGTTGGCGAGGTCGATAAGATGCTCGCGGCCAAGGAAACGGAGATCATGCAGATTTAAGCATTTTTGCTTCGGCACTTTTGCTTTTAAAGGCATGGCATCACACATATGAATCCACCAAGCTCCGCAGCGGCACTTTCTTCGCCACTTGATGATGACCTAACCAACGTTTCGCCCTTGCCCCGTAAGGGCGCGATGCCGCGACATGTGGGTATCATTATGGATGGCAATGGTCGGTGGGCGCAGCAGCGCAACCTCCCACGGGTGGAAGGTCATCGTCGCGGTGTTGAGGCGCTGCGCCGGACAGTACGTGAGATCGGCAATCGTGGAATTGACCACCTCACACTGTTTGCGTTTTCATCGGAAAATTGGAAGCGGCCTCCCGCTGAGGTGCGCGATCTTCTCACGCTTCTACGCCTGTTTATTGAGCGGGATTTGGCGGAACTGAAGTCCAACGGTGTAAAAGTTCGTGTAATCGGTGAGCGCGAAAACCTGTCCCCGGATATCCGTAAGCTGTTGGAGCGCGCAGAACATGTGACGGCTGGATGCAACCAGATGCAGCTCACCATCGCCTTCAACTATGGTGCGCGCGACGAGCTAACTCGCGCGGCACAAAAGCTTGCCCAAGCCGCCGCCAACGGCACGCTTGATCCGGCCAGCATCACACAGGACATGTTTGCCAGTGCGCTGGATACTGCTGGCCTGCCTGATCCAGACCTCATTATCCGCACCAGTGGCGAAATGCGCCTCTCCAATTTCTTGCTTTGGCAGGCGGCCTATGCAGAATTTGTGTTCACTGAGACACTCTGGCCTGATTTTGATGCCAACGCGCTGGACCAGGCGCTGGATGTCTTTACCAGCCGCGAGCGGCGCTTTGGTGGCCGTCTTGATGCAAAAAAGTCTGCAACTGGCTAGATTTTTGGCATTGTTGTGCTGGCACGCCATCTGGTGATCTGGCCAAACGCGGGTGTAGCGATTATGGCAACGGCCATGAATGCTCCGCGCACCCCTTCCAGTCTTCGGCCACGCTCAGAGTTGGCCAAACGCGTTGTTTCTGGCGCGGTCATGGGTGTTGTTGCTTTGCTGACCACTTGGACCGGCGGCGTTATCCTGGTGGTGGCGTTTTCGCTGCTGGGGCTGTTTGTTCTATCCGAATGGGAAACACTCACGGGTGCCAGGTCACAGCGACGCTTGATCGGCGGTATGGTGGTGGTGGCGTGTGCCGGTGCTATCGCCCATTGGTTTGGCCCAGTCGCCGCGATGGCGGTTGCCATTGGCCTGCTATTTTTGGCTTTAGGCGCTGCATTGCTGGAAAGCCCGCGGCGTTGGTCGTTCACGGGTATGGCCTATGCTGCCTGGCTCGTGATCAGCCTGGTTAGCCTGCGTGGCCATGACAGCGTGGGTCTGTCGGCGATTTTCTTTGTGTTTGCCGCGGTCTGGGCAACCGACATTGCGGCCTATTTTGGCGGTCGCGCCATTGGCGGCCCCAAGCTGATGCCAACAGTTTCGCCCAACAAAACGTGGTCGGGCGCACTATCTGGCGCGCTGGCGGCGATTATCACATGTGTTGGATATTTGTTGATTGCCGACGCACATGTGGCCGGGCGTGGCAATGGCGTCGCCCATGGGCTTGGCGCGTTGCTTTATGTGGCCGGCATTGCTTTGGCACTTAGCATTGCCTCGCAGGCTGGTGACCTTTTTGAGTCGGGTTTGAAACGTAAGTTTGGCGCCAAAGACTCAGGCACCATCTTACCTGGCCATGGTGGTTTTATGGATCGTGTGGACGGCCTTGTTTTTGCCAGCGCGGCTGCGTTTTTGATCGGCATGTCGTTCAAAGGGCAGGGCACAGTGGCAGAAGGTCTTTTACTGTGGGGTGCTGGTTAAATGGTTGCCCAAATGCAGACCCCGCTGACCACCGCGCCGCGCCGCGTTTCCATACTCGGGGCCACAGGGTCCATTGGCGACAGCACAACTGATATCATTATGGCCAATCGTGATAAGTTTGGTGTTGATACGCTGGTTGGTAACTCCAACGTGGAAAAGTTGGCCCAGCGTGCCAAACAGCTAGGTGCAGCGCGGGCCATTGTTGCTGATGAAGCCTGCTACGACCACCTGAAACAAGCCCTTGCAGGAACCAACATTGAGGCCGCTGCCGGGCGTGAAGCCGTTATCGCCTGTGCTCGCGAAGCGGTTGACTTGGTGATCTGCGCGATGGTTGGCGCGGCAGGCATTGAGCCCACAATGGCAGCTATCTTAGCCGGCAACACGGTAGCGCTGGCCAACAAAGAAGCGCTTGTGTGCGCTGGGCCTGTGATGATGAAACTGGCAGCGCAGAAAGGCGTGCGCATCCTACCGCTGGATTCTGAGCACAATGCACTTTTCCAAGTGTTTGAAGAGGCCAACCGCAATCAGATAGAGGCCATCACGGTTACAGCCTCAGGTGGACCGTTTCGCACCTGGAGCAAGGCGCAGCTTCTCAGTGCCAAGCTTGCCGATGCGCTGAACCATCCAAACTGGTCGATGGGCCAGAAGGTGACAATTGATTCGGCTTCGTTGGCAAACAAAGGCCTTGAGGTGATCGAAGCGCATCATCTGTTCAGCATGCCGCCGCAATCGATCAAGGTTGCCGTACACCCCCAATCCATCGTGCACGGTATGGTGCATTATGATGATGGCTCGGTGCTTGCGCAGCTGGGCACACCCGATATGCGCACGCCCATCGCAGCCGCACTTGCTTGGCCACAGCGTTATCAGGCCCCGCAGGTCAAACGTCTGGATCTGACAGAGATTTCCAATCTAACATTTGAGAAACCTGACATGGATCGCTTTCCCATGCTGCGCCTAGCCTTTGAGGCAATGGGCGAGGGGGGACCTGTGCCAGCCATTTTTAACGCTGCCAATGAAGTTGCCGTGCGAGCGTTTGTTGATGGCTACTGCGCGTTTCATGAAATTGCCACCATCGTTGCAATGACGATGGAAAAAGGCCAGGCGGAGCTTTCATCGGGCGGGTTTGACACACTTGATGATGTGTTGAAGGCAGACCAACATGGTCAACATCTTGCTAACGCTATCCTTCAAGAGCGATTGCATCAAAATGTCGGCGCGCTGTAAAGCTGCCAGTTAAACATCAAAAGGACGTGCGGGTATGGACCTGATTGCAGGTAGCGGATCGTTTCTCATTGGGACGATCGTGCCATTCCTCTTTGTGCTGACGCTTATCGTGTTTATCCACGAGCTTGGCCATTTTTCAGTGGCCCGCTGGTGCGGCGTTGGCGTGAAGGCATTTGCTGTTGGCTTTGGACCAGAACTGTTTGGCTTTACCGACAAACAAGGCACGCGGTGGAAGTTCTGCATCATCCCGCTTGGCGGCTATGTGAAATTTGAAGGCGATGAAAATGTCGCCAGTACGCCTGACCATGACGAGCTGGCGCAGATGGACGAGCAGCAACAGCAACGTGCGTTTCATTTGAAACCGCTTTGGCAGCGCGCCGCTGTGGTTGTCGCTGGGCCGGTGGCCAATTTTATACTTGCCATCATCATTTTTGGCGGCGTGTTTTACGCCTTTGGCGAGCGTATTACCGTGCCGCGTGTGGATTCAGTGCAGGAACAGTCTGCCGCTGAGCAAGCTGGCGTTGAGGCTGGAGATATCGTGGTCGCCATTGATGGTGAGCCGGTCGGTAGCTTTGCCGAGATACAGCGGATCGTCACATTTTCTGCCGACCGCCCATTGGTTTTTACATTTGATCGTGGCGGATCGCTCCTTGACCTGACGATTGTGCCTGAGCGCCGAGAAATCGATGATGGTTTTGGCAATATGCAGCGTGTTGGCATGATCGGCGTGGTGCATGAGGCTGGCGAAGACGATGTAACAATTATCGAATATGGGCCGGTTGAGGCGACCGGACGGGCTGTGGTGCAAACCGGCCGGGTGATAACCCAATCGCTGACCTATATTGGCCGCATCATTGTTGGCCAGGAATCACCCGATCAGCTCTCCGGTCCGGTGCGTGTTGCGAAAATCTCCGGCGATGTCGCAACACTTGGCTTTTTGGCTTTGTTGCAACTGGCTGCTGTCATTTCGGTCTCCATCGGCATGGTCAATTTGTTCCCAATCCCCATGCTGGATGGTGGGCATCTGGCATTTTACGCTATTGAGGCCGTGCGCGGCAAACCACTGAGCGAACGCAGTCAGGAATTTGGGTTTAGAGTGGGATTGGCCATGGTTATGGGGCTGATGGTGTTCGCGACATGGAACGATATTGTCCAATTGATGCGATGATTTTAGCAACGAACAGGCTTAAGAGCGTTGCGCCTGTGCAACGGCGAAGGCCAAAGCTTAAAAAGTAAGCAGTCAAATGCTTGCAATGTCTTGCGTCTTTCGTCGTTGGCGATAGAAGACAAGGTACAAAGCTGAAGCGACTCGGCTGGACCAGTGCGCCCGCAATTGGGCAAAGGATTAAAATGATTATGAAGCGTCTTGGTATTTCATTTGTGTTTGCAACGCTGCTGGCGGCTCTGCCTCTGTCTATTGCTGCAGACCAAGGGACACTGGGTCTGGAAGTTTCGGCAGCCCAAGCGGCTACCGTGTCTTCTATTCAGGTTGAAGGTAATCGCCGGATCGAAGCCTCAACGATTGTTTCCTACGTCACTGTTGTCCCTGGTCGCAATTTCGGCGCGCGAGACTTAAATGAGTCGCTCCAATCCTTGTTCGCCACTGGCCTGTTTGCTGATGTGTCGCTTGAGCGTCGCGGCTCAGTGTTGGTTGTTCAGGTTGAAGAGAACCCGGTGGTTCGTCAGGTTGTTTTTGAAGGCAATCGCCGTATTGACGATAGCGCCCTCAACACTGTTGTAGAGCTTGAGCCTCGTCGCGTGCTGACTGAATCTGCTGTTCAGTCTGATACACAGCGTATTCTTGAGGCTTACCGTCGCAATGGCCGCTTTGCTGCACGCGTTGAGCCAAAACTCATTGAGGTTGGCGATAATCGTGTCGATTTGGTTTTTGAGATCGAAGAAGATGAGCGTTCTTCGGTGTCGCGCATCACCTTTATCGGCAACCAAGCGTTTAGCGATGGCAAACTGCGTGATATCATCACGACCGAGCAATCTGGTCTGCTAACCTTCTTATCCTCAGCCGACGTTTACGACCCAGATCGCCTTGATGCTGATCGGGAACGCCTTCGCCGCTTTTACCTGAACGAGGGTTATGCGGATTTCCGTGTGGTATCCGCTGTTGCTGAGCTTGACCGCGAACAGAACGCCTTCTTCATCACTTTCACGGTGGATGAAGGGCCTGAATACACGTTTGGCAATGTTGAGATTGACTCGACCCTGCGTGAGCTTGACCCTGAAGATCTTTATTCTGTCCTAGAAACACGCCCTGGTGATACGTATGATGCCGGTGCAGTTGATAGTTCGATCGAAGCACTGACACTAGAAGTTTCTAGCTTTGGCTATGCCTTTGTTCAGGTTCGCCCACGCGGTGACCGTAATGCTTCCGACAATACGATTGATCTGACCTACTTTGTGGATGAAGGCGTGCGTGCTTATGTTGAGCGTATCAACATTTCTGGCAACACGCGCACACGCGATTATGTCATTCGTCGCGAATTTGATTTTGCTGAGGGCGATGCATTTAATCGCGTGCTTGTTGATCGTGCGCAGCGTCGCTTGGAGGCTCTGGATTTCTTTGAGGCTGTTCGGATTACAACACAGCAAGGCGCTGCCGCTGACCGTATTATCCTCAATGTTCAGGTAATTGAGAAATCAACTGGTGACTTCTCATTAGGCGCGGGTTTTTCCACAACGTCGGGTTTAACGCTCGAGTTATCAGTCACTGAGCGTAACTTCCTTGGTCGTGGTCAGTTTGTCCGTGCTGCTGTTGGTGGTGGACTGGATGAAAATCGCACCTTTGACTTCTCGTTTACTGAGCCATTTTTCCTTGGGCGCCGCTTGGCTGCAGGTTTTGATCTGTATCGCCGCGAATCTGGCAGCTCCAATGATTCCGCTTACACAACGATTGCCAATGGTGGTGCGTTGCGGGTGGTTGCTCCGATTACCAATGATCTCGCATTGGGCGTGAGCTATGCGCTTGATGTTACGGAATATAGCTTGGCGGCAAACACAGTCTCATCGCGTGCGATTGAACAACTTGTTGGTGAAAATCCACCGAACGGTTTGACATCTGCGATTGCGCAGTCCGATGAACGGATTACATCCAGTCTAACCTGGACGCTGACATATGATACAATTGATAGCCGCACCACGCCACGTGACGGTTACTTTGCACGGCTGCGCCAAACGGTTGCAGGTTTAGGCGGTGATGCAAATTACGTGCGTACAACTTTCGATGGTCGAGCCTTCCGTACACTGTCCACTGACTTTGATTTGATCGCATCGGTACGCGTGCAAGCGGGCAATGTTACGACTTGGGATGAAGACAATCTTCTTCTTGTCGATGGGTTCTTCCAAGGCGGTGGCTTAGTTCGCGGCTTTGACAGCCTTGGTCCACGTGATGGGGCCACCGGTGACGCACTAGGTGGAACAACATATGCGGCTATCTCAGGCGAACTGAACTTCCCGTTGCCTTATCTAACAGAAACAATTGGTATCCGTGGTGCTGTGTTTGCTGATGCCGGTACACTGTTTAATCCAGTCGGCAGTGTTTCAGCACTCAATACCGCTATCCCTGGGTCAATTACGGTGCGAGATGACAGTTCAATTCGTTCCTCCGTCGGGGCCAGCCTGATCTGGAATTCACCGTTCGGTCCATTGCGTGCTGATTATGCCTATGTGCTGTCATCAGAAACATATGACCGCGAAGAAGCATTCCGCTTCAGTGCAGGCGCACGCTTCTAAGCGTTACGCTCCATAGTGAAATTCATGAAACCGCAGGGCCACAGCCCTGCGGTTTTTCTTATTTTGGTGTTGAACTATCTTGCCGCTAACAGTGGCCACTTGCTTTCATAAAAGCTAAGAGCACGAACGTTTCGACCCGTCATACTGGAGCCAGCGCACAATGAGCAGCTCGGACTTTTTCCCACCCTTCGAACAGTTCACACCCATTATGCTAGCGCAACAGCTTGGTTTGGAATTGGTGAGTGGCGATGATGCCGCGCAGTCCACCGCACTTACGGGCGTTGGCCCTATAGAGCAGGCCTCACTAGGGTCGCTCTCGTTTCTTGATAATCCGAAATATGTGGCTCATCTGGCCACCACGTCGGCAGCTTGCGTTGTTCTAGCTGCGCGCTTTCAAAATCAATTGCCCAACCATGTTGCCGGACTGATCTCAAAGCAACCTTACAAAGATTTTGCACGGGCGGCGGCTATGCTTATGCCGGCTGGCGTCAAGCTTCGCGGTGCAACTCTTGCTCCAGGCATTTCTTCAGCGGCGATGATCGATCCCACAGCAAAGTTCGAAGATGGTGTTGTGATTGAAGCCGGTGCCATCATCGGTCCGCACGTTACCATTGGTGCTGGAACCACAGTGTGTGCCGGTGCCATTCTTTCTCACCACGTGCAGATTGGTCGCGAAGGTTACATCGGCGCAAGGTCCGTTCTTCAGCACGCACTCATTGGCGACCGCGCTATCGTTCATCCAGGTGTGTGTATTGGGCAGGATGGGTTTGGCTTTGCCATGAGCCCAACCGGCCATCTAAAAGTACCGCAACTGGGCCGGGTCATCATCCAAGATGATGTAGAGATCGGCGCGGGCACCTGTATTGACCGTGGAACAACGCGCGATACCACCGTTGGTGAGGGCACCAAGATGGATAATTTGGTGCAAATTGGCCACAATGTTGAGGTGGGCCGACACTGTATCATCGTAGGCCATGTCGGTATTGCTGGCTCAAGCGTGCTTGAAGATTTTGTGGCCATTGGCGGCCAGTCCGGCATCGCTGGACATATTCGCATTGGCATGGGCGCGCAGATCGCAGCCGCATCAAACGTCAAGGATGATGTGCCTGCCGGCGGGCGATGGGCAGGTACACCTGCCAAGCCAGCTCGCACGGTCTTCCGCGAACTGGCTGCGATTAAGCGATTGGCCGAGCAAAAAGGCGCCAAAAAAGCATCTGAAGAATGATCCCCGTCTTTTGCCGCACATTCATTTGAACGTTGGGTGTGAACATGCTGTAAAGAGCTATCTTTTTACTGGCCTCAAGACAGTTCGTGATCGATATGACGCAAGAAAAAACTACACCAACCAATGCCCTAAGCAGCGCAGATATCCAAGACCTGCTTGATTACCTGCCGCATCGCTATCCCTTCTTATTGGTCGACAAAATCATCGACATGGATGGCGATAATTATGGTGTGGGCATCAAGAACGTCACGATAAATGAACCCCATTTTCAGGGGCATTTTCCCGGACGGCCTATCATGCCAGGCGTGCTGATTATTGAGGGCATTGCGCAAACAGCTGGCGCGCTGTGCATTGCAAGCGTGCCCAAGAGGCACGTCCAGCCTCTGGTCTATTTCATGACGATCGACAATGCGAAATTTCGGAAACCCGTCATTCCTGGCGATGTGCTGCATTACGAAGTCACCAAAATGCGCCAACGCGCCAATATTTGGAAATTTTCTGCTGTTGCAACTGTTGATGGAGCCAAGGTTGCCGAAGCTGAAATCAGCGCCATGATTGTTCATCCGGAGGCTGAGGCTTGAGCACCTCCATCCACCCATCGGCGCTGATTGAAGATGGCGCCACATTGGGTGAGGGCGTGTCCATTGGACCGTTTTGCCATGTTGGCGCGCAAGTTGAGCTGGGCGACCACACCAAGCTGGAAAGCCATGTGGTGGTTGCTGGGCGCACACGCATTGGTGCTGGCGGGCATTTGTTTCCCTTTGCGTCCATTGGCCATCGTCCACAGGACCTAAAATACCACGGCGAGCCATCGACGCTCGAAATTGGCAACAATACCACGATCCGCGAATATGTAACGGTGCAGCCTGGAACTGAGCATGGTGGCATGATCACCAAGGTAGGCGACAATTGCCTGCTGATGGCGTCAGCACACGTGGCGCATGATTGTCACGTCGGCAACCAGGTTATCCTGGGCAATAACAGTATGATTGCCGGGCACTGCCATATTGGCGATCATGTTATTTTCGCAGGTGGATCAGGGTCGCACCAATTTGTTCGCGTTGGCGAACATGCCTTTATTGGTGGCATGACAGGCGTGGAACATGATGTGATTCCCTTTGGCATGGTTATCGGCAACCGTGGTTGGCTTACCGGGCTCAACATTATTGGGCTTCGCCGCCGTGGGTTTGATCGAGAAGAAGTTCACACCATTCGTAAGGCTTATCGGCTGCTCTTTTCCGATGAGGGTACCTTGGCTGAACGCGTGGATGACGTGGCCAAAATGTTCCCCGACAGTCCTGGCGTGCAGCGTGTCATTGAGTTTATCCGATCACGCTCAGATCGTGCCTTGTGTCTGCCCCACACGGCTGAATCTTGATCCTTGATGGAAGCGCATGAGGCTGAACAGAGCAAGGACCGCCTGGCAATCCTAGCTGGTGGCGGGAGTATGCCGGTTGAAGTGGCCCACAGCGCGAAGAGGTCCGGACAGAGTGTTTTGGTAATCGATCTGGCTAGCGAGTCTGATCTCACTGACCTGGATGCCTCAATACCGCGCAATCATATCCAGTGGGGCCAGGTTGGCCGCCTCACAAAGCTTCTCAATGGCCACCAAACAGACAAGCTGGTGATCATTGGCAGCATTTCCAAGCGGCCAGATTATAGCTCCGTTCGGCCCGACTGGGCGGGCATTCAGATGTTGCCGCGCCTTGTCACCACGCTGTTGGCTGGCGGTGACGCCAGCGTGCTGGATAAGGTGGCGGGGTTGGTTGCAGACTGGGGCTTCACACTGGTTGGCGCCCATGAGGTTGCACCAGATTTGGTGGCTCAGCCAGGCCATATTGCCGGCCCGCAAGCGACAGATGCCTTGCGTGAGGATATCAAGCTTGCAGCCAAAGCAGCCTGGACATCAGGACATTTGGATATGGGGCAGGGCGCTATCGCAGTCAGCGGTCGTTTGGTTGCCATGGAAGGCGCTGAGGGTACCGATGGCATGGTGCAGCGCGTTGGCACCATGCGCAATGCTGGGCGGTTCAGCAGCAAGGGCAAGGTGGGCGCGCTGGCAAAATGCACAAGGCCGCAGCAGGATCTACGCCTTGATATGCCTGCCATTGGCCCGCGGACAATCGAAAATGTGGCTGCTGCTGGCCTTGCTGGCGTGGTGGTGGAAGCTGGCCGCGTTTTGATAGGTGAGCGCGAGGAGACCATCCGCCGCTGCGCCAAGCTTAATGTTTGCCTGGTTGCCGAAGCACGAGAAACGTTTGTGCCAGAGGACAGCCAGGATGTGCCAGCATGAGCACTGCCCATCCATCCGGCAAGCGTGTGTTTTTTGTTGTTGGCGAAGCCTCCGGTGACCGGCTCGGCGCATCGCTTGCCCAAGCGCTCAAAGCCAAGCATGGCGATGCCATATCCTTTGAAGGTCTAGGCGGAGAAGGTCTTACAGCGCAGGGCCTAAATAGCCTCTTTGATATTGAAGATATCGCGGTAATGGGCCTCGCTCCGGTTATTGCGCGGCTGCCAACGATCCTCAATCGTATCAAGCGGACCGCAGATGCCATCATCGCATCCAAGCCGGATGTAGTTGTGCTTATCGATAGCCCTGACTTCACCCACCGTGTTGCCAAGCGCGTACGCAAAGCCGCGCCAAATATCCCTATTATAGGGTGGGTTTCGCCGTCTGTGTGGGCGTGGCGGCCAAGTAGGGCAAAAGCCATGCGCGCCTATATTGATCATTTGTTGGTCTTGCTGCCCTTTGAGGTGGAAGCCCACACCCGCCTGGGTGGTCCGGCCTGCACCTATGTTGGGCATCCTCTTGTGGAGGAGCTGGGCACATTGCGCCCGCAAACCACAGCAGAACGCCCGCTGCTTGATAGCACCATTTCACCAACCATACTTGTGCTACCAGGCAGCCGCAGCGGTGAGATTGACCGCCATATGGCTGTGCTTGGGCAAACCCTAGAACGTGTTTCCGCGCTTTGCGAAGAACAGTCCATCGCCCAGCCCACCTACCTGCTGCCAGCGGTACCAAAGCACGCACAGGCGCTACAAAGCCATGTGAGCAGTTGGTCCGTGCCAGTGGAAATCGTGCATGGCCAAGAGGATAAGCGTGCCGCAATGCGTGCCTCGCACGCCGCCATTGCCGCCTCAGGCACAGTCACGCTGGAGCTTGCGCTAGCTGGCATCCCGATGGTGGTGATCTACAAGCTAGACTTCTTGGCTCACATCTTCCGCCGGCTGGTGAAAGTGTGGACGATCATCCTGCCCAATCTGGTGCTTGGCCGCCCTGTTGTGCGCGAATATGTGGATGAAACGGCGCGGCCTGAGGCGCTGGCACGTGCGCTGTTGGCTCTGGCGACCAACACGCCTGAAAGGCGCGCTCAAGTTGAAGCTTTTGAAGAGCTGGATGCGCTGATGCAGGGTCCAGACGCGCAAACGCCAGCAGAACGCGCCCGCACGGTCGTCGAAACGTTTCTAGTATAGACACACCGTATACAAAAAACCGGCCCAGTAGGGCCGGCTAAATTGCTAAATCTATTGCGCTCTATTTGCGGCGCGACATCGATACATAATCGCGTTGCGCATGCCCGGTATAAAGCTGGCGAGGGCGGCCAATGCGCTGCTGCGGATCTTCCACCATCTCTTTCCACTGGGCAATCCAGCCCACGGTGCGCGCCAGCGCAAACAGCACGGTGAACATGTTGGGCGCAAAACCCAGCGCTTTCAGCGTGATACCGGAATAGAAATCGATGTTTGGATAAAGCTTCTTCTCAATGAAGTACTCATCCGTTAGCGCGATGCGCTCCAGTTCCATTGCCACTTCCAGCATCGGATCATCGGTGATACCAAGCTCGCCAAGCACTTCATGGCAGGTTTTCTGCATGATCTTGGCGCGTGGATCGTAGTTTTTGTAAACGCGGTGGCCAAAGCCCATCAGACGGAAGGGATCATCCTTGTCCTTGGCGCGTGCCACATAGCCAGGAATGTTCTCAACAGAGCCGATTTCGGCCAACATATTGAGCGCAGCCTCATTGGCGCCGCCATGGGCAGGGCCCCAAAGGCAGGCAATACCAGCTGCAATACACGCAAAGGGGTTGGCGCCAGACGAACCGGCCAAACGAACTGTCGAGGTTGATGCGTTCTGCTCATGGTCAGCGTGCAGGATGAAAATGCGGTCCATCGCACGGGCCAAAACCGGGTTAATCTTGTACTCTTCGCACGGCACCGCAAAGCACATGTGCAGGAAATTGGCCGCGTAATCCAAATCATTGCGTGGATACACAAAGGGCTGACCGATTGAATATTTCAGCGCCATGGCCGCGATTGTTGGCAGCTTGGCAATCATGCGCAGGGAAGCAACCATGCGCTGATGCGGATCGGAAATATCGGTTGAATCGTGATAAAACGCAGACAGCGCGCCAACAACACCGCACACAATCGCCATAGGGTGCGCATCACGGCGGAAGCCAGTGAAGAAGCGCGCCATTTGCTCGTGCAGCATGGTGTGACGGGTGACGCGGCTATCAAAATCAGCCTTCTGTGCGCCCGTTGGCAGCTCACCATAAAGCAGCAGGTAGCAGGTCTCTAGAAAGTCACCATGCTCTGCCAACTGATCAATGGGATAGCCGCGGTGCAGCAAGATGCCCTTATCGCCGTCAATGTAGGTAATTTCAGATTCGCAAGAGCCAGTTGAGGTGAACCCTGGATCGTAAGTGAAGGCACCCGTGCTTGCATAAAGTTTTGAAATATCAATGACATCCGGACCGATGGTGCCTGATTTCACTTGGAAATCATGCGACTTACCATCCATGGAAAGGACCGCAGATTTTTCGCTGTTTGTATCGCCCATGTGAGACGCTCTCCTCTTTTGTCGAACCGCGAGGGTGAGCGCGCACCAGGGGCCGATCCATCCATTGCAAACCGCAACTTGATAGCTCGTCTGGCCGCAGCGCACCCGCAGGTTAAGCTGTGGGGATGGGGTAGCCAATTATGCCGGGTGCCACAAGCCGCCAAAGGGTGCATAGACAGATGAATGCTGCATTGCGGTAGTTCAAAAAACCGACATAATTTCAGCCGCTTGGCACAAAAAATTCAAAAAATTAGGACGCTTGATCGCCAATGCGCGCCAGTGCCTCATCACGGCCCAGCGCAATCAAAACATCATAGATGCCAGGGCTGGTCTTTGAGCCGGTAAGGGCGGCGCGCAGCGGCTGAGCAATTGCGCCGAGCTTTATTTCAGCCTGTTCGGCAAAGGCTTTGGTTGCTGATTCCAAGGTTTCAGCACTCCAGATATCCAGTGCGCTATAGGCTGCCTGCAGCTTGGCAAGGTGCCCACGCGCTTCATCGGTTAGTAGTGTGGCTGCCTTTTCTTCCATAGCCAAGGGCCGGGTAGCGAAAAGGAAGGCCGCGCTATCGATAAGATCAACAAGCGTTTTTGCCCGCTCGCGAAGGCCTGGCAGGGCACTTTCAAACCTGACTTTGTCATCACCTCCCAGCGGTTGGGGCAGCTTGGCAGCATTGGGCAAAGAGGGCAGGCTTGTTTCAAGTTCCGCCAAAATCGCGCCCTCATCTAGCTCGCGCATGTAATGGGCGTTTAGAGCGGTTAGCTTTTGCACATCAAAGCGGGCAGCCGATTTGCCCATCCCATCAAAGCCGAACCAGGCAGTGGCTTGCTCGGTGGAAAAAATTTCATCATCCCCATGAGCCCAGCCAAGGCGCGCCAGATAGTTGCGCATCGTTTGTGGCAAAAACCCATCCGCGCGATAGGCCTCAGCACCTATGGCGCCATGACGCTTGGAAAGTTTGGCGCCATCTGGCCCGTGGATAAGCGGAATATGCGCAAACACCGGACGGTCCCAGCCAAGCGCATCATAGATCACGCATTGGCGCGCCGCATTGGTCAGGTGATCATCGCCGCGGATAACGTGGGTCACGCCCATATCATGGTCATCAACCACCACGGCGAGCATGTAAGTGGGCGAGCCATCGGAGCGCAGGATGATGAAATCATCCAGATCCTTGTTGGGTGTTTTTACATCGCCCTGCACCTGGTCATTCACCGTGGTGAAACCATCTTGTGGGGCTTTGATGCGCACAGCAAACGGCGCACCCTCTGGCGCCTCACCTTCGGGCTTATCACGCCAGCGGCCATCATAGCGTGGTGGCTTACCAGCAGCGCGCGCTTCCTCGCGCATAGCTGTCAGTTCATCGGGCGTTGCGTAGCATTTATAGGCCTTGCCCTGCGCCAGCAGCTGGTGCGCCACATCTGCATGCCGATCTGCCTGCTGCGACTGAAACACCGTCTCCCCGTCATGATCCAGACCAAGCCAGGCCATGCTATCAAGGATGGCATCAATCGCCTCCTGACTGGAACGAGACTTGTCCGTGTCTTCAATGCGTAGCCGCATCGTCCCACCAACCGACTTGGCATAGAGCCAATTGAACAGCGCCGTGCGTGCGCCACCAATGTGCAAAAAACCGGTGGGCGAGGGGGCAAAGCGTGTAACGACGGGCATATCAGGAGATTGGCTCATAGCTGGGCTGGTTCACTTGTGCGAGTGTAAGGCAGGTTAGCAGCAAGGCGTGCCAACCGGTCATCGGGGGATGAAATTGTTGCGACCGCACTTAGCATGTCCATCGCGGCAAACAACCATCACCGACCAGTTTGGCCAAGGTGCCTGGTTTGGCGCTTAATGAACCCACCCAACGGACCAAACGGGCAACGGTAATTACGCTGGACCGGGAAATCCGTGCTTTGGCGAAAAGTGGTTCTGCCAACAGTGCGCAGACGCATGGGCCGCAGTTCACCCGTATCGGCGTGTTTGGCCAGGTTCTTCAGTCGGCAGAGGCCTCTATTGCTTATGGGCATGGTCCTGCCTGGCTTGTTGTCGCCTTTGGTGCAGGCATTGTTGGCTATTTCGCGCTGCCATCAGAGCCGCAACTTTGGGCGCTTGTGGGCGTTCTTGTGTTAATCACCGTGCTCAGTTGGCGCGCGCGCTATACCGGTTGGCTTTATCCAGGGCTGATGGCGCTTGCGTTGGTATCGGGCACGGCGCTTGTAACGGCGAAGGCGCAATTTTTCAGCACGCCACAAATCCTTGTTGAATCTGTACAGCAGATATCCGGCCGCGTGGTGCGTGTGGAACAGCGCGAAACCAACCGCGCCAGGCTGACACTTGATCTGCTTACCCTGGAAGATCAATCCCTTGCGCAAACACCACATCGCGCACGCATCACCGTGATTGCGCAAGCAGGGGAGATGCTTCCTGGACAGCGCATTGAGGTGTTGGCGCGTCTAGGGCCGCCACCAGAGCCGGTTATGCCTGGTGCACGTAATATGCGCCGGGAGCTTTTCTTTGCGCGCATTGGGGCAACAGGCTTTAGCTATGGTCGACCTACCGTTATCGCTCAGACCACTGAGGGCTCGTTGATGCAGCGCGTGGAGCATGTACGGCTTTCGCTTGCAATGCGGTTTGCACAGGCTCTACCGGGCGACACAGGCGCGCTCGCGGCCACTTTGTTGGTCGGCAAGCGCGATGGCCTATCGCAAGAAAGCTATGAGGCGCTGCGCCGCGCTGGCCTTGCCCACTTGCTAGCCATATCAGGCATGCACATGGCGATGATGACGCTATCTGCCATTGCGTTAATGCATCTGATCTTAGCATTCAGCCCATCTGCCTCTGCCACCAAACGCGCCACGCGATGGGCTGCTGGTATCGGGCTGGTTATTGCCAGCGGTTATTTGCTGCTTTCTGGCGCGGGCACGGCCACACAGCGCGCTTTCATCATGATCACCATCGCGCTGTTTGCCATGGTGCTTACCCGCCGCGCGCTCACCATTCGTGCCGTGGCGTTTGCAGCTGCCATTGTGTTGCTCTTGCATCCAGAAAATCTTCTTGGCCCAAGCTTCCAAATGTCCTTTGCAGCAACGCTCGCCTTGGTTGCGGTCTATGGCGGGCTCAACAGCTCGCCCACATTTTGGCGTTGGCGATTGGCTGCGCAGGAAAGTAAGGCCATTGGCGCCATTCCCATGTGGCTGCGCAGACCATGTGCCATTATCGGCGGTATAGCGGCCACATCGCTCATTGCTGGCCTTGCCACGGCGCCGTTTGCTGCGTTTCATTTCTCTGTTGGTGCGCCTCTTAGCCTGCTGGGCAATGTGCTGGCCTTACCACTTGTATCGCTCATCATTATGCCGGCGGGCTTGGTGGCGCTGTTGCTGACGCCCTTTGCGCTGGAGGCCGCGCCCTTGGCCCTGATGGGCTTTGGCCTGGATCAAGTAATGGTGATAGCGCGCTGGGTGGCGGCAATGGAGGGCTCCCGCCTTGCTATTCCAGCCATCACGCCGCAAGCGCTGCTGCTTCTCACCTTAGCCGGGTGCATTGCAGCTTTGATGGTGGGCCGCGCGCGCCTATTGGCCTTGCCGTTTTTGGCACTCATCCCGGTATTTGGTTTGCTACAACCCACACCCTCCATTCTGGTGGAACGCCAGGGCGCGACCGTTGCCATTTTGCAGGACGGTGCCTTTTCCAGGTCGCTCACGCGCGGCAGCCGCTTCACCAATGATATGTGGCATCAGCGCTTGGCGCTTGACCCGCTAGAAGATGCTGACATCTGGACGTGTGACCCATTGGGATGCATTGCCACGCTTGGCGATCAGACCATTGCGCATGTGGTTGCTTCGGCCGCCTTGGCTGAAGATTGCAGGCTTGCTAGCGTCCTCATTACAGCTCTTAGGGTGCCGGAAAGCTGTCCGGCATCCCTGGTTATCGGCGAGCAAATGTTGCGCGCGCATGGCGCCATTGCGCTTGTGCCCGATGCGGTAAGTGAAACGGGCCTGCGTGTTTGGCAAACTTTCGCTCATCGCACCCGCCCGTGGGAGCAGATCAGCGACTAATCAGTAAACAGCGGCCCATAAAGCACTTCTGCTTCAGTTTTCAGCGCCAGGTCCAGGTCATCCATCGTCACTGGCAAGCCAAGATCAACCAGGCTCGTTACGCCATGTTCGGTAACGCCGCAGGGCACGATGCCGGAAAAATGCTCCAGATCTGGCTCCACATTGATGCTTATGCCATGGAAGCTCACCCATTTGCGCACCCGAATGCCAATGGCTGCCACTTTGTCTTCAGCAACGCTACCTGGTACGGGCGATGCTTTTTCAGGCCTCTGCACCCACACGCCCACGCGGTCTTCGCGGGTCTCCCCACGCACGTTAAAATGGCCAAGGCTTTGAATAATCCAGGCTTCTAGGCTCGCCACAAACGCCCGCACATCCTTACCACGTTTGTTAAGATCCAGCATCGCATAGGCTACGCGCTGACCAGGACCATGATAGGTGTATTGGCCGCCGCGCCCGGTTTTAAAAACCGGAAAGCGATCTGGCGCCACAAGGTCTGCTGCGTCTGCGCTGGTTCCAGCTGTGTAAAGGGCAGGGTGCTCCACCAACCAAATCAGCTCGGGGGCTTCACCTTTTGCAATGGCAGCAACCCGCGAGTCCATCTCACCAAGCGCAGAATCATAGGCCGTAAGCCCACCCGTAACGCGCCATTCAATCGCTTGATCGCCGAGATAAAGGGCTTGCTTGCTAAGAGTTTGAGAGCGCAGGATGATGAGAACCCTTTGGTTGCGACGTTTATCGGCTTCACCGGCATGGCATTAAAGATGCGTTAACCATAGCGGCCCAATGGTGAGTGTATTGAGCACCGTCTTTAGTGAGTTTCATCACCTGATGCAAAATCCAATTGAGAGTATCAACGTTGATATTGCTGTTGAGCTTGGCTCAACCGTTATGCCAGTGCATCAGCTACTTCGTATGGGCCGTGGCGCGGTGATTGAACTTGAAACATTGCAAAATGAGCATGTGCGGGTGCTGGCAAACAATATGCAAATCGCCGAGGCAGAAGTTGTTGTCAGTGGCGATGCCATCGCTGTTTCGATCACTCATATTGGCAAATCTGAGCTTTAGCGTAGCTGCTGGCGCTACCGGATCATAAAAAAAGCACCATCAAGACAAACCAGCACTTGAGCGGGCGGCCACCCTTTGGTATCAGCGCCGCTCTGGATG
>JBGCDM010000037.1:0-18789 GCA_045105395.1 Devosiaceae bacterium | reverse complement strand
GCGCAGACCAAGGGTTTTAAGGTTGAGGTACTCTCGCAGTCCGAGGGCGAGGTTGGTGGCTTTAAAGAGATCATTGCTGAAATACGCGGGCAGGGCGCCTATGGCTTGATGAAATTTGAGTCCGGTGTGCACCGTGTGCAGCGGGTGCCAGAGACCGAATCCGGCGGGCGTATTCACACCTCCGCTGCCACGGTTGCGGTGCTGCCTGAGGCCAAAGATATTGATATTGAGGTGCGCAACGAGGACATTCGCATCGATACTATGCGGGCCTCTGGCGCCGGTGGCCAGCATGTGAACACCACCGATTCAGCTGTGCGTATCACCCATTTGCCCACCGGTATTGTGGTGCTGCAAAGCGAGAAATCCCAACACCAAAACCGTGCCCGCGCGATGGAAGTGCTGAAAGCCCGGCTTTATGATCAGGAGCGGCAAAAGGCAGCGGACGAACGTGCTGATGCGCGCAAGGGCCAAGTGGGGTCCGGGGATCGTTCGGAACGCATCCGCACCTATAATTTCCCCCAAGGCCGCGTCACCGACCACCGCATTGGCCTGACGCTCTATTCGCTGGATACCGTGATTGCCGGCGATGCGCTGGACAGTGTGATTGAGCCGCTAATCGCTGCGCATCAGATGGAGCTGCTTGCAGAAAGCGAAGCGGGTTGAGTGAAACCTTTAATGCGCTGGTCCGGCAAATGGCTGCGTGTATCAATGCGCGCCCGCATGCAAATGGCCTGCGCGAGGCGCGCCTACTGGTGGAGCATGTGAGCGGGCATTCCACCGCTGCGCAAATTGTGGTTGGCGAGCATAAAGTGCCGCAAAGCGACCGAGAGGCTTTGCGCGCCCTTGTTGAAAAGCGCGAAAGTGGTGTTCCGCTCGCCCGACTTTTGGGCAAGGCTGCCTTTTGGGATTTTGAGGTTGGCCTCAATGCGGCAACGCTGATCCCGCGCGATGATACCGGCGCGCTGGTGGAAGCCGCCCTGGCGTTGCTGCCAACCGATAGCCGGGCGCAGATTGTTGATCTTGGCACCGGCAGTGGCATCATCCCGCTTGCCTTGGCGCGTGAGCGAGGCCAGGTCAGTGTTACAGGCATTGATGTGGAACCCATGGCGGTGCACCAAGCGCAGGCCAATGCAAACGCTCTTGGGTTTGGTGATTGTGGGCTTGAAGAGCGGATAAGCTTCCAAACGGGCAACTGGCTTGCTGGGCTAGATGGGCCGTTTGATATGATCGTCTCCAATCCGCCCTATATTCGCGCAAGCGAGATGGCAGAGCTTAGCGATGAGGTGCGCGCATACGATCCAGAGCTTGCACTGGTGGCAGGGCAGGATGGATTGGATGCCTATCGCGCTTTGCTGCCGCAGTGTGGCGCGCGCCTTCGCCCAGATGGGTATGTGCTGTTGGAAGTTGGCCATGATCAGGCAAATGCTGTGACCAGCTTGGGCAAAGAGGCTGGATTACGCCCTATCCGTACACAGCAAGATCTGTCGGGTCGCGACCGTGTGGTGGTGTTGCAGGGCTAGGCTTTTTGCCACTCTGGCGCGAGGCTGTGGGTCGCCAAAGCATCTGCCGGGCGCACGGGTTAAAAAAAGCTTGGAAAAGCGCAGCGAAGCAGCTACGTATAAAGGTGCTGAAGGGCACCTGGAAATGACAGGCCGAACACCACCAAACCAATGGCAGGTGGGCCAGGTAGGGATCAGCAAACGAACCTCACAGTGGAACGGGTTTGATCTTGGTCGCTTGCGATCTTGATCATCATATGCGTGCCCTGTGCTGGGTTAGAACAAAACTGGATTGGTCCGGCATGCGCCGTTGATCACGGGACAGAGTGACGAGGCTTGAGCAGCCGACCACCAGCGCATTGCGCGGTGGCTGTAATGCTCACCTCATGGATTTTTTAAGAAAAGAGAACAGCACAGTGGCAATGAGACCAGGTCAATCCAACAACAAACGTGGGCGCGGTCGCGGCGGACGCAAAGGGCCAAGCCCGCTTTCGCGCAGCTATGAATCCAACGGTCCGGACGTTAAAATTCGTGGCACCGCGCAGCATATCGCGGATAAATATATCAACCTGGCACGCGATGCGCAGTCGTCTGGCGACACGGTGCTTTCAGAAGCTTATTTTCAGCACGCTGAACATTTTTATCGCATCGTTGCTGCCGCCCAGCAGCAGATGAACCAGAACGTGAATGTTAAGCGTGCTGATGATCCGCTGGATGCTGAAGAGGGTGATGAGAACGGCGAATTTGATCCATCCGATCCCAATGCACCTCAGCCTGAAGGCGCAGCCAATGGTTCGGGCGAGAACCGCCGCGAGCAGCGTGCCCGTGATGATGAAGATGGTGATGGCGAGCGCCGACCCCGCCGCAACCGTGGCCGCCAGCGCCGTGGTCGTGGAGAGGATGGCCGCGGCGATGATACGCGCGATCAAAACCGTGAGGGCGCACGCGAAGACAATCGCGATGCAGCGCGCCGCGATGATTCACGATCAGAGGCAGCACGCGCTGATAGCCCTTCTGAAGCGCCCAACCAGGCATCTGACGCGCCGCAAGCCCAGGCAGATGTTCAGCCTGAAGCCGAGCGTGTTGAAAAATCAGCCGACGCGACCGAAGCAAAGCCACGCCGGGCACCGCGCCAGCGCAAGGCAAGCGTGCCTGTGGAGGATCGCTTTACCGATGAGGGTTCATCTGGTGACGCTGCTGCAGCGCCAGAGCCACCCAAGCCTGTAAGCTTGGGCGATGATGTTGCGCCTGTGCAGGCCGCACCTGACGAAAGCTAGGGCGTTTTCCTAAAGCACTGATACCTGATCGCCGGGCGCCATGCGTCCGGCTTTTGTCACTGTGGCATAGAGGCCTAGGCTGGGTTTGCCACGCATGCCTTGCAGCGCGCGCACCAGATCTTGATCTTGTGATGCGGTGTCGGGGTTCACATCAATTGCGCGGCAGCGGTTGATCGGCACCTCGACAAGCACTTCTGCCTCGCCCAGGCGCACCGTTTTGCCAACAAGGTCTTCCTCGGCAAAGGCATCCCAGCCTTCTAGCAGCACATTTGTGCGCAAGCGCACTGGGTCCAGTGTTGCGCCCACAGCGCGCCCAAGCCGATCAATGGACGCTTGGTTTTGTAGCGATATCCAGCGTCCTGGCACATCGGTAAAGCCGTGGCCTGATGCAAGGTCATCAGCGTTGCGCAGGCGCAAGGCACCTTTAATCGGGCCGCTTGGGCCTTCTTCCACCAACTCTTCTGCCAGGGTTTCTAACGTTGCGGGATTGTTGGGATCAACGCTCAAACTGCGCCCAACAAGCGTCGTGATGTCCAAGTGCCCTGTGGCCTCATTATAGCGCGCGGTAAGGCGCCCCGTGGAAGGCTGGTGTACCATACAAACGAACTGCCGTTTGGCAACGTGGCTTGGGTTGCTGGCATCAAAGTTTGATGGGCCATTTTCCAGTGCAAAGGCACGGTCAAAGGGAAACAATGCGCCAGGCGTCACATTGATCTCTTCTAGGCTTTCGCCCCCTAGGCCTTTCACAGGCCAGCGCCACAGATTGGTAAGTGTCGTGGGCTTATCTACTGCTTGGGCTGGTGCGTCGCTCATAGAATCGTCCTTTGAGAAATTTCATCACACATGTCTAAATGAGCACCAGCGCGCTGCAAGCCACAACCAATTTAACAGTTCAGATGAGGTTGGGCGAGATCTGGCAAAACTGTCTAACGGCTGATTGAGATATCGCCGCGTTTGGCCTCGCAATATGGCGCATCGGGCGCTACGATGGGGCATGATTGGACCACGAATCGAACGCTTGAGCCCTGAATTGGCTGCAGATTTTCCCGCTATTGCTGATGATGTGTTTGACGCTGCCCCGAATGCTGAGCACTTAGAAAAACTGGCACTGATGCCTGGGCATGCTCTGTTTTTGGCCATTGGAGGCGAAGTGGTTGTCGGCCAATTGTTGGCAATGGCTCAGTTTCAGGCGGACCAAGCGCCGCAGCTCTACATCCATAATTTGGGGGTTTGCCCGACCTTTAAGCGCCAAGGCATCGCGCGAGAATTGTTTGAAGCAGCCATGGCGTGGGGCCGTGATAGTGGCTGCGACAGCGTTTGGCTTGCCACCGATGTTGGCAACACAGAAGCACAGGGCTTTTATCGTTCGCTTGGCTATGTGCGGCAGCCCGCTGAGGTATTTTCTGGCGGGCTCTAGTTTTCTGCATAAGCCCCGGCCTTGATCAGACGTTGAGCCGGGCCTGGTGTGAAGGGGTTGGTTCGCCCCCTTCAAACCTGCAAAACCAATACCCATATCCCTTTTAACGCTGGATGCCTTACGGGTCTGGCTGAGACGGGCGGTGCCTTTTGGGCCGCTACTTTGTGAACCCCTTTCCGATGGCCAAGATTTGGCGCGGACAGGTGCATGGAGAGATATGCTATGAATTTAGAGAACTATACCGAACGGGCTCGCGGCTTTTTGCAAGCAGCCCAAACCGCGGCGCTGGCCAAGGGCCATCAACGCTTTCTGCCTGATCACCTATTAAAAGCGCTGATCGATGACAGCGAGGGCTTTGCTGTGCGCCTCATTGAGGCTGCAAACGGCAAGCCGGACGTGGTGAAAGCCCAAGTTGAACAAAGCCTTGCCAAACAGCCTTCGGTGGAAGGTGGCAATGGCCAGCTTTACATGGATGCTGGTATGGCGCGGGTGTTTGAAGCCGCTGACCAGGCCGCAAAAAAGGCAGGCGACAGCTATGTGACTGTGGAGCGGTTGCTGCTTGCCCTGGCGCTAGATGCCAAGAGCGATGCCGGCAAGGCATTGAAAGCTGGTGGTGTCGCACCACAAAATTTGAACAGTGCGATTGAAGAAATCCGCCAAGGCCGCACCGCCAACTCCGCCTCCGCTGAGGAAGGTTATGACGCGCTGAAAAAATATGCTCGCGACCTCACTGAAGCTGCCCGTGAGGGCAAGCTGGATCCGGTGATCGGGCGCGATGAGGAAATTCGCCGCGCGATCCAGGTGCTTTCGCGCCGCACCAAAAACAACCCTGTGCTGATAGGCGAGCCGGGCGTTGGTAAAACCGCAATTGCCGAAGGTTTGGCTTTGCGCATCGTCAATGGCGATGTGCCAGAAAGCTTGCGCGACAAGCAGCTTCTTTCGCTTGATATGGGCTCGCTGATTGCGGGCGCGAAGTTCCGTGGCGAGTTCGAAGAGCGGCTTAAAGCGGTGCTGTCGGAAGTCGAAACAGCGGCTGGCGGTATCGTGCTGTTCATCGATGAAATGCACACGCTGGTGGGTGCTGGTAAGGCTGATGGCGCGATGGATGCCTCGAACCTTTTGAAGCCTGCGCTTGCGCGTGGTGAACTGCACTGTGTCGGCGCGACGACGCTGGATGAGTATCGCAAGCACGTGGAAAAAGATGCCGCGCTTGCTCGTCGTTTTCAGCCCGTGATGGTGAGTGAGCCAACCGTGGAAGATACGGTTTCCATTCTGCGTGGCCTAAAGGAAAAGTACGAGCTGCATCACGGGGTCAGGATTTTGGACTCAAGCCTTGTGTCGGCGGCTTCGCTTTCCAACCGCTACATCACAGATCGTTTTTTGCCGGACAAAGCCATCGATCTGATGGATGAGGCGTCGTCCCGCCTGCGCATGCAGGTGGACAGCAAGCCTGAAGAGCTGGACGAGTTGGACCGGCGCGTTATTCAGCTGAAAATTGAGCGGGAAGCTCTGCGCAAAGAGACCGACAGCGCCTCAAAGGACCGTTTGGATAAGCTGGAAGCCGAGCTTTCTGAGCTTGAGCAAAAGTCAGCTGAGATGACCGCGCGCTGGCAGGCGGAAAAAGACAAGCTTGCCGATGCCAACACCATCAAGGAGCAGCTGGACGAGGCGCGCACAGCGCTGGAACAAGCCCAGCGGATGGGTGATCTGGCCAAAGCTGGCGAGCTTGCCTATGGCGCGATCCCTGACCTTGAGAAAAAGCTGGCTGCTGCTGAATTGGCTGGTGAAGCCGATGACATGGTTGAGGAAGCCGTGACGCCGGACATGATCGCCCATGTGGTCAACCGCTGGACAGGCGTGCCAGTGGATAAAATGCTGGAAGGCGAGCGCGATAAACTGCTGCGCATGGAAGATGAACTGGCCAACCGCGTGGTGGGTCAGGCAGAGGCCGTGCACGCTGTTTCCACCGCCGTGCGTCGCGCCCGCGCTGGCTTGCAGGACCCGAACAGGCCACTTGGTTCGTTCTTGTTTTTGGGGCCAACGGGCGTTGGTAAAACCGAGCTCACCAAGGCCTTAGCAAGCTTCATGTTTGACGATGAGAGCGCGATGGTGCGCCTTGATATGTCCGAGTTCATGGAGAAGCACGCGGTTGCCCGGCTCATCGGCGCGCCTCCGGGTTATGTTGGCTATGATGAGGGTGGTGCGTTGACGGAGGCTGTCCGCCGCAGGCCCTATCAGGTGCTGCTTTTTGATGAGGTGGAAAAAGCCCATCCAGACGTGTTCAACGTCTTGTTGCAGGTGCTTGATGATGGCCGCCTGACCGATGGTCAGGGCCGCACGGTGGACTTCAAAAACACGCTCATCATTATGACCTCAAACTTAGGGGCCGAGTATTTGGTAGCCGCCAACGATGATGAGGACATGGAGGGCGTTCGCTCCAATGTGATGGACTTGGTGCGCGGGCATTTCCGCCCTGAGTTCCTGAACCGGCTGGATGAAATCGTGCTGTTTGAACGACTGAAACGGGCTGAAATGGGCGCGATTGTGGATATCCAGATGGGCCGCCTGCATGCCTTGCTGGAAGACCGCAAGATCGCGGTTGATCTGGATCCCTCAGCTCGTGAGTGGCTCGCCGACAAGGGCTATGATCCAGGCTATGGCGCAAGACCGCTAAAGCGCGTCATTCAGCGTGAGCTGCAGGACCCGCTGGCAGAGAAAATCCTTGCTGGTGATGTGAAGGATGGCGACCTGGTGAAGGTATCAGCTGGCAAGTTTGAAGCCGGTGCAGACCGCCTGATCTTTGTTGTGACCCACAACAAGGGTGAAGCTGCTTCAGAGCAGGTGGCGGCTTAGTCGCTATTTTGCCAACCGCCAGACGGCAAACGCTGATCCGGGGTCCGGCGCCAAATGATCAACCAAGCCCCGGATACGCTATTGCGTTCCAGGGCTTGGTTTTTCTGTTCACGCCAACCCAACCTGCCCACACCACATCACGGCTGGCCAAATCGCCACTGTTGTTCCATGGTTGGTGCAAAGACGTGATCAGAAGAGTCGCGCGGGTAAGCAGGAGATAAAGTCATGAGTTTGATGGGAACACTGGCCAAAGTGGCTATGGGCGTTGCGGTTGCCAAAGGCGCGCAAACGGTGCTTGCGCGTGCTGGCGGTGGCTCGAGTAGCAACGCTGGTGGTGGCTTGCAGGATATGCTGGGCCAGGTGCTTGGTGGCGGCCAATCCAGTTCTTCGCAATCTGGCGGCATGGCGGGTGGCTTGGGCCAATTGCTTGAGGGTCTGCAACAGCAAAATCCTAACACGCCCAGTGGTGGATTGGACAGTCTGCTTGGTGGCCTGGGAGGCGGGGCCGGCGGCGGTTTGCTTGGCCAATTGGCTGGGCAGCTTGGCGGCCAAAGTGGCAGTACCGGTGGCAGTGCGGGCGGTCTTGGTAGCCTTGGTGGGTTACTTGGTGGATTGGGCGGTTTGGCGGCAGCCACGTCCGGCGCAGCGCAAGCGCCAGTTAATGATTTTGGCAGCACACTCAACGATGCCATGTGCAGTGGTGGAGAACCATCCACCGCGCCAAGCGCTGAGCAGGATGTTGTTGCCGGGCTATTGCTCAGTGCGATGATCCAGGCGGCCAAGTCGGACGGGCAGCTGGATGGTGATGAGCGCGCCAAGCTGATGGAGCATCTTGGTGATGTGTCGGCTGATGAGCGCGCCTTTGTTGAGGCTGAGTTTGCCAAGCCGGTAGATGCAAAAGGGCTTGCCAATTCTGTGCCGCGCGGGCTGGAGCAGCAGGTTTATCTGATGTCGATCCTGGGTATTGATTTGGACAATCGCAATGAGGCCAATTATCTGCACGAATTGGCAAGCGAAATGGGCCTGCAGCAAAGTGCGGTGAATGCCATTCACAGCCAAGTTGGTGCGCCGCCGCTTTATAGCTAAACAGCCTTCCCATTGTCGCAGGCAGTGAAACAAAAAAACGGCGCGAACTGAAAAGTTCGCGCCGTTTTTTGTAGTGTCTATCGTCTATTTGGTGTCAGTGCCCACTTAGGTGGTCAAAATCTGGCGCTTCGCTCTGCGAGGGCGCGCGATTTTAACTGGCGCTGAAACAAAAACCTTAGGCAGGTTTGATCGTGCTGACGGCTGTTTTGCCGCTGCGCTGATCAACTTCAGTTTCGTAAGAAACCTTCTGGCCGTCGGAAAGACCGGTCATGCCTGAACGCTCAAGCGCTGTGGCGTGAACGAAAACATCTGTGCCACCAGCATCTGGCTCGATGAAGCCGAAGCCTTTTTGGCTGTTGTAAAATTTAACTGTACCGTTCTGCATTGAAATTTCCTCTCATCAATGGCTGCACTATGCAAAGCGGCTGCTTCATTGCGTGCCGCTTGCCTGTTCGAACACTATAGAGATGCTTGAAGAGTGCGCTGTCATCAGAGATGGGCGAAAAAGACAAGTAGATCATAGATAGTCGACATTGAGCACATAGGCGCAAAGTGTGCAAAAAACAAGGCAATACGCAGCGTTCGGCAATTAGGTCCGTGTTTATGCGCCTCGCGCCTTGCTCATTGTCCCTTTGGGCATGGTCTTTTGCTCCGGGCCAGCGGCCCGACCGGGTGTTCTCTTTTCTCTGAGCGTGCCGCTCAACCGTGGGTGAACAACATACATAACCTCTGGTTTTGTTCACTGCGTGAACAACCGCAGGATTTATCCCCGCCCCCAAAACCTGTCCCATTGTCTCCCCACCTTCTGCTGAACATCTGACGGGACGTTTGGGTTCGTGACCCAGGCCGGTGGAGGGGCAAAGCGCCCATCGGTGCGTGCCGGGGTCACGTCCGGCAACCTCATGGGGGCAGAACCGTACCGATGCTCGATCTGTCAGCGCAGAGAGGGGCCGCGCCATGAAGTCAGGCGAAAATCCGCTTCAGCGAGGCGCAGTTTCAGGGGTAAAATCAAAGCTTGGTACCCCAGAGCCCGGTCGATACGCCAAAAATCGCTTTGCGCGGGGTGCCTTGCAGTATCGCCCTCACCAACAGTTTTTCTCGGTGCTTCATGGCACCCTGCAAGTCCTGGATTGAGTCCTGCATTCTTGTTGTGCGCGAAACGGTTTTACTGTTTGGCGCTATTGGCGCTTTGGTTTGGGTGTCTCTTTTCTGACTCCGCTCCTCACAAAACGACCGCAGGACCCCACGCGATTGTGAGAAAACGCCATTTGTTATGGAGCTTAGGCGTTTCTACTTTGCTGCAAAAGCAAAGCTATGGAGCAAGCCTTATGGGATGGATTTCAAAATTGGCCGTAACAAGTGTGCTGGCAAGTGGCATGGCCATTGCCCCGGTTACGCTGGTGCCCGCGCAAGATGCTGATGCGGTAAGCCTATCTGGCCCCACGATTGTCGAAGCCGAACTGCCACTTACGGCACTGTCTATTTTGTTTCGTGCGCGCGATCAGGAGCGCCTGACCCAGGTGTTTGAGGTGCTCGATGCTAATTGGAGTGATGGTTATTACGCCCCGCTGATCGAAATTTCTGCTTTCACGAGCAATCGTGCCGGTCGTGCGGCTATCTATGATTTTCTGGAACAGAAAACCGGTGAGAGCTTTGGCGATGATTTCCACGCTTGGTTTCAATGGCTGTGGAATAGGGATGAGGCGATCACTGCCGATTATGGCGATTTCAAGTCGCTTATTTACCGGCTGATTGATCCAAATTTTGAGGGCTACTTTGCAGGTCGTACAGCCACAGCACAAATTAGGCTGGATGAAATTCGCTGGGGCGGCGTGGTGCAGGATGGCATTCCGCCGCTGCGTGACCCGGAGATGATCACTGCCGATGAGGCTGATTATCTGGAAGATGATCATGTGATTTTCGGTCTGGAAATAAATGGTGATGCGCGGGCCTATCCGCAGCGCATTCTGGCCTGGCACGAAATGTTCGTCGATACGATCGGCGGAGTGGAGATCGCTGGGGTCTACTGCACCCTGTGCGGCACGGTCATTCCTTATCGCACCAGCGTGGATGGAGTGAACCATGCGATGGGAACGTCCGGGTTCCTCTACCGCTCCAATAAGCTGATGTATGACCAGGCAACGCAAAGCCTGTGGAGCACAATGCGCGGGGAGCCGGTGGTTGGCCCCTTGGTTGGCCAGGGCATCGTGATGGAGTTTGAGCCTATAATCACCACCACATGGGGTGAATGGAAACGTCGCCACCCTGATACAAGTGTGCTCTCGCTCAACACTGGCCACCGGCGCGACTATGGCGAGGGCGCTGCCTATAACAGCTACTTTGCTACCGATGAGCTGATGTTCAACACGCCGTTTAACAATGATGATTTGGCCAATAAGCAAGAGGTGCTGGGCCTGCGCTTTGCCGGCAGCCCGGATGACCAGGTTGCCATTGATACAGCGTTCCTGGCTGACAATCGCGTGCATAGCGAAACCGTTGGCTTCCAGGATGTCATTATCTTCACCGACGCAAGTGGCGCCAACCGAGTGTACGACCCGCAAGGCATCAGCTTTGAAAGCTATGATGGTGATCGCAACATCACCGACAGTGATGGCACGCGCTGGACATTAAGTGAGGATGTATTGAGCGCCGATGATGGCCGCACGCTTGAGCGCCTTCCTGCGCATCGGGCATTCTGGTTCGGGTGGCATGCAGCGTTTCCGCAAACGCGGTTGGTGATGTGAGGCATTGACCAAGCCCCGGAACGCTTCTGTGAATCCAGGTCTTGCGCCAAATGATCGTCCAGGCCCCGGATTATGCTCTAGCGCGGTGTCCGGGGTTTGCGACTGTTGGCCGCCATAAACAGTTGGACATGGTGAGCAACACGGCGTGTAGGGCTTGCCGTTTCCTCGCCGCAAAAGGGATCATTTCGAGCCACATTCGCAAGGCACCTTCCATTTCGTGCTCTTGAGGTGGCAGCGGATAGCCTTAAGCGCACAGACACTGGCCAGCGGTTCATCTGGTGGTTTGCGCACCCTCACAACCGTGAGTCGCTGGCCGGTGTCATTCTTCAACCAACCATCCGCGAGCATCCGCGTCTTAAATAAAGGAGACACACGATGACAACGCGTTATTCAACCTTCCTGGGCACCTGGAAAGTGGCAGCCCTCTCAGCAACCTTCGCCTTTGGCGCAGCGCTTTCGCCCATTATGGTGCAGGCGCAAGAGGCACCAGGCTTTGCCGAAGTGGACCAAAATGTTGATGGGGTCATCAGCGAGGATGAGTTTCTGGCCGCAATGCCAGAGGCAACCTCAGAAACATTCGCGTCGGCTGACGTCAACGGCGATACAGTCCTCACTCAGGATGAATATGAGGCCATGGCTGCCATGATGCAGTAGGCTGTATAGGACAGCCATTTCCCTGCGCCCAGCTCATGCCAGACCCTTGGGCTGGGCGTTGAAGCACCCCGGATGGCCGCCCCGCCATCTGGGGTGCTTTTATGCGCTAGCAATCTGATGCTTTTCAACGTAAAGGAGCGCAACCCTCCGAGATTTTTGAAAAGTGAAATCCCATGGCTCAGGCGTCCGACGCTCTGCGTAACATCGCCATCATCGCACACGTCGATCATGGCAAAACCACCCTTATTGATGTGCTGCTGCGTGAAAGCGGCCTGTTCCGCGAAAATGAAGCTGTGGCCGAACGTGCCATGGATTCCAACGATCTGGAGCGCGAGCGCGGCATTACGATCCTTGCCAAGGTGACCTCGCTGCAGTGGAAGCCCGAAGGCGGGCCGGAAAGCCGCATCAACATTGTTGATACCCCTGGACACGCCGATTTCGGCGGCGAGGTGGAGCGCATCCTTCACATGGTGGATGGCGTGATCCTTCTGGTGGATGCAGCTGAAGGGCCGATGCCACAAACCAAATTTGTGCTCGCCAAGGCGCTGAAGCTTGGCCTGAAGCCTATTGTGGCGATTAACAAGATCGACAAGCCCGAAAGCCGCCCGGATGCGGTGCTCGATGAAGTGTTTGATCTGTTCGCTGCCCTGGATGCTACCGATGAGCAACTGGACTTCCCCGTGCTTTACGGTTCAGCCAAGCAAGGTTGGATGGCCAACGCGCCTGAAGGCCCGCAGGAAAATATGACGCCGCTGTTTGAGCTGGTGATGAAGCATGTGCCTGCGCCCGCCACTGAGGAAGGCCCGTTCCGCCTGCTGGCCACCACGCTGTCAGCCAACCCTTATCTTGGCCGCATCCTGACAGGCCGCATCGCCTCGGGCACCTTGAAAGCCAATATGGCGATCAAAGCGCTGAGCCGTGATGGAACGCAAATTGAAAGCGGTCGCGCATCGAAGGTGATGACGTTCAAGGGCTTGGACATGGTGCCGGTGGATGAAGCCCATGCTGGCGACATTGTTGCGCTGGCCGGCCTTGCCGAAGCCACTGTGGCCGATACAATTTGCGACCCGCAGGTTAAAGAGCCGATTTACGCCCAGCCTATTGATCCTCCCACGCTCTCCATGACGTTCATGGTCAATGATAGCCCGCTGGCCGGTCGTGAAGGCGACAAGCTGCAAAGCCGTGTTATCCGCGCGCGCCTTATGGCTGAAGCTGAAGGCAATGTGGCGCTGAAGATCGAAGAGGGCCAGAACAAAGAAGCCTTTATCGTGTCAGGCCGCGGCGAGCTGCAATTGGCTGTGCTTATCGAGCAAATGCGCCGTGAAGGCTTTGAGCTTGGTGTGTCCCGCCCGCAGGTGGTGTTCCAGAAAGACGAGGCCGGCAAATTGCTGGAGCCGATTGAGGAAGTCACCGTTGATGTGGATGAGGAGTTCTCAGGCACGGTTGTGCAGAAAATTGCTGAACGTCGCGGTGATCTTGTTGAAATGACCCCATCGGGCGGTGGCAAGCAGCGCCTGGTGCTGCATGTGCCAACACGCGGGCTCATCGGCTATCATGGTGAGTTTCTGACCGATACGCGCGGCACCGGCATTATGAACCGGGCCTTCCTGGAATATGCCCCGCACAAGGGCGCGATCAAAGATCGTCATACTGGTGTGCTGCTGGCGATGGCGCAGGGCGATGCCGTTGCCTATGCCCTGTTCAACCTTGAAGACCGTGGGCCAATGCTGATTGAGCCAGGCACACCGGTTTATGAAGGCATGATTATTGGCGAGCATACGCGCGGCAATGATCTGGAAGTCAATGTGCTCAAGGGCAAACAGCTGACCAATATGCGCGCCTCGGGCAAGGATGAGGCAGTGCGACTGACAACGCCAATCCAGATGACGCTGGAAAAAGCTTTGGCCTATATTGCCGATGATGAGCTGGTGGAAGTGACGCCAAAATCGATCCGCTTGCGCAAACGCCATCTTGATCCGCATGAGCGTAAGCGAGCGGCGAAGGCGAAAGCCGCAGCCTAAAAAAATGCTGCGCAAACGCGCCGCTAAAGCTAAGGCTGCTGCTTAACAGGCCTCTGCTGGAGCGTGGTAAGGTGATAGGTAATAGGTGGCGATGGCCTTGAGTTATCCCCACCTTGCCTGGTGGTTGTGAAAAGCGCTTTGCGAGCGATGAAATTGCCCCTAGGCTCGCGGTATGAGCCTGGATCAAATCACCATTCGGCCGGCCGAGACTGGCGATGCGCACTGCATTGCCAAGGTGCATGATACTGCGTGGCGCCATACCTACCGAGGGATTATCCCCGGTGTGGCGCTGGAACGTATGGTGCAACGGCGCGGGCCACACTGGTGGGCAAAGCTTATTCGTCAGCGCCGGGGCATTTTGGCGCTGGAGGTTGGTCGGCGCGTGGTGGGTTACACCACGTTTGGTGCCAACAGATCCCGCGCTTTGCAGGCGAGTGGCGAGATCTATGAAATTTACATCGATCCTATTTACCAGGGCCTTGGGTTTGGCAAGCGGCTGTTTGGCGCTGCGCTTGAGCGGCTAGCCGATAAGGGGCAAACCGATTGCGTTGTTTGGGTGCTTGAGGACAATGCAGCAGCGGTGGACTTTTACCATGCAATGGGCGGTAACCCGGTTGCCCATGGGGTGGAGCGCTTTATAGGTACACCTGCGCAAAACAACGCCTGCCGTAAGCTTGCATTCACCTGGGAAAGCAAGACGGGATAGCGCGCCAGGTTAGCGGCTCTTGCGACCTTTGCATGTTAGCCCTCTTGCTTAAGGCCTTGACGTGGCGGCCCTGATACGTTCTGCCGCAAACCATACCATTCAAGCGGAGCTGTAAGCTAAACCATGCGCATAGAATCCATCCCCATTGGAAAAAACCCACCCCACGATGTGAACGTGATCATCGAGGTGCCGATTGGTGGTGAGCCGATCAAATATGAAATTGAGAAAGAGTCCGGGGCTCTGTTCGTCGATAGGTTCCTTTACACGCCCATGCGCTACCCGGGGAACTATGGGTTTGTGCCGCACACTTTATCTGCTGATGGCGACCCGATTGACGTTGTGGTGTGCAACACCCGGCCCATCGTTCCGGGCGCAGTGATGAATTGCCGTGTTGTCGGTGCGCTGGTGATGGAAGATGATGGCGGCGGCGATGAAAAACTGGTCGCTGTGCCAGACCATAAGCTGACCAGTCGTTACGATCATGTGCAGAACTATACCGATCTACCCAGCATTCTGACTGATCAGATTGAACACTTCTTCACGCACTACAAAGATCTTGAGCCTAACAAATGGGTGAAGATTGAGCGATGGGCCGGTGTTGATGAAGCCAAAGAAATGGTGCGCGAGGCGATTGAGCGCGCCAAAGCTTCCAAATAGCGAGCTGATGGATAGCGCTCCATTAATGGGCGTTACTTACAAAAAAAGATAATAAAAAAGGCACCCAAATGGGTGCCTTTTTCGTTTCGTCTTGGGCTGCGCTTAGAAAACGTTGGGGTAAGCGTAGCGCACGATAAGCTGCTGCAAAAAGTAAATGCCGAACAGCAAAACGATGGGCGAAAGATCAATGCCACCCATATTGGGCAGGATCCGCCGGATCGGGCGTAGCGCAGGTTCGGTAAGATTGTGCACTACCTGGCCAATGGTGCCGACCACCTGGTTGCGCGGGTTGATCACGTTGAACGCAACCAGCCAGCTCAAAATCGCTGAGATGATGATGACCCACCAATAGAGGTTCAGCCCCAGCATTATAACATCAAGAACGGCTCGCATGGGTGCTCCACTTTCATTTGGCTCGCCGCGCGCAGGCACGGCCTTCGAAGGGTGATGTAGACATGGGCAGGGTAACTGGCAAGGTGCGATGATCTTGCCCTGCGCTTCTTAAGGCCATCCGTGACGCAACTCTCCCATCTTGATCGGCTAGAAGCTGAAGCCATCCATATTATGCGCGAGGTTGTAGCTGAGGCTGAAAACCCTGTGATGCTTTATTCGGTTGGCAAGGACTCCTCGGTGATGCTGCATTTGGCGCGCAAGGCGTTTTATCCTGGTGTTCCGCCGTTCCCGCTTATGCATGTGGACACGGGCTGGAAGTTCCAGAAGATGTACCAGTTTCGCGATGCCATGGCCCAAGAGGTGGGCATGGAACTCATCGTGCACAAAAACATGGATGGCGTGCGAGACAATGTGAACCCATTCGATAATGGCAGTTCCGAACACACCCACATCATGAAAACCGTGGCGCTGCGCCAGGCCATGGATAAGCACAAGTTTGATGCCGCCTTTGGCGGCGCGCGCCGTGATGAAGAGAAGAGCCGCGCCAAGGAACGCATCTTTTCTTTCCGGACCGCGCAGCATCGCTGGGACCCGAAGAACCAGCGCCCGGAGCTTTGGTCACTCTACAATGCCCGCAAGAAAAAGGGCGAGTCGATCCGCGTGTTTCCGCTGTCCAATTGGACGGAACTCGATATCTGGCAGTACATTTACCGCGAAGATATCTTGATCCCCGATCTCTATTTTGCCGCGCAGCGCCCCGTGGTGGAGCGCGATGGCATGATCATGATGGTCGATGATGATCGCTATCCCTACAGACCTGGCGAGGAGGCGCAGATGCGCTCGGTGCGGTTCCGCACGCTGGGCTGCTGGCCGCTGACAGGCGGTGTGTACTCCACAGCTTCCACGCTGCCGGAGATCATCGGAGAGACGCTGGTCGCAACGTCATCCGAGCGTGAGGGCCGCGCCATTGATCATGATGAGGCCGCCTCGATGGAGAAGAAAAAGCAGGAGGGGTATTTTTAGATGTCCCGCCATGATGCCCTGACAACCGGCGGCGCTGCTGAAACGATCGCCTATCTCAAGCAGCATGAAGAAAAGAGCATGCTGCGTTTTATCACCTGTGGTTCGGTGGATGACGGCAAGTCCACGCTGATTGGCCGATTGCTGTACGAGACCAAACTGATTTTTGAAGACCAGCTCGCTGCGCTGGAGCGCGACTCTAGAAAAGTAGGCACGCGCGGTGACGCCATCGATTTTGCCCTCCTTGTTGATGGGCTTGCTGCTGAGCGCGAGCAGGGCATTACCATTGATGTCGCCTACCGCTTCTTCACCACCGACAGCCGCAAATACATCGTTGCCGATACGCCTGGCCATGAGCAGTACACACGCAACATGGCGACCGGTGCTTCGACCGCTGAACTTGCCGTCGTCATGATAGACGCGCGCAAGGGCGTGCTCACGCAGACCCGCCGGCACTCGTTCATTGTGTCCATGCTGGGTGTGCGCCATGTGGTGGTGTGCATCAACAAGATGGACCTGGTGGATTATGATCAGCACACTTACAACCAGATTGACGAAGAGTATCGTTCACTTGCGACGCAGCTAGGCATCCAAAACGTCACAGTGATTCCTGTTTCGGCGGTTGAGGGTGACAATGTTGTGGAGCGCTCGCAGCGCACCCCATGGTACACCGGGCCTACACTGATGCACCATTTGGATAGCGTTGAAGTGGATGAGGCGGAGCGTGCTCTTCCCCTGCGCATGCCTGTACAGTGGGTGAACCGGCCCAGCCCTGATTTTCGCGGGTTCTCCGGTCGCATTGAAACCGGAACTGTAAAGCCCGGTGAGGTCATCAAGGTGATGCCATCAGCGCGTGAGGCCGTTGTGAAGAGCATCGTCACTTACAATGGTGATCTGGAAGAGGCCGTCGCCGGGCAAAGCGTGACCCTGACGCTGGACCGAGAGACCGATGTCTCGCGCGGCAATGTCATTGTGCCCTCAGCCAGCCCTTGCGAAGTGTCAGATCAGTTCGAGGCGCGCCTTTTGTGGATGGCATCTAGCCCGATGCTGCCAGGGCGTTCTTATGTGATGAAGCTCGGTGGAATGCAGGTCAACTGCACGCCGCTCAACCTGAAACACACCATTCAGGTCAATACATTCGAGCATCTGCCAGCCACTAAGCTGGGCCTCAATGAGATTGGAATTGCGAACATCTCGCTGGATCGCGAAATACCGTTTGACCCCTATGATGAGAACCGTTCAACCGGCGGCTTCATTCTCATTGACCGCCAGAGTAATGAGACGGTTGGCCTGGGCCTGCTCAACTTTGCGCTGCGCCGGGCGACAAATGTCCACCGCCAGGAGCTGACAGTGGACAAAGCCTCGCGCGCAGCCATGAAGGGTCAAAAGCCTGTCGTGCTGTGGATGACCGGTCTTTCAGGCTCGGGCAAGTCGACGATTGCCGACAGTGTGAGCCAACGTCTGCTGGCCATTGGCCGCCACGCTATGGTGCTGGATGGTGACAATGTGCGGCACGGGCTGAACCGCGATCTTGGCTTCACCGATGCGGACCGGGTGGAGAACATCCGTCGCATTGCCGAAGTGTCCAAGCTGATGGTCGAGGCGGGGTTGATCACGTTGGTCTCATTTATCTCGCCCTTCCGCGCCGAACGCGCCTTTGCCCGCAGCCTGTTTGAGGATGGTGAGTTCATTGAGATTTTCATTGATACGGCCTTGGATGTTGCCGAGGCGCGCGACGTGAAGGGCCTTTATAAACAAGCGCGGGCAGGGCAATTGCCCAATTTTACAGGCATTGGTAGCGCCTATGAGCCGCCCGAAGCGCCCGACATTCATATCGATACGGCCAGGCAACGCGCTGATGCTGCCGCTGATCAGATTATCGCCTGGCTTAAAGATCGAGGCTATTTCACCGCTTAGCCGGTGATAGTTGCTCTAAAATGGCAGAGAAATCCCGTCCTGATCCGCCGGAGGCGACAAACCTCTCGTAGAGCGCGCGGGCATGTTCGCCAAGTGCGGTGGAAACAGATGCGTCTGCTGCTGCCTGTTGGCCAAGTGTGAGATCTTTCAGCATCAGGTCGGATGCAAAGCCTGGCGTGTAATCGTTGTCAGCTGGGCTTGTGGGTCCAACACCTGGCGCAGGGCAATAGGTGGTCATGGACCAGCTTTGGCCAGAGGAGGCAGCGACAACATCATAGAGGGCTTGGCGATCAAGATTGAGGCCATCGGCCAACGCAAAGGCTTCGCATGTTGCGATCATTGTGACGCCAAGGATCATGTTGTTGCAGATCTTGGCAGCTTGGCCTGATCCACTTTGACCGCAGTGAAAAACCTTGCTGCCCATAACCTCGAATATCGGGGCGGCGCGCGCAAACGCTGTGTCGGTGCCGCCAACCATGAAGGTTAGTGTGCCGGCAGCCGCGCCACCTGTACCGCCAGACACAGGCGCGTCGAGCACATCATGG
>JBGCDM010000036.1:0-7753 GCA_045105395.1 Devosiaceae bacterium | reverse complement strand
GCATCGCTGATTGCCTTGGCATCGCGCTCTGTTTGCGCCTGGTTTTCGTCGGTTTTGCCCTGCACGCGGAAGCCGCCCATGGTATTGATCGCCTGCGGTGTAAGCCCAATATGGCCCATGACGGGAATACCGCGACGCACCAGAAACTCTACCGTTTCGGCCATGTGCTCGCCACCTTCCATTTTAATGGCACCAGCCCCGGTTTCTTTCATCACGCGGGCTGCAGAATGGAAGGCTTGCTCTTTGCTCGCTTCATAAGAGCCAAAGGGCATATCCACCACAACAAGCGCACGCTTGGAGCCGCGCATAACTGCCAAGCCCTGCACAATCATCATGTCGAGGGTGACCGGTACGGTTGATTCCATGCCGTGCATGACCATGCCAAGCGAATCGCCAACCAGAATGAAATCCACATGCTCATCCAGAATAGAGGCCGTGTGGGCGTGATAGGCAGTTAGCGCGACAACAGGCTCACCGTTTTTGCGCTTGGCAATGTCGACCGCAGTAATGCGGCGCACACTTGATTGAACAGACATGAAAAATCTCAGTGTTTGAGGATGTTGGCAGGCTCTTAGCCGATTGGCGCGACGCCGAACAGCCATTGATGACCCCAAAGGAGCAGAACTACCCAGGCCACCGCTCCGGCAACCACGACAATTGCATCACCCATCCAACCCGATGGGGCAGATGGGTCTGCGCCACCACGACGCTTTACCGCGATACGATCAACCACGGCCCAAGCAAGAAAACTGCCGAAAAGCACCAAATGAACGCCCATGCCATTGGCAAGAAGGTGGGCCAGTGCCCAAATCTTGATGGCAGCCAGCATCGGGTGTTTCAGCTTGGCTTTCAGCTTAGAGGGCACATAGGCGGCAACCAAAAAGATCAACGCGGGAAGCATCAAAAGGATGGCGATGTGCCTGGTCCAGGTGGGCGGCGACCATACGAAGCCCAAAGCCACCTTCGCATCACCATATCCCATGATGATCATGACAAAGCCAATGAGCGAGAGGACTGAGTAAATGCCTTTCCAGCCGCCTTCGCCATAAGAGCGCAGCACCCGTTCGCGCACCCCTGGCGTCACAAAGCGCACTGAATGAATACCAAGAAACAGGATCAAACCTGCGAAGAATAAGACCATTTGTGCGATCCACAGTTGCCGGAATACATCATAACGCACGAATGTGACCCGAAACACACCGCCATGCGCGCCGTCTGGTTTACCCAAACTCCACGCTTGTGTTGCATTGTCACAGCCTTGCAGCAAGAGTTCTGCGTAGCGCTGTTTTGGAGATCTGTGTGATGTTCTCTCGTTTTTTGATGATGATTATGGCCATTGGTGTGGCCAGTCTGATCGGTTTACCGGATGCGCAAGCATCAGTGATTGCCAAAGTTGACCTCTCCGAACAGCGGATGCAGGTGATTGTGGATGGCGAGGTGATGCACGAATGGGATGTATCGTCTGGACGCCAGGGCTACTCCACGCCCACCGGCACATGGCGCCCGCTGCGTATGCATACCATGTGGCACTCGCGCACTTACAACATGGCCGAAATGCCCCACGCGATCTTCTTTCAGGGCGGTTATGCGTTCCACGCCACCAACGCTATTGGCCGCTTGGGCTCACGCGCATCGCACGGCTGCATCCGCCTACATCCTGACCATGCACGCGCATTATTCGCCTTGGTGCAGGACTACGGACCACACCAAACGCGCATTCAGATCACAAACTGATCTCAACTCTCCGCGTCATGGCTCGGTTTGACCCCAGGATGACAATGATGGGCGTTAGAAACTAAGGCCGCATCAACAACACTGGCGCATGCACCGTGCGGATCATCGCTGTTGTCGTGGACCCAACGATGAGCGTGCGCAGCGGTGAGTGGCCAAATGCGCCCATAACCAAGAAGCCTTCAGGATTGTCTTTCATGGTGGCCCCGATCACCGCATCTGGTGTGCCATTCTTTAGAACAGCTTCGCCCAAGCGGCTTTTCCCGGCTAGTATCGCCTGCGCGCCCTCAACGAGTTTGCGGTGCTTGGCGTCATCGCTACCAGCAACCACCACTTCAAGCGGCACATCGGTGAATAGGGCAGAAGTACAGGCAAAGTTCAGCGCAGCAGAGGATGCCGCGCCGCCATCATAGGCGACAATGACCTTTGATGGGTTGTTCTGCGAAAGCTCCACCCCCCGGCTGGAGGCAACAAGAACGGGCTTGTGACTGGCGCGAATAACCCGCTCCACCTTGGAACCAATATGCCCCTTGGCGAATTCATGGCTGCCGCCACGCTTGCCCATCACGATCAAATCAGCATCCACTTCACGCTCGGCCACCGTTTCCACGATGCCGCCGTGACGGTGGGTCAGCATCACATCTTCCACACCAAGATTTTTGACATGATCACGCGCGCTATCGAGCAGGATACGCCCCTTTTCGATGGCGAGCTTACCTTCGGCTTCATCCAGCTGTGTTAGCTCTTCCAGCAAGGATGATTTTACGCCCAGGCCAATTGCGCCGGATAAATCATTGCGCGAGGCCGCCGCATTACTGCGCTGGATAACATTGAGAAGCTCAACGCTCGCATCCAAACGTTTGGCAGCCCAGGCGGTGTAATCACACACGCGCGCGGCGTACTGGGATGCATCGATACAGGCGAGAATGCGTTTCATGCGCGTAGTCCTTCGTGTCAGACGCCTAGTGCCCGGCAGCGGGGTCGCCCGCGCCTTGCTTGTCGTGTTCGCCAAAGCGTTGCACCATTGAGGCGCTAGCGTCATTGAGGCCGATCACATCGACGCTCGCGCCTTCGCGGCGGAATTTTAGGATGGCCTTGTCCAAGATCCCGACCGCTGAGATGTCCCAGAAATGTGCCTTGGACACATCGATCACCACGGCATCCAGCACCTCCTTGAAATCAAACGCATCGGCAAAGCGTTCGGTGGAGGCGAAGAACACCTCGCCAGACACATTGTAGGTGCGGGTGCGGCCATCAGGCGACAGCGACGAGTCCACTTTGAAAAGCCCGCGCACTTTGGAGGCGAAAAACAAACCCGACAGGATAACGCCAGCGGCAACGCCCTGAGCCAAATCATGCGTCCAGACCACAACCACCACAGTCACCACCATAACAACTGATGATTGCCAGGGGTGGGTGCGTAGATCACGGATCGACTTCCAGGAGAAGGTACCGATGGACACCATGATCATGACCGCGACCAGCGAAGGCATGGGGATTTGGCTCACAAAAGGCCCAAGCACAACGATGAGGAACAACAAAAATGTGCCAGCCACGAAGGTGGAAAGGCGCGTGCGACCGCCAGATTTCACATTGATGACAGACTGACCAATCATAGCACAGCCACCCATGCCACCGAAGAAACCGGTGACGAAATTGGCCAGCCCTTGCGCTTTGCTCTCCTGCGCTTTGTTGGAGGATGTGTCGGTCAGATCATCCACGATTTGCGCGGTCATCATGGATTCCAGCAGGCCAACAGCGGCCATGGTGAGCGAAAACGGGAAGATGATCTGCAGCGTTTCCAGCGTGAACGGCACCATCGGCAGCGCGAACATGGGCGGGCTATCGGGCAACTGGCCCATATCGCCCACCGTGTTCACTTCCCAGCCGAGCGCCAGCGCCAAAGCTGTGAGCACCACAATCGCGACCAGCGGCGAAGGAATGGCCTTGGTCACGTAGGGGAAGAGATAGATAATCGCCAATCCGCCGGCCACCATGGGATAGGTGAGCCAGGTCACATCCACCAGCTGCGGTATCTGGGCGATGAAAATGAGTATCGCCAGCGCGTTCACAAAACCGGTGACCACCGATTTGGAGACAAATTGCATCAACAGATCAAGTCGCAGGAAGCCCGCAATGATTTGCAAAACGCCCATGAGGATGGTCGCAGCAAACAAGTATTCCACCCCATGATCACGCACCAACGGCACCACAAGCACGGCAATGGCTGCCGTGGCCGCAGAGATCATGCCTGGGCGACCGCCCGTTAGCGCACAAATCACCGCGATGGAGAAGGACGCGTAGAGGCCGACCTTGGGGTCCACACCAGCGATGATCGAGAAACCAATCGCCTCGGGGATCAACGCCAAGGCAACGACAATGCCAGCGAGGATGTCGCCGCGTGGGTTAGAAATCCACTCGCGCCGCAGCGTGTTCATGGAGAGCATAGATATCCTGACCGGCACATTGGCTGCGCCGTCATTGTTGGGGGGATGAAATGTTATGCTGCGCCTAGCAGATGCACGATCGCCTGGCGAGTGGGGCTAACGCATAGGTGGTGTGCTGTGAAGCAATGGTGCCTGCCTGTTGGCACTACTCAATCATATGTTGGATCGTTTTAAGAGACGTTGAATGCCCGTGCTTATGCGGCAACAAATGATTGGGTTGCGCATAAATCTGGCCGATTGCTTCAGGCACTTCAGGGAATAGGTGTCTATCGGCTTGTCGAATGAAAAACGCATTTGATCCCGTCGCGGCATTGCAACAGATCAGCGTATATTCGAACGCCATCATCATATCGGCAAGGCTTGCCAGCGAGGCGCCGTAATAGTCGTCCTTAGCCCAGTTATGCTTTGCGTTGTACTCGATACAGAAGCGCATGGGTGGCGGGAACTTCGCGTTGCATTCCAATATCACCAACAATGGCTGAAGACCGCTCCCAAGCAGTTCCTGACAAATATACAGATCGTTACCGTCTAGATCGATTGAGAGGACATCAACCTCTTCGCGTCCTATGTTGTTCAGGCCATTTTGAAACAGCGGCAGTGCGTTTTCGCGATCTATCCAAGCTTTTTGGTAATTGAGGCGGCTGGATTTTTGCGTATCAAAAGCAAGGTCTTCGCCACCAACCCAAAAGCCGGACCACCCTGCAGCCAATAGAGCCAGTGTGTTGTTCTCCAACCCATCACCAACACCAAACTCAGCAAATGTTCCGTTCTGAATGCCCAACCGACGGATAATTTCAAACGTTATTCCATCCTCATCGGACTGGGAAAAACCACGCTTTCCATATCGTGTGAGCGGGTTGGGGTGATGCCGTTGTCGGCTGGCTACCAGTTCTTGCGCGGCAACATCGTAAAGCTTGGAATTGCGCTTCGACCCTTTGGCACCTCGAAGACCTGACAGACTCAACCTCATATCCCTACTCCCACTCAATCGTGCCGGGAGGCTTGCTGGTCACATCGTACACCACACGGTTCACGCCCTTCACCTCATTGATAATGCGGGTGGCGGCATTGGCCAGGAACTGCATGTCGTAGTGGTAAAAATCCGCCGTCATGCCATCGACGCTGGTTACCGCGCGCAGAGCCAGCACAAAATCATAGGTGCGGCCATCGCCCATCACGCCCACGGTTTGCACCGGTAGCAGCACGGCAAAGGCCTGCCAGATGGCATCGTAGAGGCCAGCGTTGCGGATCTCTTCCAGATAGATGGCATCAGCCTTGCGCAATATCTCAAGCTTGTCGCGGGTGATCCCGCCTGGGCAACGGATGGCAAGGCCAGGGCCGGGGAATGGATGACGGCCAACAAAATTATCAGGCAAGCCAAGCTCGCGACCAAGCACCCTCACCTCATCCTTGAATAATTCGCGCAGTGGCTCAACCAGCGCCATGTTCATGCGCTCTGGCAGTCCACCCACATTGTGGTGGCTTTTGATGGTCACCGATGGTCCGCCGGTGAACGACACGCTCTCGATCACATCGGGATACAGCGTGCCCTGCGCCAAGAAGTCAGCCCCGCCGAGCTTTTTCGCTTCAGCCTCAAAGGTCTCAATAAACAGGCGCCCGATGATCTTGCGCTTGGTTTCGGGGTCGCTCACGCCCTCAAGCTCACCAATGAACAGATCAGCCGCATCCACATGCACCAATGGTATGTTGTACTGCCGGCGGAACATGCCAACCACTTCCTCGGACTCGTTCTGCCGCATCAGACCGTGATCCACATAGATGCAGGTCAGCTGATCACCAATCGCCTCGTGGATCAGCACAGCCGCGACGGATGAATCCACACCGCCGGATAGCCCGCAGATCACGCGCTTATCGCCCACCTGCTCACGGATGCGGCGGATCGCTTCCTCGCGGAACGCGCCCATCGACCAGTCGCCTTCAATGCCAGCAATCTTGTGCACGAAATTGGAGAGCAGTTTGGCCCCATCAGGCGTGTGCACGACCTCTGGGTGGAACATGACGCCGTAGAATTTGCGTGCCTCATCAGCATAGGCCGCAAACGGCGCACCGGGGCTGGTGGCCAGCACCTCAAACCCATCGGGCAGCGCAATCACACGGTCGCCATGGCTCATCCACACTTCGTGGCGGGTGCCCACGCCCCACACGCCTTCAAATAGCGGCGAGTCTTTCTGCACCTCCACAAAGGCGCGGCCAAACTCACGATGGTCGCTGCCTTCGGCCTGCCCCCCATTTTGGATGCACATACTCATCTGGCCATAGCAAATGCCCAGCACAGGCACGCCCAGATCAAACACGCGCTGGGGCGCGCGTGGGCTATCAATGTCGCTGGTCGACGCTGGCCCGCCAGACAAGATCACCGCGACGGGACTTAACCGGTCGATAGCCGCGTCCGCGGATTGAAATGGCACGATCTCACTGTAGACGCCAGCCTCGCGGATGCGCCGCGCGATAAGCTGAGTAACCTGCGACCCGAAATCGATGATGAGAACTGTGGCGTGATCGCCAGTTTGGTCGGGCTTTTGGGGGGCGTTTTCTTGCATGCTCCAAGCCATAGTGCGCCACTAAGGTGTGATCAATCCTACAGCGCGCAATAGCAGTGGAGTGTTACGGATCAACCATTGCGTCCAGCATCTGTTCTAGCTGCTGCAAGGCTGGCGCGCCCATTTTTGCTGCGTACTGCGTGTTGATCTTCGTTTTGATACGATCAGCATCGACCAGTGCAGTGCGCCCTTTGTCGGTTAGCGCAACTAGCCTGCCGCGCTTATCCTGTGGATCGACACTGCGCGCGATTACATCCTGCCGCTCTAGGCCATCCAACATCTGCTGAAGCGCCTGCTTGGTCCATCCGGTTTTCACCAGAAGCTCCGCCTGCTTGCACCCATCGCGCGGCAATTGCCCGATCAGATTGGCACGCGCCTGGGTAAACCATTCATGCCCAGCGGCATTCATTTCATCAACGAACGCGCTCAGCCAAGCCTGATACGCGCGGTGCAGACGAATGCCCAAATGTTCAACGAGCAATGGGTCAATTGTTTTAGTCAATATACTTGACTTTCTGTTTTCCAGCAGCCATTTCTCATTTAGTCAATTATCTTGACTATTTCAATGAAAACGAGGCACTCAATGGATTTTCTAACCCCAACAACACTCACTGTCCTCATGATTGGTTCAACCCATTATATCGATATCGGCGCACCCAAAGATGCTGTCATCTACTATGAAAGCGCAACGCAGGCACACATGGTTTTGCCTGACGGCGTGGCTTTTTCTGGCATATGGCACACAACCGAAGACGGGTACCATGTTGCTTGGACTGATGGTCCATCTGGTAACTGGCGGCTGAACTATTCCCCTGGGCGTATCGGCTATGTGAACGCTGAAGGCACTGAGCTTGGAACGATTACACGCATTGTTTTTGGCAATGCGGAGAACCTTCCCGAAAACTAGCCAGCTAATGAAGACGCGGCATGGCTGGTGCGTTCCAGCCTTGCCGCGTCGTTGCGCGACAAGCTGGCGTCCCTCACGTTCAGTTCATGGACGCTTCAAGCTGGGCT
>JBGCDM010000035.1:0-3854 GCA_045105395.1 Devosiaceae bacterium | reverse complement strand
TTAGCAGCAAGGAGGTCTTCCATTGCAGCTGAGCCAGTTTCCATGGATTTTTTAGAGTAGTCCTGCGTTTCAGCAGCCAGTGCCTGAACACCTTTAGACACTGCCGAAACAGAGGCCATCGCCAGGTCCATGTTTTCTTTGCCAGTTTTCTGCAGTTCATCAAAATTCGTCATCATGCCTTAGCTCCATAAGGTTGTATCGCGCCGCACTGGCGCTAATTTTTTCGCAATGCACAATGAATATGTGCATCGCACCATAACTGTCAAGATATTTTTGTGCGCCGCACCATTTATGCAGTTTTTGCCGTGCGCTTAACTCTTCCGAAACCCTCTCCATTTTAGATTTGATAGTGATTGTAACGGCCCAGTGCGTTCTGTTGGGCTGAGTTTTTGGGGCGTACCAGTCTTGTATCGGCTGGAAACCAATGGGTGTTTGTTGTGTTGCGTAGAGTATCGTTTGTGCAGGCTGGGCTTGCACTGCTGGTTGCGTGTGGTGTTTTCTTGGGCTCCTTTGATGGTCCCACACAGGCAAATGCCAATCCCCGCTATGCTGCGCTAGTTGTTGATGCGCGCAATGGCGAAATTCTTTTTTCCCGTCATGCCGATGCGCCAAGGTTTCCTGCCTCACTGACTAAAGTGATGACGCTTTACGTTTTGTTTGAAGAGCTAGAAGCTGGCCGCTTATCCTTGGATACGCGCATGAGCGTTTCCGCTCACGCGCAGGCGCAACCTCCCTCAGAACTCGGATTGCGGCAGGGTCAGTCCATCACCGTGCGTGATGCAATGATGTCGCTTGTTACCAAGTCAGCCAATGATGCGGCTGCTGTTATCGGCGAGCATATTAGCGGCACTGAGTGGGAATTTGCCCAGCGTATGACCAGAACAGCCCGCGCCATTGGTATGAACAGCACCACGTTCCGCAATGCATCTGGCCTGCCCAACCGCGAACAGCGCACCACAGCCAGTGATATGGTTTTGATGGGCCGTGCTTTGTACGAGCGTTTCCCACAGCGCTATCAGATTTTTTCCTCGCAAAGCTTCCGCTATAATGGCCGCACATATCGCAACCACAACCGCCTTTTGGGCACTGTGCGCGGTGTTGATGGCATTAAAACAGGTTACACACGTGCCTCAGGCTTTAACCTACTCTCATCGGTGAACGATCAGGGTCGCCACATTATTGCTGTTGTGATGGGTGGCCGCACAGGTGCTAGCCGCAATGCGCATATGCGTGATCTTATTGCTCGCCATTTGCCGCAAGCGACCACTGGTCCACGCAGTGCACGGTTGGTTGTCGCACGCACTCAATTCCATCCGCCCTCGCCTGTTCCACATCCGGCCGCTCTGCCTGCCGTCGCCTTTGCTGCGGCCAATGCAATGATGCCAACACAGCAAACCGCTCAGGCTATGCCAGCACCACTTGCACCAGCTCTTCCGGCTGTCCAAACGGCCTCGCTGTCACCGGCAAATGCGGCTGACATGGTAGGAACCTTTGCCCCGCCACCGTTGGCGAACCCAGCGCCTGCTGCACCTGCGCCTGTTGCAACAGCTTCAGCTCCCGGCGGCATTCAACTTGGCGGGATACCCAATGATGGTTGGACTATTCAAATTGGCGCCATGCCAAGCCAGGAAGCCGCCGTTGATATGTTGGTGCGCGCACGTGGTTCGGTCAATGAACTGGGCAATCGCACGCCTTATACCCAAACCGTCCAATCCAACGGGTCCACGCTATGGCGCGCACGCTTTGGAGGCTTCTCTAATCGTGATGTTGCGCAGGCTGCGTGCAGTGCGCTTGAGGCTAGCTCAATTGCTTGTTTGGCGGTCCGTCCAGACAGATAGGCCCAGCGGCCAACCGCTCACATGATTTTTTTACCGGCTTGTTTGTAATTCAGGAGTATTAGCCGTGCAGCTTCAAAAGAACTTCCTTGGCAAGGTTGACCTTGGTCGCAAGGTACGTCGATCCACCCCGATCGGGATGGATGTTGCCCATAAGGCGCCTGTGCGCGGCACGAATGGCATCAGCCTCAGCTCCCGGCTCAAGCCCCAGGATCTCATAGGCCTCGTCTTCAGCCATGCTGCCCGTATTCGCCGCGCTGGTGTTGCCCCCACCCGCCCCCTGGTCATGGTGTTCACGCCAACCGGCAAACGTGCGGTCCAGGTACGCTTCTAGCAGGCGCACACTTTCCCCATCATCGGCTACCGCGCCAAGCGCGTTGGTTAGATCTGCCTGTGAACACTTGGTCAGCATACGGCCTTTCCAGGGACCATCAATAAACTGACCATCGATAGCGCCAGTGCCCTGATCCAGCATCATTTCTAGATAGCGCGTGCGCACCTTTGGCTTTTCGCTAGAGGCAGCGCCAGCAGCATCCACATCATCAAAACCCTTAGGCCTTGGCCGAAACATGGCCCGATTGCGCATGGCATGATTGGCCAGAGCAAACACTTGGCTCATCGCACCAAATCGCCCGGTCAACAGCAGTAGCCCAGCAAGCCCAACAAGTAATGCGATGCCCCCAAAGCGGGCATGTTTTGCAATCTGCGCTGCCGGAACACGCGTGAGTGCTCGCCCAGCCATCAGGAACGCTGCCAAAAGGGCCAAACCAAAGATAAGATAGATCATCGCATTTGCTCCAGCAGCAGGCGCCCTTCTCGGCTATCAGCGCTTTCCAGTGCTTGCCGTCCGCCCGAGGCGTAGCGCGCCACAGCCTTGAGTAAACTTGCCAATACGTCTGCTGAGCGACTGTCAAACTGGAAATATCCACCACCAGAATTGCTGGCCATGGACCGGAAAACTGCGCCTGCGTGCCTGTCACCGCCTTCATGAAAGGCGAAAATTTTGCACCCCAAGAGACCAAGTTGGCCAGCTTGGTGGCTTAGCTGATCAGCGTCTTCTTCCACCGCATCCCCAATATAAACCAAGGCTGGTACCGGCGCTTTGGCTATCTCTTTGCGGGCAAAGCCTAAAACGCGAGATATTTGCGTTTGCCCGCCCAAACAGCCAATGCCCTGCATAAGCTTGGCAAGTTTTTTGCCATCCGTTTGCCAACCCGATGCTCGGCACTCATCAAACCCACGAAAATAGATGAGTTTCATCGCCAGGCCGTTGACATTACTCGCCTCGGCAAACATCGAGGATTGGATGTTCATAGCTTTATCCCATGTGCGCTCTCGGCTCAGCGTTGCATCCAAAGCGAACATCAGCCTGCCTGATGAACCAGGCTTAGGCGCGGCGCCAAGGGCGGCCACAAATGCATCCACAGATGCTCCATTGCTCGGCGTTGCTGGTTTGCTAGAACTCTTCAAAGTGGGCGTGCGCTTGCTCATCTGCCTCATTTGGGATGCCAAACGCCTCTTGGGAAGGGTATAGGCATCCCAAACATGCAATTGGCCCCTGCGCATCATCGCCGCAGTGGCTAAGAAATATCGAGGAATTGATGCTCATACTCTGCCGAACAATAGCAAGTTTACGCCAGACGCAGGCCCAATTGCGCGCTGATGGAAAGACAAGCGCACTGGTGCCAACGATGGGCGCGCTACATGATGGCCATCTTGCGTTGGTGGCTCATGCGCAGACTTTGGCAGACGTTGTCATTGCCACCATCTTCGTCAATCCCGCGCAGTTTGCGCAAGGCGAGGACCTGGACACCTACCCTCGGCAAGAAGCCCAAGATCTTGCAGCCTTGGAGAAAGCGGGTGTGGCGGCCGTCTTTGTACCCGATGCGGATGAAATGTACGGGCCGCAGGATGCAACGCGCATCATTATGCAAGGGCCTGCACTTGGCCTGGAAGCTGATTTTCGCCCGCACTTTTTCAACGGCGTGGCAACGGTGGTGAGCCGCCTGGTGCTGGCTG
>JBGCDM010000034.1:0-2874 GCA_045105395.1 Devosiaceae bacterium | reverse complement strand
GCTGGTATGGGCGCGGAGAACAGATAACCCTGGAGATCATCACAGTTAAGGTCGCGCAGCATCTCTTGCTGCATTTGTGTTTCCACACCTTCCGCCACAACGCTGAGGCCCATGCTGCGGCCTAAATCTACGATGGTTTTTGTGATGCGCTGCGAATTGGGGTTGCTGTCAATATCGGTGATGAACGCGCGATCAAGTTTCAAACGGCTGATGGGGAACTCTTGCAGGTAGCTAAGCGATGAATAGCCGGTACCAAAATCATCAACCGCAATATCCACACCCATGGCTCGGATGTCTTCAAACAGTGCCCGTGTCTGCTTTTTGTTGCCGATAAGCACGCTCTCGGTAACCTCAATCTCCAACGCACGCGGATTAAGACCTGACTCATGCAGGCACAAGCGCAGGGTGGCCAAAAGGTCCGAGCGCAGGAACTGAACCGCTGAAATATTGACCGAGAGTTTGCAGGGCTTTCCATCAACGGCTGGCCAATTTGCTGCCAGACCACACGCATCTTTCAATAGGGTTTGGGTGAGCGGAACAATAAGCCCTGTATCCTCAGCTATGGGGATAAATTCAATAGGCGAGATGGCGCCATGGTTAGGGTGATCCCAACGCATTAAGGCCTCAAAGCCAGTTATTTTACCGCTCGTGATAGAAACTTGCGGCTGATACATAAAGTAGAACTGCCCGCTCTCCAGGCCGCCTCTCATATCTCGTTCCAGCGCGCTACGACGAACAGCGCGCTCTTCCATTGCCGGGGCAAAACGCACCCATCGGCTCTTGCCCAATGCCTTGGCTTCATAAAGCGCCATATCCGCGCGCAAGAGCAGCTTGTCTATCACGCTGGAATCGTGCGGAAAATGCGCAACCCCAACCGAAGCGCCAATAAAGATTTCAGAATTTTCGATCAGAAAACGCTCGCCAACACGCTCAACAATGCCCTGGCAAACATTCTCCCAATCCGATCCATTGATATGGCTGTGAATAGGCAATTGCACGCAGAACTCATCACCTCCAAAGCGGGCAAGCAAAGCCTCTGATCCACAAACATCGGCAAGCCGCTGACCAACTTCGATCAACACATCATCACCGACTTTATGGCCAAAGCTATCATTGACCGCCTTGAACCCATCCAGGTCAACAAACAGCATGGCGAATGTGCCACCATCTGGCGCAACCTGCTGCATATTGTCTTGAACAATCGCCTCAAAGGCAGCTCGGTTGCAAAGGCCGGTTAGTTGATCGCGTGTTGCCAGGTTCTCAATCGTATCGTGCGCGTCCTCAACCTGCTCCTGGGAGGCTTTTGCATGGGAGACGAAGACCGAAAGAGTTTCCGCTTGATCATCAAAATCAGGCACGTTTTCGCCCAGTTCAACACCAGCGATAAGCGACTTAGGCGTGCGCTCAGGCTCACCTTGTTTGAGCAATGATAGAGCAGCTTCACTATCAAAGGCATCATCATGCTCACTTAGGTTAAGGCCCAGCGCCTCTTCTTCGGAACTTACGCGCATTGAAGTAAAGCGGGACACAATTTTGATGGCCAAACAGGTGGCTCCAAATGCCCAAACGGCCGCCAGCAACGATCCGCCCAACTGAATGCCAAACTGGGTTAGCATGCTACCGGTTAAGGCTTCGGGAAACGCGACAAAGGGCAGTATAAGCGTGCCCCAGAGACCCGCTCCGGCATGGATTGCAACAGCATCCACTGGGTCATCAATTTTAAACCGGTGCAACAAAATGTGCCCACCAACCAATGCCACAGTGCCGCCGGTAAAACCAACAATAGCCGCGCCGTAAGGGCCGACATAAGCGCAGCCCGCTGTGATAGCGACCAACCCGCCCAAAATAGCCGTCATGATTGTTTTGGGGTGGGTTTTACCTCTTGATCGCACCAAACTGAATATAAGGCCTGCTGCGCCAGCAAAACTCATCGCAACAACGGTGTTGAGTACAATCAGTGAGAACACATCGCTGGATGGGCTTGCACCACCAGCATTGAACCCAATCCAGCCAACCATCAGTACCATGACACCAAAATTGGTCAGAACACTGGAATGGCCACGAATGGACACTGGGTTACCCTGCGCATCAAACCGACCTTTGCGCGCACCCACAGCCAAAACAGCTGCCAATGCCGCCATGCCGCCCACCACATGCACAACAGTAGACCCAGCATAATCCAGGAAACCAAAGTCCGAGAGCCACGCTGGATTGTCGGTCAAAATGCCATTGCCCCAAACCAGATGAGCAAACAATGGATAGGTGATACCGGCCATAACAATGGTGAGGCAAACATAGCCAATGTAGCGCATGCGCTCAGCGACAGCGCCAGAGACGATGGTGGCAGCTGTGGCGCAAAAGGCGAACTGGAAGAGGAATTGAAGGCGGGTTAGATTATCGGTGAAGTCAATGCCGCCGAAGCCAAAAAATCCATTTGACCCCGCGCCCAGCATAAGATTGCCGCCAAAAAGCAAGAAGATACAACCACACACCACAAAGTCGGTGATGTTCTTCTGCGCCACATTGATTGTGTTTTTGGAGCGCACCGCACCGGCTTCCAACATCAGGAAACCGGCCTGCATAAACAACACCATAAGGGTGGCCGTCAAAAGCCAAAGTTCGCTTACCGCATCCAAAGCCGGATTGGGCAAAGCAATAGGCTCGCTGCCTTCTAAAGTGCCACGCAAGGTCCACATGTTAGCGCGCCGCCTGCCAAGCAGTGTCCAAGCCATCAACCATAATAGAGCCGCCTGCTGGCATTTCTGTCTTCAGATCAAACCGAAATGGCACGCGAACACCTCTGGGTGCGCAAGGTTCAGTGTTGCCTCCTTATGGAGAACATCAGTTCCTGGCATTGCACCACCACCAGGCAAA
>JBGCDM010000033.1:0-7054 GCA_045105395.1 Devosiaceae bacterium | reverse complement strand
TGCGCCACCGCATCACGACACCCATCGGCTGCATGCTGCAAATTTGCAGGCACCCCAACATTGGGTCGTTCATTTGCAGCTAATGCTCGCTTCGCGCCTGTGCTGGCCATCATGATGCTGCCTTTCGCCTTCCTGTTGACCCAGGTTTGGGCCGTAAACTGATTGTGGCGGTTGGCCCGCCTTATCGTGCCCTTTTGAGCTATGGCAGCGTTTATACGGCACCTGGCTTCGTGGCAGCTTAAGCAACGCGGTAAAAAAAGTGTGTCTTTGTAGAGGGTTAGCAAAAGGCAAACATCCGCACTCCAATTCGGCTTGATCAGGCACGGGCATGGGCTACATCAGAGCGCAAGCGAGCCTTCAACCTCTAACGATAAAACATGGCCCATGAGCGACCGCACGACCTCACCATCTCTGCCACCGCTGAGTGTGCTTTGCGATGCAGCGCGCGAGGCCGGAGAAATCGCCCTGCGCTACTTTGGCAACAGTCCAAAAACCTGGACCAAGCCTGGCAACTCACCGGTAACTGAAGCCGATCTTGCTATCGATAACATGCTGCACACAGAGCTGCGGCGAGCGTTCCCCAGCTATGGTTGGCTATCAGAAGAAATTGAAGATGATGGTTCGCGCTTGTCTGGCGAGCCTACCTTCATTGTGGACCCCATTGATGGCACGCGGGGCTTTATGGCCGGCAGCGATGACTGGGCGGTATCACTTGCCTTGGTTCACAACGGCGAGCCATGCCAGGCGGTTCTGTTTAATCCAGTTCGCGGCGCGCTGCTTTTTGCGCAAGCAGGACAGGGCGCAAATATGGAACGCGATACTGGCGAGGTTGGTAAGCTGTCCCCAACTGGCAAACAAACCCTAGAGGATGCATTGCTCGCCTTTCCTGGTCCCAGCAAGCCAACCCACACTTACCGTAAAGCGGATCGCATTGCCTCACTGGCCTTGCGCATTAGCCGGGTGGCTGACGGCACGTTGGACGGATGCGTAGCAAACCCCAATGCCAAACACTGGGATATTGCAGCTGCTGACTTGCTTATTCGCGAGGCTGGCCTTTCGTTGCAGCATACCAATGGCGATGTGCCGCGCTATGATGGACCAAGCATAAGCCACCCCGCCTTGGTTGCGGGAACCGAGCAAATGTGCGCTGCTTTGCGTGGCATGGTGCGTTAAGGTCTGCCTTGCTTGAACGATGATCGACGGGTAACAACGCGGTCAAACAGGCACACCCGCTTTAAGCACAAGGATTTTTCGCAATGAGCGATACCGACACCACAAGCCCCCAATTGTTGCACTTGGTGTTTGGCGGCGAGGTACAGGCCCCCGACTCAACCACTTTTACCGATGTTGATAAGCTTGATATCGTGGGCATATATCCCAGCAACGCTGAAGCAGAAGATGCCTGGCGTGGCAAAGCGCAGCAGACCGTTGATAATGCCAATATGCGCTATTTTGTGGTGCATATGCACCGATTGCTCGAACCAGGCGATGACGACCCAGACGCTTAGTGCGATCTACCTTGTGCGGTAAAACATGATGATTGCCACCTGATGGCGCCGGTCTGGATCAAGCGACTAAGCCGCAATAGCTTTGTGCAAACCATTGCTGGCAACACATTGGCTGGTTACATGCAGCTGGTTCATAAAACTGCACGCGTAACTGAAACCGACATTGGTGCACGTAGAGCCGCTTTGCATAGCGATTTGCCAGCCATATTCACCTTTTGGCATGGCGAGCATTTTTTGGTTGCCCTAGCCGCACCAAACACTTGGGATTTGCACGCGATGATTTCTCGCAGCGCTGATGGAACGCTCAATGCCATAGCCGCCAACAGGCTGGGTGTAACCGTCGTTCGCGGCGCTGGTGATCCTAAAAGAAGCGGTAAGCAAAAGGGGGGCGCGAGGGCTTTCCTGCAATCCTTGCGGGTTCTGGAAACTGGCGGCAGCCTTGGGTTAACCGCTGACGTACCTAAAGTGGCGCGCACCGTCTCACCTGGGCTGATCAAACTTGCGAAAAAATCAGGCCGCCCCATTGTTCCCGTCAGCTACGTGACCCATCCCCGCATCACGCTTTCCAGTTGGGATAAAGCATCTGTTGCGCTGCCCTTCACCAAGGCAGCGATTGGTGTTTCTGAGCCGCTGTATTTTGATGATGCAGATAATGAGGATGACGCCTGCGCTTTGCTAAAAGACCGTTTGGACACACTGGAACAGCACAGCTATGCCGCCATTGGCGGGCAATCCGCTTTTGACCCAGAGGCGAGCGCCAATGTCTGATACGTTCTCTGAAAGTCTGCTTGCCAGTTATCGTATTGCTGGCGCCATGGTTTCACCGCTTGCTGGCACCCTCATCCGTGCCCGCGCACGCAAGGGCAAAGAGGATTTGCCACGCCGCCGAGAACGCTTTGGCTATGCTGGTTCGCGTAAACCCAATGGCGCTTTGGTATGGGTGCACGCAGCCAGTGTTGGTGAAACGGTGGCCATTTTACCGCTGGTGCAGCGTATCGAAGCGATGGGCACCTATGTGGTTCTGACCACAGGAACGGTTACATCGGCGCAATTGGCGGCAAAACAGATTGGCCCACGCACACTGCACCAATACGCACCGCTCGATTTGGCGCCCTTTGTCCACCGTTTCTTGAACGCCTGGCAGCCTCAGCTAGCGGTGTTTGTGGAATCGGAGCTTTGGCCAGCCACCTTCCACGCGTTGGCTAAGCGCAACATTCCTCATGTTCTTGTCAATGCTCGCATGTCGGAGCGCTCTTTTTATCGCTGGCGGCGCGCCCGTGGGCTCATTGCATCCATGCTGTCCAATGTTACGCTGTGCCTGTCGCAGACGGTGGATGATGCCGAACGCTTTCGCGTGCTGGGTGCGCCACGCGTTCGGGTTACAGGCAATTTGAAATTTGACACGCCAGCACCAGCGGAAAATGCCGCGCAACAAAGGTTGCTCGAGCAAACCATTCGTGGACGCAAACTTTGGCTCGCCTCCTCCACGCACCCTGGCGAAGAAGCCATTGTGATGCGGGTTCACAAGGCCCTTAAGCACCATTTGCCCGATCTGTTGACAGTTATCGTCCCCAGACACCCTGAGCGCGGAGAAGAGGTCGCCAACTTGGCCGCGAGCGAAAGCCTTACCTGCGTTCGCCGCAGCACCGGCAACCTACCCAAGGGCGATACCGAGATTTATATCGCTGACACAATCGGCGAGATGGGCCTACACTACCGCATGGCACCAGTTTCCTTCATCGGCGGATCTTTGGTGCGCCATGGTGGGCAAAACCCCATTGAAGCAGCTAAGCTGGGCACTGCTATTTTGCACGGTCCCGATGTCCATAACTTCCCAGAAATCTACTCCGCTCTCAACGATGCTGATGCGGCGATAGAGGTTGATAGTGCTGAAGCATTGGCACGTATTGTTGGCCGCCTGCTTGTGCATGAGCGCGAACGTTCGCAGCTTTGCAACCAAGCAACCAAGGCCATTCAAGAGTTCGAAGGTGCGCTGGGTGCTACCATGGACGCCATTGAGCCGCTGCTTACCGCCTTTTCGGTTGCCGCCGCACTAGAGCAAGCACGCCGATGAGCCTCATCCCTCCTCCCTATTGGTGGCCGGAACCAGGCGAGCCGCTAGGCTTTGGTAATACACTTAAAAAGTGGATGCTAACGCCAGCATCACTGGCCTATGGGCGCACGGTCGCCACGCGCATGAAACAGCAAGGCGAGCTACCGCTTATCCCAGTGGTGTGTGTTGGGAACTTTGTCGCCGGTGGCGCAGGCAAAACCCCAACGTCCCTGGCGCTTTTTGATACGCTGAGTGATCTGGGTCTACGCCCGGCGTTTGTCACCCGCGGTTATGGCGGCTCATTGGCAACCACCAGTTTTCGGGTGGATTATGAACGTCACACGGCTGAAGAGGTGGGCGATGAGCCACTGCTTTTGGCACGCAAAGGGCCAACCTTTGTAGGCCCCGACCGCGGAACGTCTATCAACAGCGCCGCTGAAATGGGCGCCAGCGTAGCAATTTTTGACGATGGCCTGCAAAACCCGACAATCGCCAAAAACCTGTCCATTGCCGTGGTGGATGGCCGCATGGGTGTGGGTAACGGGCTATGCCACCCGGCAGGTCCTTTGCGAGCGCCCGTGCGCGATCAGCTGTCGCATGTGGATCTGGTTATCATCATTGGTAACGGCAAAAGCGCCCACGGCGTTGTACGCCAAGCAGCAAAGCGTGGTGTGCCTGTGCTTTCTGCAACGCTGGAAATGGATATTCCTGAAGACCTTCACCAAGCGCCCATTTATGCCTTCAGCGGCATTGGGCATCCGCAAAAGTTTTTTGAACGGTTGAAAGGAGCAGGCCTCACGCTTGCCAAGGAAAAAGCCTATCCAGACCATCATTTTTTCAATCTAGAAGATGCTCGAACGCTCGTTGGCGTTGCCAAAGAGCGCGGTGCAACACTAGTTACCACTGAAAAAGATGGCGTTCGGTTTCGCGATCAATCTGGCGCTTTAGGTGAGCTTAATGCCGCCACAACACAGATACCAGCGCGCCTGGTGTTTGAAGACCCTAGCTATCTTCGCTCCATAATGCGCAATGCGATTAGCAAATGGCGGCGGGAACTGGCACTGGTTGAATTTGATTAGACCATGATTAGCTGGCTTTAGGCGCCCGGCGTTCAGCCTCTAGCGAGGCGGCAGCATCTTTATAAGCTTCCTGACGGGCGACCGACCAATATTTCAACTCAGTGAGTGCAATGTGCTCAAATGTAACTGCGCAAACTACATAATCGCCTGGGCGCAGCACATGATATTCAGGCGTATCATAGCGAATAAGCGCCTCACGATCCTTGCTGGATAGCACCATTATCGGGTCCTCTATTACCTAACGTTTGGCCGCGAAAAATGCCGTGAGCAGTTCTTCTGCTTCGCTTGCCGCCATACCATCATACACCTCTGGAGCGTGGTGGCATGTGGGTTGCTGAAAAAAATGCGGCCCATTGGTTACCGCCCCCATTTTTGCATCCCAGGCACCAAAATAGAGCCTGCGAATGCGCGCATGACTGATAGCAGCCGCACACATAGCGCATGGCTCAAGGGTCACATAAAGATCAGCGCCTGCAAGTCGCTCTTGCCCCAATGTTTGTGCTGCCTCACGGATCACCAGCATTTCAGCGTGCGCTGTTGGGTCCAGCAGCTGGCGTGTGCGGTTGCCATCAGATGCGATGATTGCGCCCTCCATCACCAACACTGCGCCCACTGGCACTTCATCGCGCTGGCCTGCTTCGCGCGCCTCGCGTAGGGCAATATCCATCGGAGAGGTGGCTTTGTTCATCTATGCTTGTCCTTTGCACGTTTTTTTGGCTTGCCATAGCCGGGCACACCCCGTCAAAAGGTCCGCATGTCAGCACCCTCACCATCATCCGATATCGCCGCCAAACCCGAACGCATCGCCAAGGTGATAGCGCGCTCTGGCTTATGCTCTCGCCGTGATGCGGAGGGCTGGATTGCGCAAGGGCGCGTGAAGCTGAACGGCAAGCTGTTGGAAACGCCAGCGCAAACGGTGACGAGCAAGGACAGCATTGAGGTTGATGGCGCACCGCTGCCACAAGCTGAGCGCACGCGCATGTGGCTCTATCATAAGGCGCGCGGTGTTATCACCGCGGCACGCGACCCTGAAGGGCGACCGGTCATCCGTGATGTTTTGCCAAATGAGCTAAAAACAGCGCACCCTGTTGGGCGACTTGATTTTAACACCGAGGGGCTTTTGCTGCTGACCAATGATGGTGGGCTTAAGCGCTTGTTGGAGCTACCCTCTACCGGTTGGCTGCGCCGCTATCGCGTGCGTGCTTTTGGTGAAGCCCAAGAGCATGTGCTGCAGCAAGCGCGCAAAGGCATGGAAATTGAGGGCGTGAAATATGGCCCGATGGAAATTTTGGTGGAGCGCCAACAGGGCGACAATCAGTGGCTCACCGTGGGACTGCGCGAAGGTAAGAACCGCGAAGTGAAGGTGGTTCTGGGCGCGCTAGGCTTGCAGGTTAACCGGCTTATTCGCATTTCTTATGGGCCTTTTCAGCTGGGCGAATTGGAAGCTGGAGCCGCTCAGGAAATCCGCACACGCACCCTCAAAGACCAGCTTTCAGGCAAAGTGTTTGCCGATGCTGGTCTTGATTTTGATGGACCGATGCGCACCCCGGTCATTGGTCGCGACACACCTGTGCGACCCGATAAACCTGCCAAAACAGGGCGAGGAGCAAGTGGAAACGCACCACTTCGCCAACGCAAGCCCAGCCCCGGTGGCGATAAACGTGGCAAGCCTGGTTTCGTAAGCCGGCCCAATGCTGGCCCGTCAAAAAAAGGGGCTGGCTCCAAAACAACGGGCACAACTGGCAGCAAGGGCAGAGGCCCCACCAAACGTCGGGGCCGCTAAATGCGGATCGTCGGAGGGGCCTTTAAAAGCCGTGCGCTGAAAGCACCATCAAGCCAAGCTGTGCGGCCAACAACCGACCGAGCGCGTGAGGCACTGTTCAATATCCTAGCGCATAACGCTGACTTGTTTGCACAGGGCCAAAGCCTGGATGGCGCCAATGTAATCGACCTGTTCGCCGGAACAGGTGCGCTGGGTCTTGAGGCGCTTTCGCGTGGCGCATCTTTTGCGCTGTTTGTGGACAGCTCCATTGAAGGGCGCGGGTTGATCCGTGAAAATATGATTGTGTGTGGCGTGGCCTCACGCGCACGACTTTTTAAGCGCGATGCCGCAAAGATCGGCGAGCGCGGCAAGATGAACCCGTTCACGCTGGCCTTCCTTGACCCGCCCTATAACAAAGGCTTGGGTGAGAAAACCTTAGATGCCTTGCACACTGGTGGTTGGCTTGCCGCTGACGCTTTGGTGATCTTGGAAGAGGCAGCAAATGCAAATGTGACGCTCCCTGCGACCTTTAAGCTTCTTGATGCCCGCTACATGGGGGCAGCAAAGCTTCAGTTTTTGCGCTATACTGCCTCGGTATGATTGCGCGTCTCTTCACCGCTGTTCTTGCGCTACTTGGTGCTGGCACAATGAG
>JBGCDM010000032.1:0-9510 GCA_045105395.1 Devosiaceae bacterium | reverse complement strand
CGCGCCTCTGCGATATATTGCGCGTGCCATCACGCCGCCGCGCTTTCCAATTCGCTATGATACGCGATTCTTCTTGGGCACCCTGGCGAACAGTCAACTGCCTGCGCGCATTGCCAGTGGTGATGGCGAGTTGGTTTCACCGGATTGGTACAATCAAGCAGCATTGGTAGGCGAACCCTTGCACCATGTGACTCAAACAGTATTGGATCACGCCGTTCAGGTCACACTTGGGCTAAGTGACGTGATGACAAGGCTATTGGTTGCTGATCGACGTCCAAAAAGATGGGACGGAGAGCCACCGCTTCGCTCGGCTGCGCTGAAGGCCAACCAAAGCGCTCAATCGGCCGTGCGCTCTTGACAAAAGCGGCAAATAAAACGATAGCACCGCATCTTCCGACTTAGCCGAAGGCGGTGGTTAGCGCAGCTAATCGTCGGATCCCCTTTCACCGATCAAAGATCGAGGCCCGTTTCATGGCTAAAGCTGCCACTATCAAAATTCGGCTGGTTTCAACCGCCGACACTGGCTACTTTTATGTGGCAAAAAAGAACTCACGCACGATGACCGAGAAAATGGTTGTACGGAAGTACGATCCGGTTGCTCGCAAGCACGTTGAGTTTAAAGAAGCCAAAATTAAGTAAGCCCTAGGGCTACATTCAATCTATTTTTTACCGCGCCCTCCTTTTGGTGGGCGCGTTTTGTTGTTTGGGCTGTGTAAAGATGCTCACCGGATTGTGCAAAGCCGCCCGCCATGCGGCTGGTACGTAGCTCCGGCTTGAGGAGGCCATAATATGTGGAGAAACGCACCAGCCATCCCGGGCGTTTCGGGGTGTGCGGCGGACCCGAAACGCAACATGGGACCCGCACGAGGCGGTGCTCTATTTAAGGCCTAAGTGAGTGCTAATATGCAAGTAATTCTGCCAGCTTTGCAGCTTTCGCCGCCTGGTTTGGCGCATTAACCTTTCTCGTTGTGGTTAAAGCGCCCTGGTAACCTTAAGCTGCAAGCATAACACGGTTTCGGCCTTCGCGCTTGGCTTTATAGAGCGCTTCATCAGCACGCTTTAAAATTGCCTCAGATGTATCATCTGGGCCCTGTATGGTCGCCACGCCCAGTGAAATAGTTATCGTGAGCTGCTTTTGTCCGCCCATCACGGGTATCGGGTCGTGGTCCATGCGTGCGCGAAGCCGCTCTGCAATCGCAGCAGCGGCTTGCTGATTGGAATCGGGTAGAATCAAAACAAACTCCTCGCCGCCATACCGGCAGGCAAGGTCGGCACCGCGAACGGAACTTCGGATCCGGTCACCAAATTCACGCAGCACATCATCGCCAACATCATGGCCGTGGGTGTCGTTGATGGATTTGAAGAAATCGATATCGGTTAGAACAAGTGAAATCGTTTTACCGCGGCTAGCCGCTTGTTGTGTCAGCGCTTTGAAATGTGTGTCGAAGTAACGGCGATTATGTAGACCCGTTAGGCCGTCCATAATGGCCATTTCCATCGTCTGCTCGACATTATCGCGCAACTGATCAGCATATTTTTTGCGGCGCAGCTGAGTAACTGTGCGTGCCAGTAGCTCGTTTGCATCGATCGGGCGAACCAGATAGTCGCTCACACCCATATCCAGCCCGCGCAGCACTTTGCTATCATTATCGGGCTCGCAGATTATGATCACAGGAATGGAGCGTGTCTTTTCAAGGTTTTGAAGCTGGGAGCAAAGACGTAGGCCGTCATAATCGCGCAGCGATAGGTTCACCACAACCATGTCATAGGCAGTGTCGGTGATATGAAAGAGAGCCGTTTCTGGGTCTGTGTGAACATGCACTGAAAAACGCTTCTCAAGCGATGACTTAAGGCGCTCATAAGAACTTGGGCGATCATCCACGATAAGAATGTTGCCACTTACCTCGCCATTTCCTTGATAGGCGGCTGGTTGGCTAAGCGCATCACGGCTGGATGCGCGCCCACGCAACTCATCAATTAAGCGCTTAACGCGAACTAAGTTTTTCACGCGAGTTAATAGCGCCACATCTTTGATGGGTTTGGTCAGGAAATCATCAGCACCTGCTTCAAGTCCGGTCACGCGGTCACTGGGTTGATCCAGTGCTGTCACCATGACGACGGGAATGTGCGCGGTTTTTGGGTCTGCCTTTAGGCGACGGCAGGTTTCAAACCCGTCCAGGCCTGGCATCATCACGTCGAGAATGATGATGTCGCAGTCAGACTTGCCAGCAACATCCAACGCTTCAAAGCCACTGGTGGCCGTCAACACTTCGAAATACTCAGCCTTCAGCCGAGCTTCCAGCAGCTTCACATTGGCAACAATATCATCAACGACAAGAACGCGCGCAGTCATGGTGGTTCTAAGCCTCGCCTACAAATGTTTTGATTGTGTCGAGAAAGCCGACAACAGAAATGGGTTTGGAGATGTAGGCCTCGCAGCCACCAGAACGGATGCGCTCTTCATCGCCTTTCATTGCAAAGGCAGTCACGGCGATTACAGGGATATGGCGAAGATCATCATCTTCCTTGAGCCAGCGTGTGACATCAAGGCCAGAAACCTCGGGCAATTGAATATCCATTAGGATCAGATCGGGCCGGTGCTCACGAGCAAGGTCCATAGCCTCCATGCCATTGCCGGTTTTAACTGTGGCATAGCCTTTGGCCTCTAACAGATCGCCGAACAATTTCATGTTCAGTTCGTTGTCCTCAACGATGAGGATGGTCTTACTCATTACGCTCACTCCGGGTCAGCAAATGTCATGTCGAACCTAACTTGGTTCGGCACTTGGTGCTGTGGTGTTCGAGTGGCACTATGCCATTTAAATATTGAAGAAAAAGCAAAGGGTGTCTGCGACAGGCATCGATTGAGGCCGTTTGCGCACCCAATACACGATAAAAGGCGTGCAGCGTTAATGAAGACTAACCAAGCTGAACTGACCACGCGATTGGTGGTATTTTTGAGCGGTCGCCCCGAGGATTTAGAGCGGTTTTTCGCAATCTCCGGCGTTGACCCAACTGAACTGCGTGAGCGAATCGGCGATACAGCTTTTCAGGATGGATTGCTGGATTACATGCTTGCCAATGAGCCGCTCTTGCTGGCTTTTTGTGAGGAATTTGGCGAAGATCCAAGCTCGCTTATGCGGATCGCACAGGCGCGCAATAGCGGCCATGAGGACTGGAGCTGATGTCGCAAAGCCAGGCAAATGGCTATTGTCGTGATTGCCTGACGCCTATCCCTATGGCTGCAGCCAAGGTTAGCCGGTGCGGCTTCTGCGGGTCACCACGTCTATTGCAGCATGATGAGCTGGACGCGCTCTCAATCGCCCATGTCGATTGCGATGCGTTTTTTGCCTCCGTTGAGAAGCTTGATAACCCTGGTTTGCGGGCCAAGCCTGTTATTGTTGGTGGTGGGCAGCGCGGTGTGGTTTCTACCTGTTGCTACATTGCCCGCATTAAGGGCGTGCGCTCGGCCATGCCGATGTTCAAAGCCCGTAAGCTTTGCCCTGATGCTGTTATCGTGAAACCTCGTGGCAGTCGCTATGCTGAAATAGGGCGTGAAATTCGCGCGCGTATGCTGGCATTGACCCCCTTGGTTGAACCCCTTTCCATTGACGAGGCTTTTCTCGATCTCTCAGGCACCGAAAGGCTGCACGATGGTCCTCCCGCGCTTACGTTGTTGCGTTTTGCGCGCGCCATTGAGGAGGAGGTTGGTGTGACCGTTTCTGTTGGGCTCTCTCATAACAAGTCCATGGCGAAGATGGCGTCTGACATGGATAAGCCGCGTGGATTTGCCGTTATTGGCCGCGCCGAAACTTTATCCTTGTTGGCACCTATGTCGGTGCGTGCCCTGTTTGGCGTGGGTGCAGCTATGGCGAAATCACTTGAGAAAGAAGGGTATTTCACCCTTGCAGATTTGCAGAATGCGGAACCAGAGCGCCTGTGGCGACGCTTTGGCGAGCACGGTGCTCGCCTGCACGACCTTGCCAACGGTATTGACGCACGACCAGTACGCACGGACCGTGAGCGCAAAAGTGTTTCATCAGAGCGCACATTCAACGAGGATATTTCAGCACGTGATGAGCTGCGTATTGTTGCCAGAAATGCCAGTGAGAGGGTCTCTAAACAATTGAAGAAAAAAGATCTTTCTGGCCGCACAGTGACTTTGAAAGTGAAAACAGCGCAGTTTCGCACCCTAACCCGATCCCACAGTCTGCCACGTCCAACGCAAAGCGCAGATAGGATTTTTCGCACAGTGGAACCGATGCTCGATGGGGTACTCGATGGCACGAACTTTCGCTTGCTTGGCGTTGGCGTGAGTGAACTCACCGAGGGCATTGAAGCTGATGATCGTGATCTGGCCGATGCTGATGCTCAGCGCCGCACCCAGGCTGAAAAAGCAATGGACAGTGTGCGCTCGCGTTATGGAGATGAAGCAGTTGGTGTTGGGCTGGTGTTTGGAAGTGGTCAACCCAAGCAGAGTGACCGAGCAAGTGAGAATGGCGGCACTAAGAAGCTCACTTAGTTTTCGCAGACTTTGGAGTGGTAGGGAATGAAATCGACCAACTCACCGCTGAGCGTGAATGAGCCATAATCCAGCGTCAAATCATCAGAAACACCATTGGTATCAAGCGTGTACTTGACCACAAAACTCGGCCCGGCATCCGGCTCAGTGGGGTCAAAGTAGCTTAGCGTGACAGGCCAAGCACGTATGGGCGCGGGAAAATCATCCCAAGCTTGTGGCGTTTCTGGTTCTGCTGATGCATCCGTTCGTTCGCCAATAGAGGTAAGAACGCTGGGCATTGTTGCCGATCCGATGATCGCGGTTGCTGGCTGCGCAAGTCCAGAATCATGGCTGCCGTCAAAAACTGACGTGAACATCAATGTTTCATCAGCATAGGCTGCAGCTAAGACTGCTTCAGTTAGCTGGTTAGGAAAGAGCGTCTCAGAAATTGCAGCTGTTGTGGTCTGCTCCTCGGCAAATCGGCGAATAGTTAGGTCGCCTGTAGCAGCACGCTCTGCGGCACCTGTAACCAGCACCGGTTCGTCTTCATTGGTTTCAGTGTTGGTTTGGAAGGTGAAAACCTGCCCTGCCCCATCCTCAAATGCACGATAACTTATTTGGGTACGGATGGCGTCGCCCGTCTGGCCTTCAATCGACAGAATCATATCACTGGCCATCGTCCAGCCCGCGCAGGATGAGCCGGTTACCTCGAAGATATAAAGACCACTGGCGTATTGGATGCCTGAATCACGCTCGCTATCGATCAGATTGAGCTCATAAACCGCCCGATGAGAAAGCAAGTCCAAGGCCGCACTTGAAGCAAACGATGGTGCTGCGCTGGTCACTGAGGCGCAGGTCATGAGTGCAGCAAAAAAAGGTCTGCTTACACCCCTAGACGTTCGCTCGTTGCGGTTTAAATGATACCAAGACTGCTGTCGGTTCAACGTGCTGACCTAACTCTAGACGTTCCATTTTCACTCCAGATATCGAGATACACGCACTATGAGCATCGAGCAACGACTGGCCGATCTTGGCGTTAATTTGCCAACGCCTGCCGCCCCTGCGGCCAACTATGTGCCGTTTGTTATCACCGGCAATCAGCTTTTCGTTTCAGGGCAGTTGCCGTTTCTTGCAGATGGCACGCTACCTGACCCCGCTAAGCTTGGGCAAAGCATGGATGTGGAGGGTGGGCGTGCTGCAGCACAGCGCTGCGCAATAGGCCTGCTGGCACAACTTCGCATCGCCATTGATGGCGACTGGAGCAAGCTGTCGCGTGTGGTGAAGCTGGTGGGTTTTGTGAACGCAACGGCTGACTTTACCGACCAACCGGCGGTGATTAATGGTGCCAGCGATTTTCTGGTTGAGGTCCTGGGCGATCAAGGGCGGCATGCACGCTCAGCTGTCGGTGTTGGGTCCCTGCCCTTCGGGGTGCCGGTGGAAGTGGAAGCCATTTTTGAGCTTAAACTCTAGCGCGCATGCCCAATACGCCAGCTTGGCTCACCGCACGTCCTATTGCGCATAGAGGCCTGCACGATGCTGCTAGTAATCTGATTGAAAACACGATTCCTGCCTTTGAGGCAGCCATTGCCCGTGGTTTTTCTATTGAGCTAGACCTGCAGCAAACCGCAGATGGAGACGTGGTGGTTTTCCACGATCATACGCTGGATCGGCTAACCAGTGAGCAAGGCCTGGTGCGCGCTCGTACACGCGCGCAGCTTGAAGATATTATCGTTTCTGACTCTGGCGGCACGATACCATCGCTTGCGCAGGTGCTTGCTGAGGTGGATGGCCGTGTACCGCTAATTATCGAGCTAAAAAGCCGCTTTGACGGTGACATGGTGATCGCCGATGCCGTGGCAGGGGCGATTTTGGCCTATAGCGGGCCACTGGCATTGATGTCTTTTGATCCAGCACTCATGGCACGCCTGCGCGGCCATAAAACAGGCCACCCGCTGGGCATAGTGTCGGCCAGCATGTCTTACAAACATTGGGGCGCCATACCCTTATGGCGCCGGTTTCAGCTGGGTGCCATGCTACATGGTCCAGGCATCTGGTGCGATTTTGTTTCGTATAATCAAAAGGACCTGCCAGCGGTTTCGCCACTTTTGGCCAAATGGATTGGCCGCAAAGCGTTGGCGTGCTGGACGGTGAAAGATGCGGCAACGGCGCGGCGTGTTGGACGCTTTGTTGATGCCATCACTTTTGAGGGGTTTGATCCTTATGAGGCCACAGATTGAATAAGGATGATGAAGCGCCGCCGGTCACACGCACCTTGGAAACGGCCGAGACGCTAAGCGACATTGGTGAGGGAGCTTGGAGTGCACTCCTTGGCACATCAAAAAAGCCTGGCCGAGCCTACAATCCGTTTGTTTCGTATGCTTTTTTGTCTGCCTTGGAAGACTCTGGCTCAGCTGAGGCTGAAACCGGCTGGATAGGATCGCATATCCTTGTCAAAGATCAGGATGGCACCATTGATGCTGCCTTACCCGCCTATCTGAAGATGCACAGCTATGGCGAATATGTTTTCGACCATGCTTGGGTCGATGCCTATGAACGCGCGGGCGGGCGATATTACCCTAAGCTTCAGTCCAGTATTCCTTTTACGCCTGCCAGTGCGCCCAAATTGTTGGTTTCAGCATCTGCTGATCACGATGCGATGCGCACGCTACTGGCGCGTGGCACGCAAGCTGTTGTTGAAAAACTAGAACTGTCATCGGCGCACATAACTTTCGTTGATGAAGGAGAAGCAGAGGCGCTTGAAGAGCATGGCTTTCTGCGACGGCACGATCAGCAGTTTCATTGGAACAACAATAGCTATGAGAGTTTTGATGCTTTCACGCAGGAGCTAGCCTCACGCAAGCGCAAGCAAATTCGAAAAGAACGGCGTGAAGCGTTAGAAACGGGCATCGAGATAGAATGGGTCACAGGCAGTGATCTGACCGAGGCGCATTGGGATGCGTTCTTCGTGTTCTACCAGGATACCGGCGCACGAAAGTGGGGGCAGCCCTATCTAACGCGCCAGTTTTTCTCACTGATTGGCGAGCGCATGGCCGATGATGTGCTGTTGATCATGGCCAAGCGCGATGGAAACTATATTGCGGGGGCCCTCAATTTCATTGGATCTGACGCGCTTTATGGGCGTAACTGGGGATGCAGCGAGCATCACCCATTCCTGCATTTTGAGGTCTGTTATTATCAGGCCATCGACTATGCCATTGCGCATGGCTTGGCGCGTGTGGAAGCGGGGGCACAAGGCTCTCACAAGCTTGCCCGCGGCTATACGCCGGCCATCACCACCAGCATGCACTATATTCCCAACCCTAGCTTTCGCCAGGCGGTGGCTGATTACCTTGTCGGAGAGCGTGAGCAGGTAATGTTTGACACGCAGTATCTTGAACAGCGCACACCGTTTCGCAAAAGTGGCGGCCAAACGACAGACTATGAATGACTGGCCAAGAATGAGCGGCAAAGGAGAGGCATAATGATGGCTTATGACAGCGAGAATATTTTCGCCAAAATTTTGCGTGGAGACATTCCCAACCACACTATTTTGGAAACCGATGATGTCTTGGCCTTCATGGATGTGATGCCGCAGGCTGACGGCCATGCGCTGGTAATACCGAAAAATCCCAGTCGAAATGTGTTGGATGCCAACCCATTGGTTTTTGGCAGTTTGTTTTCAGCGGTTCAACGGGTCGCCAATGCTGCCAAAACCGCCTTTCAGGCTGATGGCGTCTTAGTGCAACAATTCAATGAAACTGCTGCAGGGCAAACAGTGTTTCACCTGCACGTTCATGTCATTCCAAGACATGCTGGCATGCCATTGGGTGCACATAGCGGGCAAATGGCCAACAATGAATTGCTGGCTGCACACGCGCAAAAATATCGTGACGTCCTAGGCTAAATTGCCTGTTTAATAGCTGCTGTTTTGTCATCGCCAGTGTTTGGCGTGCCACTCGGCTCGATCAGGAGAATATGCGCCTCATTGCCGGCAATGGGCCTGTGCTTTTTGCCTTTTGGCACCACGTAAAGCTCACCTGGTCCCAGGATCACATTGCCATCTTCGGTTTCGATGGTCACCTCGCCATCAAGCACCAGAAAAAAGTCATCGGTCTCCGGGTGGTCATGCCAAACGAACTCACCCTGCACCTTTACCACCATGATGTCGTTGCCATTGAACTGGCTGACGACCTTTGGCGACCAATGCTCGCTGAATAGCGCGAGTTTTTCGGCAAGATTGATGGCCGTTGGCTTCATGTTTTGATCGTCCTTTAAAGCGAAAGACCGGGTGCAAGATCCGGCCTTTGTAAAGTGATCAAGTTTTCAGCGGCACTTTTGGCACTGCGCCTCGGCCGCCGCCAGAGCCAGGTTTTTTGCGCCCAGTCGTTTTGGTTGCTGCGGCCTTGGTTGATGCAGCCGTTGTTGTTTTCTTTTTGGCGGGCGCCTTCCGCTTGGCTTTGGCGGGCACCGGATCTGCCTTGGGTTTTACTGGCTCTGCCAACACCTCAAGCTTCAGACCGACAGTTTTGCCCTTCTCGTTCTGGTCAAGATCAACACGCACTGTGCCACCCTTGACCAGATCACCAAACAACACCTGATCAGCCAATGGCTTCTTGATGTGCTCCTGGATGACGCGGCCAAGTGGACGCGCACCCATATGTTCATCATACCCCTCGATGGCCAGCCACTCGCGAGCCTTATCGGTCAGTTCGATAACAACGTTGCGATCAGAAAGTTGCGTTTCCAGTTGCAGCACGAATTTATCAACCACACGGAACACAACTTCCTGTGGCAGATGACCAAACCGAATGATCGCATCCAGGCGGTTGCGGAACTCTGGTGCAAATAGCCGGTTGATGGCCTCCATATCGTCGCCCTCGCGACGTGAGTTTTTGAAGCCTATGGCAGCTTTGGCCATATCCGATGCGCCAGCATTGGTGGTCATAATGATCACCACATTGCGGAAATCCACTTCCTTACCGTTGGAATCAGTCAGCTTGCCGTGGTCC
>JBGCDM010000031.1:0-55123 GCA_045105395.1 Devosiaceae bacterium | reverse complement strand
GTGGATAGCGACCTCTTTGATGTGCTGAGCTACATCCTCTTCACGCACGAGCCGAAGACGCGCCATGAGCGAGCCGAGCATGTGCGGTCAGACGGACTGGCAGACGCAGAAGGGGATATGAAGGCCCTGCTTCTGGCTATTCTCAATGCCTATGAAGAGCGCGGGGAAGCGGAGTTGGCCACGAAGAAGCTAGGGACATTCCTGACAGCGCGATATGGCAGTGTCAGTGAAGGGAAGGTCCGGCTAGGCGGGCTAAACGGCGTCAAAAATGCATTCTTCTCCCTACAGCGGGAACTTTATTCAACTTCATTGTCGAAAAGCTAGTCGCACCAACATGCACTTAGGGTACGCTAATGTTGCGCCTGTGTTGCGTGGAGCAGCGGGGCCTCCCGGAAAACCGTTTGTAATCAATGTCAGCTGATTGCAACACGAACGCGACATGGAGGGGGGAGGTCAAGAGGCCAACTCAACTCAACCTACTGATATCATGAAATTATTTTCTGGCTGGGGAACCTGGACTCGAACCAGGACCGACGGAGTCAGAGTCCGCTGTTCTACCATTAAACTATTCCCCAAGGAGCCGGGCGGATAGCACTCTACCTATTTAAGTTCAAGGCGCTTTTTGAAACGCGCCGCAAACCTTCGCTACTCGTTTTCCGCCAGGCGCAGGCTTACAGGGGCGCTTAGCTCAATGGCCATGAGCCGTTCGCCATAGGGTGCGTTGGCTTCGCTGCCCTGTGCGTCCAGGTCATCGGCGGGTCCATTGGCTGCCTCAAACACCAGTTGCACGCCAGCAACGCGGGTTTCGCATCGTCGCACATACATGCCGCCATCTTCTGGTTCGCGAACACGCAAGGCGCACACACCAAGATCAGCCTCAGCAACACCTGCAAAGGGCATATCAAAACGGAAATCCGTGCGCTGCGGCTTGCCGGGCAGTTGGAAAACTGGGCCAGATTGATCATCAGCAGCAAGGACTTGCGGCCAGTCAAGCAAGGCCTCCTGCGTGGTTCCAATGCGCCAATGGCCCTCAACCGTTTCCTCAACCTGCGCACCTAAAAAGGCAGATCGCGCATCAATAACATCGACGACCTGGCTGAAAGCAAATCGCTCATGATCATCGCTTTGCACACCGCTGGCAGCCACAACAATCCGCTCAAAGCGTTGGTTTGGTAGCTCTGGCAGGGGTGCGCGGGCGCGGGCAAAGGCACGCAAAGCATTGAGCGAACCCTGGCCGATTAACCCATCAATGGCACCACGGTAGTAGCCTGCCTCTTGCAGATAAACCTGCACCTGTCTGCGCATGGGCCGGCTCCAAAACTGAATGGTATCACCGGCCATGCCCAAATCCCGGGACGCCAGCTCTAGCAACGTATGAGCCGCAATAAACGCATCCGGCGCAACGTCATTGTCGTCCTGATCGTCATAGGAATAGAGGTAGGGCACCAGGGCCAAGGTGATGCCATCATCAGCGGCTTGGCGCAGGTGGAAGCGGGCAGCTTCCACATCGCGTGGTCCGCCTAAGCCATCGAGCAGCAAAAAGCCAAGCTGATAGTGTGAGCGGCCAAAATTTGCCTGCGCGGCGCGTTCGTGCAGTTGGCGCGCTGTGGTGTAGTTGCCTTGCCACTCAGCATTCATCGCCTGCTCATATAGCGCGCCAGGATCAACCTGCTGCGTTTGTGTTGGCGTGATGCTTTGGGTGGTTTGCGCAAGGGCTTGTGCGCCAGCAAGCGCAGGCATAACGCCAGCGCCTAATATGATCGCAAAACCGAACTTCACCACGTGCTGCCCAACGCGCCCGACCATCGCCCGTTCGCCACGTTTTGATTGCTGTGAGCGCAAAACCATTGCCTGCTCCACCACTGACCCGAAATCCTCAAGTGATTTTGTAGCAGCCTTTTCTTACCTAAGGCTTCACGCGTGCACAGCCCACTTCGGTGCCAAGCAGCCAAAGCCAACCTGCCTGAATTTGAGTGAACCAGTGCGGCATCAATGTCGTATCGTTCGTGATCATACTGGACGAACATATTCATATTTGATATATGCACGTTCAACATAAGGAAATAACGATGAACGTGCGCACGCTCTGTCTGGCTATTTTGCACCACCAAGACGCTACCGGTTACGAAATCCGTAAGCTCTCCACAGAGGGCAAGTACGCCTATTTCGTGGATGCCAGTTTTGGCTCCATCTACCCGGCGCTTGCTAAGCTGGAAGATGAAGGCTTGGTGACCTGCCGCCTAGAGCAGCAGGACGGCAAACCGGCGCGCAAGGTTTACTCGATCAATCAGGCTGGGCGTGATGCGCTGCGTGGAAGCCTAAAAGACGAACCTACACCGGATGTATTTCGCTCCGAGTTTTTGCTGATCGGCATGTGCTCTGATCTTCTAGAACCCGGCGATATGGAACGAACTTTGAACGTGCATACCGCCCAAGTTGAACAAGAGCTGGCCAAATTGGACGATATGAAAGCCAATCTGGTCGATAGCGAAAAAGGTTGGCTGCACGATTACGGCACCACCTGCATGCGCGCCCAGCTGACATGGCTGCATGCCAATCGTGAGCGCATTTTGAACGCCACTAAGAACGATGGCTGCAGCAGCGCACCAGCTGATCCGCCGCTTTCAACGGCAGCAGAATAGACACTGTTTTCCCTCCCCCCGACTTTAAAACCAAAAGATAGAACAAAGCGAAGCAAGATGGCTTTTCCGATTAAATTCTCCCACATCCTTGCCGTTGGCCTAACCGCTGGCGTTGGCTTTTACATGCTGGGCGGCACAACGATGCTGTCTGGCCAAGGACCAATTGACCCTGAAGCGCCCGCACAGGCGGTTAGCACCACTGATCAAGATGCGCCCTTGTTTGCGGTGCGGGCACGCGATTTCACGGCACAGGAGCGCCCCAATGCGCTTGTTATGCGTGGACGCACCGAGGCTGAAGCCAGCGTGATGGTATCGGCTGAAACCGGTGGCCGGGTTGTTGAGATTGCCATTGAAGAAGGCGACCGTGTGCAAGCAGGTGATCTGCTGTGTCGGTTGGATGAAGCGGCCCGCCAAGCCACGCTTACGCAAGCACGCGCTGCGCTTTCCCAGGCCGAGATTGACTTGAACGCTGCGCAATCGCTGGCAGACAATGGCTTTGGTGCACAAAATCGCGTGCCCGCCCTTCAGGCTGGCCTTGATGGCGCACACGCTATGCTAGAGCAAGCCGAACTTGATCTGGCACGCACCGAAATCACCGCCCCTGTGGACGGTCTGGTGCAATTGCCGCTGGCTGATGTTGGCACGCAGCTTTCGCCTGGAGCACTTTGCGCGACGCTGCTCGATACCGATCCACTGATCATCACCGGCCAGATTTCTGAGCGCGATATCGCCGCCATTTCGGTTGGCATGAATGCGCAAGCCCAACTGGTCACCGGTGAAAGTGCCATTGGCATGGTGAGCTTCATTTCAGCGACTGCCAACATGGAAACGCGCACCTTCCGCGTGGATGTTGATATCCCAAATCCTGATGGAGCCCTGCGCGGCGGCGTAACAGCGGAAGCCTTTATCGGTCTGCCGTCAACAAGTGGTCACCTCATCCCGCTATCGACACTGAAACTGGATGACATGGGCAATGTTGGCATCAGCCTGGTGGATGCTGACAACCATGTTGTGTTCCAGCCGGTGCAAGTGCTGGGCGATGATCCGGATGGCATGTGGGTGGCTGGCCTGCCCGATGAAGCGCGCGTGATTGTGGTCGGCCAAGATTATGTGGAGCCTGGCCAAGAGGTTTCCGTGACCCTGGTAGAGGATGGTTTGCTGCAAACCTCGCAAGCGCCAACGCTGACAGCTGGTGAAGAAGGTGCTGCACAATGATTGCGATGCTCGAAAATGTTCTAGATCGCCCACGTACGGTGATCACCCTTATGTTGGTGATAATTGCCGCAGGTATCCTCAGCTACATCTCTATTCCTAAAGAGGCCAACCCCGACATTGATGTGCCGGTGTTCTATGTTTCAGTTAGCCAGGCTGGCGTATCGCCAGAGGATGCTGAGCGGCTTCTTGTTCGCCCGCTGGAAACCCAGCTTCAGGGCCTTGATGGGCTGGTGGAAATCACCGCCATCGCCTCTGAAAGCCACGCTGGCGTTGTGCTCGAATTCGACATCGACTTCGACAAAGATGAAGCAATGGCGGATATCCGTGATCGTGTAGGCCGCGCACAGGCAGAGATGCCGAGCGCCGCTGACGAAGCGCAGATTTTCGAAACCAACTTCTCGCTTGTTCCAACCATTGTGGTTGCCCTATCGGGCGATGTGCCAGAGCGCACGCTTTACGCTATGTCGCGCGAGTTGCGTGATGCGCTGGAAGGTATTGATACGGTTCTAGAAGCCAATCTGGTTGGTCACCGCGAAGAGCTGCTGGAAGTCACCATCGATCTGGCCCGACTAGAAGCCTATGGGCTTGGCAGTGTTGAATTGATCACAGCCCTGCAGCGCAACAATGCGCTGGTGCCTGCCGGTGTGTTTGACAATGGCGAGGGTCGCTTCAACGTGAAGGTTCCTGGCCTGCTGGAAGAAGCACGCGACGTTTACAGCATTCCGCTGCGCGAAGTTGATGATGGCTTGGTGCTGCTTGGCGATGTGGCGGACATTCGCCGTACTTTCCAAGATCCTGTTTCCTACACACGGGTAAACGGCGAGGCTGCTATTGCTGTGGAGGTGATCAAACGTCTGGGTACCAACATTATCGAGAACAATGTGGCGGTGCGCGAGATTGTGGCGCAGGTTTCAGCCGAATGGCCAGACACCGTGAACGTTGATTTCTTGGTGGATCAGTCCAGCTTCATCGAAGAAGTTCAGGGCTCCCTGGAATCCTCCATTCTCACTGCCATCCTTCTGGTGATGATCGTTGTGCTGTTTGCCCTTGGCCTCAAATCTGCATTGCTGGTTGGTCTGGCGATCCCAACATCTTTCATGCTCGGGTTCCTCATCCTCAGCGTTACTGGCCTCACCGTGAACATGATGGTGATGTTTGGCCTGGTGCTGACGGTTGGTCTGTTGGTGGACGGTGCCATCGTGATGGTGGAATATGCGGACCGAAAAATCGCTGAAGGCGCGAGCCCCAATGAGGCGTTTAAACGCGCGGCACGGCTGATGTTCTGGCCAATTGTCTCCTCCACGGCCACTACATTGGCAGCCTTCTTGCCCATGCTGCTTTGGCCCGGTGTTCCCGGCGAGTTCATGAGCTATTTGCCGATCATGGTGATCATCGTGCTGACCTCGGCGCTGATGACAGCGCTGGTGTTTCTGCCGGTGACAGGCGCACTGGTTGGTCGGGCATCCCACTGGATGGGCGTGCATGCGCTTGGCCTAGTGGCAGGTGCCCTGTCGCTGGCCATTGCGTTTGGCGCAGTTACAGCCCTGCAAGGTGCGATCGTTGGCCTGCTGAGCATCGAAGCTGCTGCTGGCAGTTTGCCACCGGCAATGATGGCGTTGGCTGTTGTGGCTGCTCTGCTGTTGTTTGTACCCCTGCGGGCACTGCTTGCCCCACTGGTGCATTGGCAGCAACGCCGCGCTGAAGCGGCCGCCATTGCCAAGCGTGATGAAGCTGCCAAACTATCGGCTGGCGATCATTTTGATCCCAAAACCATTCGCGGCATCACCGGGCTTTATGTGCGCACGCTCATCAGCTTTGCCACCACCAAGGTTGGCAATGTGGTTGCGATTGGTTGTGTATTGGCGTTTGCGGGCATCAGCCTGGTTGCCTTCCAGCAGGCGGGCAATGGCGTTGAGTTCTTCGTTGACGAAGAGCCTGATGTTGCCATTTTGCTGATCTCTGGTCGCGGCAATCTTTCCTCGCGCGAAACCCGCGATCTGGTTGTTGAGGTTGAAGAGCGCATTCTTGGCGTCAATGGCATACAAAGCTTGATGACCACCACACAGCCTGTGGGTGGTGCTGGCGGCGGTGGCGTATCGATCAACCTTAGCGATGTGCCACCTGATATGATCGGCCAGATGCAAATTGAGCTGGCAGCCTATTCCAACCGTCGTTCGGCCTCAGAAATCTTCGCTGAGATTGAGATGCTGACGGCTGACTTGGCCGGTATCCGCACCGAGATCCGCGAGATCGAGGGCGGCCCGCCAACAGGCAAAGACGTGACGCTGGAAATTCGCGGTATCAACTATGACAGCGTCCTGGCGACCACACAGGCCGTGCGTGCCTTTGTCGATACCGTTGATGGTCTTCAGGACCTGGAAGACGACACGCCCCTGCCCGGCATTGAATGGCAAATTGCCATTGACCGCGAGGAAGCTGGCCGATTTGGCGCGTCCATTGCCGATGTTGGACCGATGGTTCAGCTGGTAACAACCGGCGTATTGATCGACACCTATCGCCCTGACGATACGGACGAAGAGGTGGAAATCCGCGTACGCTTGCCGCAAGAGCAGCGCACGCTGCAACAGCTGGACGATATGCGCATTGCAACCAGCCATGGGCAGGTTCCGCTGGCTAACTTTGTAACCCGAGAACCGGCACAGCGCGTGGCCTCTATTACCCGCATTGATGGCGCTTATGCGATGAGCATCAAAGCCAACGCTGTTGAAGGCGTGGACTATAACGAAAAGGTGGCCGAGATTGGCGCTTGGTTGGAAAGCCAGGAACTACCGACCGGCATATCCTATCGGTTCCGCGGCGCAGATGAAGAGCAGCAGGAGTCCGGCGCATTCCTCATGCAGGCCATGGTTGGCTCACTGTTCCTCATGTTCATCATCTTGCTCACGCAGTTCAACTCGTTCTACCAAACCATCCTGACCCTTGGCACGGTGGTGCTGGCGGTGTTTGGCGTGCTGCTGGGCATGGCGATAACAGGGCAAATGTTCTCCATCATCATGACCGGAACGGGGATATTGGCTCTGGCGGGCATTGTGGTGAACAATGCCATAGTTCTGATGGATACCTTCAACCGGTTCCGATCAGATGGGTTGGAAACAATCGAAGCGGCAATGAAAGCTGCCGCCCAGCGCTCACGTCCAATCATTCTGACCACGGTGACAACCATTGCGGGCCTCATCCCAATGGCGCTGCAGATCAACTTCAACTTCTTTGAACGTGTGATCCAGGTTGGCTCGATCACCTCTATCTGGTGGGTTCAGTTGGCCACAGCGGTTATTTGCGGCCTGGCCTTCTCCACTGTGCTGACGCTGTTCATTGTGCCGGTGATGCTGTGCCTGCCGACGGTTTGGGCTTCCAGTTTTGCCACGGCAGATAAGTGGCTGGTTACCAATGTTGGCCCCTACCGCATGCTGATGGGCGCCTATGGCCGCGTGGTCAAAGCACCAGCCAAGGTAAGAAAAGCAGCCAAAAGCGATGGGCCGGCCAATGATGACAAAGAGCCAGAGATGGTTCCGTTGCCGCAGGCCGCTGAATAATCATCAACAGTACGCGTAACAAAAAGGCCGCCCACTCTGTCCAGTGGGCGGCCTTTTTGATGCAGAAAGCAAATAGCTAAAAAGCTAAGCGCCTAGATTTTATCCGCGATGAAATCAGCCTTGCGAATGCGCACCTCAGGCGTTTTCATCGTCACCAGCTCTTCTGCCGCAGTGGGATGCACAGCAATGGTGCGATCAAAATCAGCCTTTGTCGCGCCCATCGTTACCGCAATGCCGATGGCTTGGATCATTTCACCGGTGGCCTCGCCACACAGATGAACACCAAGCACTTTATCATCATCTGCATTGACGATGATCTTCATCATCATCCGCTCGTCACGGCCCGGAAAAGCATGCTTCATGGCGCGAAATGAGGTTTTATAGATATCGAGATTTTCGAACGTCTCGCACGCCTGCTCCTGTGTCAGGCCAACGGTGCCAAGCTCCGGCTGAGAGAAGACAGCGGTAGGGATCATGGAATGATCCACCGTGCGTGGATTGTTGCCATACACACTGTCGGCAAACGCATGGCCCTCACGGATGGCCACCGGCGTGAGGTTGGCACGATTGGTCACATCGCCCACGGCGTAGATGCTGGGGCAAGATGTTTGGCTATCATCTGAGACCGGGATGGAACCATTACGCCGGACTTCGATGCCCGCATTCTCCAGACCCAGGCCTTGCGTGTTGGCCGTGCGCCCAATGGCAAACATGATCTGATCAGCGATTAGGTCTTCGCCGGTTGAAGTGTGGCCGCAAAGCTTGCCATCGTCGGTCTTTGTGATGCGGGTAAACACATCATCAAAGACGAATTTCACACCCTTTTTGATCATCTCATCGCGCAAGTGATTGCGCAGGTCATCATCAAACCCACGCAAAATATTATCGCGCCTGTAGATTACCGTCGTGTCGACGCCTAGGCCATTAAAGATGCCCGCAAACTCAATCGCGATATAACCCGCGCCAGCGATCACAATGCTCTCTGGCAGCTTATCCAGGTGAAACACCTCGTTGGAGGTGATCGTGTGTTCGTGGCCGGGCAGCTCTGTATCTACAAACGGTGTGGCACCTGTGGCAATCAGTATTCTCTGCGCACGGATTGTTCGGTTGTCAGCCAACAGGCGAATTTCCTGTGGCCCAGTAATCTCAGCTCGGGTGCGCAACACCTCAACACCAGCTTTTTCTAGGTTGGTTTCATAGATCGTTTCCAACCGATCGATTTCGCTGTCCTTGTGCGCTATCATCTTTGACCAATCGAAGCTGGCCTCGCCAACACTCCAGCCATAGCCAGCAGCATCTTCAAACGCTTGAGGGAAGTGCGAGGCGTAAACCAACAGCTTCTTCGGCACGCAGCCACGGATGACGCAGGTACCGCCATAGCGGTACTCCTCAGCCAAGCCGACCTTGGCACCATGCGTAGCGGCGATACGTGCCGCGCGCACACCGCCCGACCCTCCGCCAATGACGAAAAGGTCGTAGTCGAAGGCGGAGTCGGTCATCGAAATCTCAGTCTATGTTTGGCATAAGGAAAGTAGGGCCCGGTTGAGCCTTAAAGCTCAACACCGCGTTCAGCCAGCAAGGCGCGAACGCGTGCCAGGAAGTTGACATTGATGCTGTCACCCCAGGCTACTGACGCTTCAAAAGCTGCCTGATCGGCTGCACGGCGCTCTTCCAGGAAACGTTGGCCTGTATCGCTTTCGAAGAAATCACCGATGATCTGCAAATCTTCCATTGAGTAACGTTCAGCATACACAGCCGCCACGCTCTCAAACAGTGGGCCTGTTTGGTCCGCCATTTCTAAATAGGCTGCATCAGCAACTTCAGTGACGAGTGGGATAATATCGGGATTGGTGCTGCCGATGGCGCGAATGATATCGCGGCGCTGGGCATTGAGCACGTTGATGTAAAGCAGGTTAGCACCCGAAAGCTCAGCGTAACGCGCGGCAAGGCGCAGATGCTCAGCGCTTGGCTGCGCATCCTGCGCGGCAACGGGCGTTGCCAGTATAACGCTTGGCGCAGCAAGGCCACCGACCAGAGCAAGGCTAAGCGCCAAGGCGGTGCATGTTTTCTTGGTGGAACGTTCGAAAAAACGGTTCATAAAAAGGGCCTTCCTTAGGCTTGGTTCTTTCAGCGCGGCCAGAAAATTTGGCCAGGCGCAGTGTCTTTTCCTCAGGCTCACTTGGCGAGCCATTATCCGCCACCAGCTTTGCGATACGGCGTTCGGGCGCTGGCGGCAAGTCCACAGTGGTTTAAACGGCAGTCTAATGGCCAGCAGGCTTGATCACCATCACCTCTCCATCGGTGGCAACAAGTGCCTGATTGGCCAAACCTATAAAAAGGCCTGTTTCAATAACACCAGGAATGGCCCGTAGCGCCATATCCACGGCAGCAGGATCAGCAATAATGCCCAGGGCACAGTCTACAATCCAATGACCACCATCGGTAACGAATGGCGCGCTGTCTGCCTGCGATGTGGCAATATTGCGGCGCACAATCGCACTGGCCTTTAGTCCTTGGTCGGAGCAGACCTTTTCAATTGCACGCAAGGTAGCTGGCGCGCCAAAAACGTTGATTTCCACCGGCAGTGGGAACGCGCCCAACTGGTCCACAACCTTGCTACCATCAGCAATCACCAGCATGTCAGCAGCGGCGCTGGCAACAATTTTCTCGCGCAAAAGCGCCCCTCCGCCCCCTTTGATGAGGCTCAGATTGGCATCCAGTTCGTCAGCCCCATCAATGGCCAGATCAAGCACCGGGTCACGGTCAAGGTCGGTCAATGCGATACCCAACTGCTGACAAAGATCAGCGGTACGCTGTGATGTGGGCACGCCGCGAACCTGCAAACCATCGGCCACGCGAAGCGCCAAAGCGTGCAAAAATGCCTCGGCCGTTGACCCCGTTCCAAGGCCAAGAACCATACCATCGGTTACGCGGGCGGCAGCTTGCCGGCCAACCTCAGCTTTCAAGGCATTTTGATCCATTGCGTGTCGTGCGCCTGTGTGGTTTGAGCTAGGCATCGCCTATCACGCCCGCCTGCGCGCCGTCACCCGCACAAGGGCGAAACCCACAGGACTTACACAGGACTTGCCATGACCGATACAGCCACCTCGCCTGCACGCCTATGTGTGTTTGATCTGGACGGAACATTGGCCGACACGGCGCCAGATTTGGTGGCCGCACTGAACCACGTGTTGGTGGATGAAGGCCTGCCGATGGCAGATTTTGACCAAGCACGCGGCTATGTTGGCCATGGTGCGCGCGTGCTGATTGAGCGCGCCCATGCAGCGCATGACATCGAGCTGGATGAGGATAAAGTGAGCGAACTGGTTGACCAGTTTGTTGGCTATTATGCCCAAAACATTGCTGATGGCACGGTACTGTTTGAGCATGTGCTGGATGCGATGGACGAGATGGCGGACAATGGCTGGCGCTTTGCCATATGCACCAATAAGCAGGAAGGCCTTTCACGCATCCTGCTTGATGCGCTGGACGTAACCGAGCGCTTTGATGCGATTTGCGGTGGGGATACGTTTGCTGAGCGCAAACCGAACGGCCAGCATATATTGAAAACCATTGAAGCCGCCGATGGCGATCCAAAGCGCACAGTGATGATTGGCGATTCGCCACCAGATGTGCTCGCCGCCAAGGATGCGGATGTGCCCGTGATTGCCGTTAGTTTTGGCTACTCACAAGAACCCATTGGCGCGCTTGACCCAGATATCATCATCGACACTTTCATGGACTTGCCTGGAAAGGCAGATGAATTGGTGCCGGCTTGAATGTTGCTTGACGCTGCACGGGACGCTGGCTAAGAGGAGCGCCTCGTTGGAGGGCGTGTAGCTCAGCGGGAGAGCACTCGCTTCACACGCGAGGGGTCACTGGTTCAATCCCAGTCATGCCCACCATCCTTGTTCGCTATGGGCCTTTGGCCCAACCGCGGCGCCATGGCATGTGAATACGCAGCGTTCGCCGAGAATGGCATCCAATGACACTTCTAGCCTGCAGCGCTAGCGCTTATCTCTGTAGCGCAGCTATATAGCTACGCCTCCAGGCGTTCACATCATTTTCCAGCAACATCTCCATCAATGCTTGATAGCGATCTATCCGTTCGGATTTTTCCATGCGCAGCGCCGTTTGGATGCCTTCCGCCAAGTCCCCGTCTGAATAGGGATTCACGATGATCGCCTCACTCATTTGTTCGGCTGCCCCAGCAAACTGCGAGAGCACCAAAACACCAGGATCATCGGGGTTTTGGGCGGCAATATATTCTTTGGCCACCAAGTTCATACCATCACGCAATGGCGTCACCAGGCCAACACGGCTAGCCCGATAAAGCCCAGCCAGCGCACTGCGCGACTGACCGCGCGTTGTAAAGCGGATCGGCACCCAATCAATATCGCCAAACCGACCGTTCACATGCCCCGATATCTGCTCCAAATCTTCGCGGATACGCACATAGGCATCCAATGTGCCGCGCGAGGGTGGCGCGATCTGCAGGAAGGAAACGCGGCCAGAGTTTTCCGGATAATTTTCCAGCAGCTTTTTAAAGCCCTGGAACCGTTCCGGCAGCCCCTTGGAATAGTCGATCCGGTCCACGCCAATGATTTGTTGGCGACCGTGCAGCAATTGTTCAGCGCGCGCCTGGGCAATTTGCGCTTCTTGGCTCACCGCAAGTTCTGCGAACTCTTGCGCGTTGATAGAGATTGGAAAGGCCTTCACCGTGATGCGGCGACCCATCAGCTCAACAGTGGTGCGATCCACACGCGCGCCGCCTTCAGCTTCCAAAAGCGCAATCATGTTGTCGGCATCGCGCTGGGTCTGGAAGCCCAAAACATCATAGGCAAGCAAAGCGCGCACAATGCTATCGGCCCCCGGCAAGACGTTGAAAACATCAGGCGGCGGAAACGGGATATGCAGGAAGAAGCCGATCCGATTCTGCACGTCCGCCATGCGCAATTGCTGTGCGAAGGTCAGATAGTGATAATCCTGGACCCAGATCAGATCGCTCGGCTCAACAAGCGCGGCAAGCCGGGTAGCAAAACGCTGATTGACCCGCCGGTAGCCCTCTTCCTCAGAGGGGTCGTACTCAATTAGATCAGTGCGATAGTGCAGGAGCGGCCAGAGCACGCGATTGGCAAAACCTTCATAAAACTGCGCATAATCCTGCTGCGTCATGTCTAAAGTGGCCAACGTGATCGCGATTGAGCCCTCACCATGGACCTCGCTTTGGATAGGCGCCCACGTGCCTGAGTCGGTAAGGTTGCCCGACCAGCCAAACCAAACACCGCCACGCTCCTGCAATGCATCGGCCATGGCCACAGCCAAGCCGCCAGCCTTGCCGCCGCTAACCAGCGGGCCCACGCGGTTGGACACAACAACAAGGCGGGAGGTTTGATCGACCATTGGTGTGAATGTCTCCTGGCGCTAGATGGCTAACGAGCAAGTTCAGCCAGCATGGCGTGAACATCTGCCACTGACATCACAGCATAGGTGGCATGCGAGAGAGCATTGCCGCCTGGCCCTGCGCCGACCTGCACACCCAAGCCACCATGGCGTTTGGCTGCTGCCATGCCATCATTATCGGTTGTATCATCGCCTATCATGACAGGGCATGCACCCTGCCAGTTTGGCAATGCCATAAGCCGGTCAATTGCCGTTCCTTTGTCTTCGCTGGCCAAGCGCACTTCCACAACGCCCTTACCACCGGCGACGTGAACATCAGCACTTGCGTGGGCTTTTAGTGTCTTGAGCAGTCCATCATGGGCTTGCGGGTTCGGGCGCGTGTGCACAGCTATCGCGGTGCCCTTGTCCTCCAGATAAACGGCCTCATGCCCTGCTATCGCGCCAGACAAAAGTTCGCGCCAATCATCCAGGGCCGCAGGATCACCAAGCGTTTGCGCATCGGGTGCACCAGCGGCAGAAAACTGCGCGCCATGGCTCGCTGAGACGGGAAATTCGACCAAATCAAGGTAGCGTGAAAGATCCACGTGACTGCGCCCGGTAATCAACGCCACACGGCCATCAAAACGTTGCCGCAAATCTTCCAGCAGCCCCTGAAGGCACGCATCCACGCGGATGGCCTCCGGCCGTGGCGCAATCTCGACCAGGGTGCCATCAAAATCCAGGCACAGCGCAGGTTTGGTGAGAGCCTGAATTGCGCGCAGGACAGTCTCGCTCATGAGGAATGGTCTGGCTCTGGCCGCCGCCCCATGTGCGTTTCCACAGCCGCGATGATCTCCTCCCAAGCCGCACGAACGCCTTTCGCCCCGCCACTTGCAGGCACGGGTCCACGGCTGGTCTGAATGACCAGTGAGGTTTTTTTGTCCTGGCCTTCCGGCTCAATTGCAAAACCGTCCACGGCCTCAAAGGGTATGCGCTGCACATTGGTGCCACGAAACGACCAACGCTTGGTGACCAGCATCTTCTTGTCCACATCCACAATCAACTGCGTGGCAACCAGGCGATCTGCACCCCATTTGAGCAGCAGCAAACCGGCGACCACATAAAAGAGCGTGCCACCACTGAGGATATCACCGCCCACAAGGCGGCTTGCGGCTGCCACCAGAAAAAGCACGCCGAAGGTCAGCACAAACGCGCCCAAACCCAGCGACTGATCGGTGACCAACAGGTCATTGCCATGGTGTGTGATGCGCATGATCGGCCGCCTTACACAGATGCTATTTCAGCATCATAGGCCGCGCGCTTGGCCTCTAGTGTTTGGGCAAAATCTTCAAGAAAGGCCCATGTGTAGAAGCCAGTGTCGTGCCCATCATCAAAAATCAATCGCACCGCATAGCTGCCTACGCGCTCGATAGAACCGATGCCCACATCTTCCTTACCAAGCACCAACTGCTTTTGCCCGGCGCCATGGCCCTGCACTTCGGCTGATGGTGAATATACACGCAGCAATTGCGCGGGCAGGTCTGCCGTCAGCCCATCATCAAAGGTGACTTGCAACACCTTACGTCCAGCCTTTAGGCGCAGCTCAGTTGGCCAGCGGTCCGTTTTCTGCTCTGCCTTCACCTGTGCATTCATGCTCACACTCTCAGGGTTGTGATCCAACTTGGCAGATCGGATGCTTTACAGCGCGGCTAAGCGCTTTAAGTATGATCAGTATGGATAAGACACACACCAAACAGCAACCGCTTCTGATTGACCCCTTTGGTCGCACGGTTAGCTATCTGCGCGTATCGGTTACCGATCGTTGCGATTTTCGCTGCGTGTATTGCATGGCCGAAGACATGACGTTTTTGCCCAAGCGCGATCTGCTTTCGCTGGAAGAGTTAGACCGGCTGTGCTCGGCGTTTGTGGCGCGCGGTGTGAAGAAGCTGAGGCTAACCGGCGGAGAACCGCTGGTGCGCAAAAACGTGATGAGCTTGGTGGAGAGCTTGTCGCGGCACCTGAAATCTGGCGATCTAGAAGAGCTGACGCTTACCACCAATGGCTCACAGCTTCGCCAACACGCACAAGGGCTTTACCAGCACGGTGTGCGGCGCGTGAACGTGTCGGTTGATACACTTGATGCGGTAAAGTTCAAAGCAATCACCCGCTGGGGCGACTTTGAAAAGGTCATGGACGGCATTAGAGCGGCGCAGGATGCGGGGCTAAAAGTTAAGCTCAATGCTGTGGCGCTGCGCGGCTTCAACGATGAAGAAATTCCGCACATGCTGGAATGGGCCCATGCTCGCGACATGGACCTGACACTGATTGAAACCATGCCACTTGGCGACATTGATGGTGATCGTACAGACCAATATCTGCCGCTTTCGCATGTTCGAACATCACTGGCAGAGCGTTACACACTGACCGATTTGCCGGACCAGACCGGCGGACCGGCACGCTACGTGCGTATTGAGGAAACTGGCGGACGGCTTGGTTTCATCACGCCGCTGACCCACAATTTCTGCGAAAGCTGCAACCGTGTGCGTGTTACGTGCACCGGCACGCTTTACATGTGTCTAGGCCAGGAAGATGCAGCGGATCTTCGCGCGCCACTTCGTGCCTCTGAAGGTGATGAGCTGCTTCAGCAAGCCATTGATGAAGCGATTGGCCGCAAGCCAAAGGGTCATGATTTTGTGATTGATCGCACGGGCGCCCAGCCAGCCGTATCACGGCACATGAGCATGACGGGCGGGTAGCCCCCGAGCCGTTAATAAGCGCTTGCACTGGACGCGATTGCGCTTAAGCCTTGCAAGAGTGAGCGGCCCATCCCGGCGAGGCTCTAACGCCGATAGCTTCCAATGCCGATTTTCAGCGCAATGTCCCCCAATGCACGCGGCATCCTTGCCACCTGCATAGCCATGATTGGGTTCATTGGCACCGACAGCTGCATCAAACTTGCTTCACAAGAAATGCCGGTCAGCCAGATGATTGTGCTGCGCGGAATTGCGATGCTGGCCATCCTGATTGCTTTGGCATTTGCTACCGGGGCGCAAAAAAAACTGCCAACGCTCAAGGACAAGCCAGTGTGGCTGCGCGCCCTTGGCGAGTGCATGGCAACCTTGCTGTTTTATAACGCAATCATCCAAATCCCGATCGCCAACGCCAATGCGGTGCTGCAAACAATCCCGCTGGCAATGGTTGCCGTTGCTGCAATCCTCTTCAAAGAAAAAGTGGGTTGGCGGCGATGGAGCGTTGTGATCGTTGGGTTTTTCGGCATCTTGCTGGTCATTCAGCCAGGCGGCGATGGATTTATGCCTGCAAGCCTGTGGGCGGTTGCTGCGGTGGTGTTCTTCGTTATTCGCGACATGGCGACCCGATCTATCGATCCGCGCTTGCCTGCGGTATCCATTAATCTGGTCACATGCGCAGCAGTGATGCTGATGGGCGTTGTCTTATCCTTATTCCAAGACTGGGTATCGCCGACACCGCAGGGCCTTATGCTACTTGGGCTCTCGGCCTGCTTCCTCACCTTGGGATATTTAGCTGTGACAGTCGCCATGCGCAGCGGTGATGTGTCTGTCACATCGCCATTTCGCTATTCCATCGTGCTTTGGGCTTTGTTGATTGATGCTTTGGTGTTTGGCAACCGACCTGACCTCACCATGATCATCGGCATGAGCATTGTTGTGGCAAGCGGCATCTACATGATTTTCCGAGAACAACAGATTAAGCGCGCAACCGCCAAACATAAAGCAGCTTAGCTATCTTCATAAGGCAGGCCCAGCTCTTCATGGATCCACTGGGTGAAGGCTGCCACTTTTGGCTTCAGCCGCGCCGTGGGTGGCATCACCAAAAAGAACGCCAACGATGTTGTGAGGCGGTGCTGCGGGAACGGCTCAACCAGCAACCCTTTGTCCAAATCACTTTGTGCCAGTGAGGTTCGCGCCAGCGAAATGCCCACATCGCGCGTGGCTGCATCAATGGCGTGGTCGGCATGGTTGAAGCGCAGGCCGCGCACCTCACCTGTGTAGCGCACGCCCACATGATCAAACCAGGTTGACCAAGTTGGAGCCTCCTTGGTGAAGGCCATCGACTCATCAATAATCAACGGCTGACCGATGATATCTTGCGGCGTTCTAAGAGGATGCGCCGCTAAGAATGCTGGAGAGGTAAGCACCGTCACCTCATCACCCATCAGGTGAAACTGATCCAAGCCAGGGTAACCACCAGACCCAAAGCGAATACCGACATCCACGCCATCGCGGTTAAAATCCACCAGCTTTAGGCTGGCTGAGATGCGAATCTCGATTTCCGGATGAGCATCCATAAAAGAAAATAGCCGCGGCGAAAGCCACTTGGCGGCAAAGGATGGTCCGGTGGAGACCACCAGTACATTTTCTGGCGTGTCCGCCGACAATCGATCCACCGCTACACGCATGCGGGCAAAAGCCTCGCGAATATCAGGATAGAGCGCTTCCCCTGCTTCTGTCAGCGCGATTGCACGATTGAGCCGCGCAAAAAGCTCTACCCCCAACCGGTCTTCCAAGGTGCGCACCTGGTAGGAAACAGCAGAGGGCGTGAGGTTTAACTCCTCTGCGGCTTCAGCAAAGCTCATCAGCCGTGCAGCAGATTCAAAGGCCTGCAAACCGTTAAGTGTGGGCAGCCGCGCCATTAATATTCGATTCCATTCAGATCAAATTATTTGATGTGACAAGTTAAACTACCCGTTTGTTAGCTCAGTTTACAAGGCGCATAAAGGCTTCAACACAAACGAACACATCAAATTATCCCCCCGAAAGGAATTCTCATGTTGTATTTCACCGCTCGCCCAGACCTGCAACGTCACATCGATGAATCACGCAAATTGCGCGGCCAAGCCTGGGCTGATTTCTTTGGCTCGCTTCTCAAGCGGCACTAACTGTTTCAGCAGGAAGACTGCCGCTTAACTCACCCCATACCCTACATATCCCCCTTGGCGGACTGAGTTTAGAAGCCTAGACTAGAGCCATCGATAGCATCGCCTGCTGCCTCCCGCAGTGGGCGATGCTTTTTTGCGCTCTTACCAACGTTAGCATCTAGCCCGCATGGCAACGCAGGAAGCCCCCACGCTCGCACAGCAAGACGCGCCGCTTGCCAAGCGCCCAGGCACATTGTTGCTGGTGATGATCGTTTCGATCAGCCCACTGACAATGAACATTTATCTGCCGTCCCTGCCCGGCATGGCCGTGGACTTGCAGGCCAGCGATGCGCAACTTCAGCTTACATTATCAGTTTATTTGTTCGCAGTTGCAGTTACGCAGCTTATCATCGGCCCGCTTTCTGATCGCTTTGGGCGCAGGCCCACCTTGATCTTCGGGTTGGTGCTGTTTCTGCTTGCCACGCTGTTTTGCCGGTTTGCCACTAGCATCGAGGCACTCATCTTTGCGCGTGGCCTGCAGGCCATTGGCGGGTGCGCAGGGATGGTCATCGGCAGGGCCATTGTGCGCGATGTTTCCACGCGCGATCAAGCGGCAAGCTTGCTTGGCTATGTCACAATGGGCATGGCGATTGCCCAGATGATAGGCCCAGCGATTGGCGGCCTTCTGGATGGCTTTTACGGCTGGCGCGCCTCATTTGACCTGCTGCTGATCGTTGGTGGCGTACTGCTGGTGCTGGTTGTGATGACGCTTCGCGAAACGCACAACAGCCGGCAATCCAAACTATCGGTTGCCTCGCTCATTGAAAGCCATAAAGCGCTTATGCGTGAGCCACGCTTCTGGGCGTTTTCGCTCACCGGCGCGATGGCATCTGGCGTGTTCTTCGCTTTTTTGGGCGGTGGCCCGATCATTTCGCAGCGTATTTTGGGGTTGGCCCCTGTGGAGTATGGGTTCTACTTCACCATGATTGCGGCGGGTTATGCGGTCGGCAATTTCCTATCTGGACGCTATTCGATGCGCGTAGGCCCACCGCATATGATCCTAGCTGGCAACGTGCTGTTGCTGCTTGCGATGGTGCTAATGGCCGCCTTGCTAGCTGCGCAGTGGATGCACCCGCTGATGCTGTTTGGCCCTATGCTAATTTCATCGCTCGCCAATGGACTGACCATGCCCAACGCCTTTGCCGGGGCGCTATCGGTGCGCCCAGAGCTTGCTGGCACCGCATCCGGGCTTAGTGGCGCTATCCAGGTGATGTGCGGCGCGATTGCTACCGTCATCGTGGGTTGGGTGATCCACCTTGGTATATGGCCAGTGCTGATCATTATGGTGGTGTGTGCGGTGTTTGCCTTGGTCTTTGGCATACTTGCCAACCACCTGGAGGCGAAAGCAACGACCGCTTAGTGCGCGGCTATCCAGTTGCGGCCAGTTCATCCTCAATAATGATTGACGGGGGCTGACGCTTGCCCTCTTTGCGCGCCTGCACATCCGCCCACATGGTGCTAGCTATCACCCCGTATGCAGCTGCATGTGGGCCATCTGGCTGGGTAATGCCGATTGGCGTACCAGCATCAGATGTTTCGCGGATTGCGATATCAAGCGGCACTTCACCCAAGAACGGCACGCCGAATTTCGCCGCATCTGCTTTCGCGCCACCATGGCCAAAAATATGCGCCTCATGCCCACACTGCGGACACACGTAGCTCGACATATTTTCAACAATGCCAAGAATGGGAACCTCAACCTTTTGGAACATGCCAACGCCTTTGCGCGCATCAATGAGCGCCAAATCTTGCGGCGTTGAAACAATCACCGCACCATCCAGCGGCACCTGCTGCGAAATAGTCAGCTGCGTGTCACCGGTTCCTGGTGGCATATCGATCAGCATCACATCCAGCGGTTCACCTTCGGGTGCCCAAAGCACATCCGAAAGCATTTGCGTTAGCGCCGAAACCACCATGGGCGCACGCCACACCATGGGCGTGCCTTCCTCGATCAGGAACCCCATGGACATGACTTTGACGCCATGGCCAACGGGCGGCGTTGCCTTCTTCTGGTCGTTAAAGGCGGGCGGTGTGCTCACGCCGAAAAGCCGCGGAATCGACGGCCCATAAACATCGGCATCCAACACACCAACCTTCAGGCCTTGGCTTGCAAGCGCAATGGCAAGGTTTGCCGTCGTGGTGGATTTACCCACGCCACCCTTGCCTGACGCCACAGCAATGATTGCGCCAATGCCAGAAAAATCGATACCGCCCATTCGATTGGCTTTGGGTTTGGTCGACGCTTTTGGCACGGACGCAGGCGCTGCGGGCGGTTTGATGCTGGCGGGCGCAACAACCCGCTCCGCCGGACCTTCAGCGCTTAAAACGACAAACGCCTGATCCACGCTGGGCAGAGCGTTGAGTGTAACTTCCAAAGCATCGCGAATGGGACCGTACTGGGCAACATCACCTGGCGCTACACTCAGGGTGAGAAACAGCCGTCCATCGGTTAGTTTTGGCGCCGACAAAACGCCTGACTTAGTGATCGGTGCGCCAGTTTTTGGATCGATCACCTGTTCAATGGTCGACCAGACCGCGTTCATTTCGTCGTCTGTCTTGTCAGCCTCAGCGCCCTTGGCGCCCAACGCTGATTTTATAGTTTTCCACACGCTTGAGTTGCCCTTGGTGATTGCATTTTTGTGCACATTACACTGCGCCGCTGACAACGAAAACGGTTTCTACAACTGCCTGTAATTGCCTCAGCGTAAAGCGCCTGAATACGAGGCATAGCGCAAAAAAGTGGCATGCTGCCTAAAGGCGCGCGTTGCAAGGGATTGCGAAATGGTGTGTGTTGTCGCCAACCTGCCTAGACCACCGGCGTAAGAAGCTGGAAATGGCAGGGAAAACAGGGAAACAGGAATTTCATATGACCAAACTCTCACGCTTTGCAGTTGCGGCGATCGCGACAACTGGCCTGGCACTTGGCGCTTCGACTGTCAGCGCCCAAGACGTTTTGCGCATTGGTACCGAAGGTGCCTACCCTCCGTTTAATTTCACCGATTCCAATGGTGAACTTCAGGGTTTCGAAATTGATCTGGCAGCGGCTCTTTGTGCAGAAATGGAAGTGACCTGCGAGCTGGTGGCCCAGGATTGGGATGGGATCATCCCAGCGCTCTTGGCAAACCGCTATGATGCTATCATGGCCTCCATGTCGATCACGCAAGAGCGCATGGAAGTGGTTGATTTCAGTGATAAATATTACCAAACACCAGCACGCTTTGCGGTGCGCGATGGCTCTTCGATCACGGCCACCTCACCAGCTGATCTGGCGGGCATGACAATTGGCGCACAATCGGCGACCATTCACGCCAACTTCTTGGAAGACGTTTACTCTGAGTCAGATATTCGCCTCTACCCAACACAGGATGAAGCCAATCTGGACCTAGCTGCAGGTCGCATCGATCTCATCTTGGCCGACTCCATTGTGCTCTTTGAGTGGATGGATACCGATGATGGCTCCTGCTGCACCTTTGTGGGTGATGCCTATTCTGATCCAGACTATTTTGGCTCTGGCGTTGGCGCTGCCGTTCGGCAGGGCGATGATGAACTGCGCGAACAGTTTAACGCGGCAATCGCAGCCATCATTGAAGATGGTACCTACCAAGAAATCAGCGAGAAATATTTTCCCTTCTCGGTCTATTGATTTTTGTTGATTTGAGCCGCGCACCGTGGGTGCGCGGCTTCTTACATGGTGGGTTGCGTAGGCGCGTATGAGTGAACTGTTTGGACTGCTGGCGTGGGGCGCAGATGGCTGGGGCGACGAGCTTGCTGCGGGCGCTTGGCTAACCATTCGACTGGCGCTGGTTACGCTGCCTTTCGGCTTACTGCTTGGCCTGTCCATCGCGTTGGCCAAAGAGTCTGAGAACACGTATCTGCGCGCTATCGGCAACGTGTACACCACCGTTTTTCGCGGCTTACCAGAGCTTCTCACTCTCTTTGTTATCTACAATATGGTTCAACTGCTGGCCAACCGCGTTGTGCAGCTGGTTGCGCCGGGCTCCTCTTTTGAAATTAGCGGGTTTACTGCCGGTGTGGTTGCGCTTGGTGTGGTGTTCGGCGCGTTCTCCTCAGAGGTTTTTCTCGGCGCTATTCGCGCCATTCCCAAAGGCCAGGGCGAAGCGGGTCGATCGCTTGGCCTTTCGGCCATTCAAAGTTTCCGCCTCATCACGCTGCCGCAGCTTTGGCGGTTGGCGCTGCCAGGCCTTGGTAACTTGTGGCTAGTGCTGATCAAAGACACATCTCTTGTGTCAGTGATCGCGCTCAATGACCTGCTTCGCCAAACACAAGTCGCTGTGGGAGTGACCAAAGAGCCGTTCTTTTTCTATCTCATTGCCTGCATGATTTATCTGGTCTTCACACTCATCTCCACCTTGGGGACTGATGCACTGGAGCGCCGCGCCAACCGGGGCTTTGCAGCACGATGACAGATCAAACGCTACCCACCGCACCGCGCACAGCACCAGGCCGAAAACATACGGCAAAAGGCCCCTTTGGCATGGACAAGAGCTTGTTTGATAAGCTGCTGCTGGCCGCCATTGTTATAGGTCTTGCGGCCTGGATTATCCCGGGCATCAACTGGCGGCTGGTTGACCGATATTGGGACCGTTACCTGGAAGGTATTCTGGTCACGTTCCAACTGGTTCTTCTCTCAGTCAGTGTCGGCGCACTACTCTCACTTCCGCTGGCTCTTTCAAGGCTCTCAAAGCGTAGATGGCTCACACTGCCAGCGCGTGCCTACATTGCGTTTTTCCGTGGAACGCCACTGCTGGCACAGCTTTTTCTGCTTTACTATGGCGCAGGGCAGTTCAATGAGGCCTTCCAAGCTGCCGGTATTTGGTGGTTTTTCCGTGAGCCTTTTTATGTTGCGGTGCTCACTTTCACGCTCAACACCGCTGCCTATCAGGCCGAAATTATGCGCGGCGCAATCCAATCACTGCCGCAAGGACAGGAAGAGGCAGGCAAGGCGCTGGGCATGTCGCGCTGGCCGATCTTTTTCAAAGTCACCCTGCCACAAGCCTACATTGTGGCGCTGCGACCGCTAGGCAATGAGCTGATCTTGATGATCAAAGGCTCCGCCATTGCCTCCATCGTTACCGTTCTGGATCTGATGGGCGTGACCAGCCTTGCCTATGCGCGCTCATTTAATTTCCAAGCGTTCTTCTGGGCGGCACTGCTCTACCTTATTGCTGTGGAGATTGTACGCCGGGTTTGGGACCAGCTTGAAAAACGCCTCACACGCCATCTGGCGCTCTCGCACTAGTCAGCGGTAGCTTAGCACCCTATTGCCTTTAGCAACAATCATTCTGCTGGAGAACGACCATGGCAAAACTTGCATTCATCGGACTTGGCGTCATGGGTTACCCCATGGCCGGTTATCTCGCATCACAAGGTGGGCACGATGTAACGGTGTACAACCGCACCGACACAAAAGCGCAAAAGTGGGTCGATCAATATGGCGGCGCCAATGGCGGGAGCATGGCTCCCACACCCGCCGAAGCGGCAAAGGGTGCGGAAATCGTGTTCGCCTGTGTGGGCAATGATGATGATCTACGCAGTGTCACCACGGGGCCTGATGGTGCTTTCCAATCGATGGGCCCTGGCACCATTTTTGTCGATCACACGACCGCTTCGGCTGATGTTGCACGAGAACTTGGCGCGGCGGCTGATGCTGGCGGCTTCCACTTTATGGACGCGCCAATTTCTGGTGGGCAGGCAGGCGCTGAGAGCGGCACAATTACGGTGATGGCAGGCGGTGACCCGGCGGTGTTTGAAAAAGCCAAACCGGTGATTGATTGCTACTCCAAGCAAGTTGGTCTGATGGGACCGATCGGCTCGGGCCAATTGACGAAAATGGTCAATCAAATTTGCATTGCAGGCCTTGTGCAAGGTCTGTCAGAGGCCATCGCCTTTGCACAGAACGCAGGGCTGGATGTGGAGGAAGTTATTGGTGTCATCTCCAAAGGTGCAGCCCAAAGCTGGCAGATGGAAAACCGCTGGAAGACCATGAATGAGGGCAAGTTCGACTATGGCTTTGCCGTCGACTGGATGCGCAAAGACCTCGCCATTGTGATGGAAGAAGCCAAGAACAACGGCTCGCTGCTTCCTGTTACAACGCTGGTCGATCAGTTCTATGCAGAAGTGCAAGAAAAAGGTGGTAACCGGATGGACACGTCCAGCCTCATCACCCGGCTTACCAAATAGCTAAACGCTCGTCGCTGGGCGCTTGTCCACTTTCATGTAGTCCAGCGGCAGAGCGGTGGTGTATTTGATCTCCTCCATCGCGAAGGATGAAGACACATCCGACAAGTCGATCTTGGCAACGAGCTTTTTATAGAACGCGTCATACGCTGAAATGTCGGGCACGACGACCTTGAGAAGGTAATCAATATCGCCAGACAGGCGGTAAAATTCGACCACCTCGGGCATCGCGCTCACCACTTCGGCGAAGCGCTTGAGCCATTCATCGGTGTGCTGGTTGGTGCGCACCGAAACAAAAATCGAAACACCAGCTTCAATCGCCTTGCCATTGAGCAGCGCAACGCGCTTGCGAATAATACCCGCCTCTTCCAGCTTTTGGATGCGCCGCCAGCAAGGTGTTGCAGATAAACCAACGCGGGCAGCAATTTCATTCATGGATAGGGTTGCATCTTCTTGCAGCGCCGCCAGGATGCGCCGGTCGATGACATCAAAGGCCAAGTCTTGCATGAATTTCTCGCAAAATCGATTTTTGAGGAATTAAATTTCTCAGAAGTGCGTTTAACAGCGCCACAGTGCGAATGTCATGCGCTATTTTTGAGAAGATCGGCCACACGCGCTTTAAGTGGCGGCAGCAGATCAGCCTCAAACCAAGCATTGCGTTTCAGCCAAGCTGTGTTGCGCCAAGAGGGATGCGGCAGAACAATCACCGGAGCATGAGCCAGCGTTTCGATCCCCTCAACCTGCGCACCAATTGTCGCCGTTAAGTTTTCGCGCTTGCACTGTGGCAGGTGATAATCGCGTGCGTAGCGCCCAATAACCAATGTTAATTCAAATGGTTTTCGGCTGGCGAAAAGCTGATCATGCCATGTGGCTTTGCACTCTGGCCTTGGTGGCAGGTCGCTGCCCTTAGCATCATAGCCGGGAAAGCAAAAACCCATGGGTACGATGGCAAGCTTACGGTCATCGTAGAAGGTCAATTCATCGAGCCCCAACCAGCTACGCAGCCTGTCGCCAGAGGGGTCGGTGAACGGCCTGCCAGATGCATGAACGCGGGCACCCGGGGCCTGTCCGGCAAGCAAAATGCGGGCAGTTTTGGATATTTGCAGAACCGGCCTTGGTTCGTGTGGAAGCGGGCTGCGGCTGCGTGGCTCATCGCGACAGAGGGTGCAGGCACGAATATTCTTTAAAAGCACATGTAAATCAGGCGGGTTCATAGATCATTCATCACGTTTGGAAAGGACCTGTTCATTCTTTTGGCAGACTTTAGGCAAAGAGATTTTTCTCATTTTGTGCTGCACATTTTTATCATCCAAGGCCCAATGTCGACACGCTTACAAGCCACCGGTGTTTCCAGCCTTGCTCAAAGCCGGGCAAGGGCCGATCGACGTCGCGATACGCGTTCAGCCGTGCGCGGCGTTCGCGAACGCTTGAACTCAGCAACGGGACAGTCGCTCACCTTTGAGCAGCAAATTGTTGGCCTTTTTGCTCAGAACCACTTGGCTGGATTTGCCTTTCAACTTGCGCTGGCGCTGGCTGTTTGCGCCGCCTTATTCTTTGCCTTGCCCACCGCGCTTGCTGCCACCTGGTCTGTTACGATGATAAGCGTGCAACTTTTTGCCGCGCTAGTGGCCAAAAAGGCCTCACAAGAAAACCCTGATGAATTGGACCCGGTGCGCTGGGTCCGTCACTTTTCGGTGGTCGAAGCAGCCCGCGGTGTGGTTTGGGGTCTATTACCAATAGCGATCTACCTAATCGGGCTGCCTGAAGGGTATGAGGGCGTTGGCCCGCTGATCTTCTCTATTCTGATTGTTGTTATCGCAACATCAGCAATGTTGAACCACCACCTGCCAATTGCAGCGGCCTGTGCCACCACACCTATCGCGGTTTGTTATGCGCTCTCGCTTGGTGTTCGTGGTGATATGATCAACATTATCATGGCCATTGGCGCTTTAGGCGTGCAGTTGTTCTTTCTTACCATTGCCCATCAGATGCACCGCACCACGCTGGCCCTGCTAGAAGCACGCGCGCAAAAAGATGATATGATTGCTGAGCTGGAACAGCAGCGCGGTATCGCCGAAGAAGCACGCCGTCGCGCAGATGATGCCAACCTTGCCAAATCACGTTTCTTGGCAACGATGAGCCACGAGCTGCGCACGCCGTTGAATGCTATCCTGGGCTTTTCTGAGGTTTTGAAAGGTGAAGTGCTGGGCCCCATGCCCAATGACCAGTATCGTGAATATTCCAACGATATTCACGAGTCCGGCTCGCATCTGTTGAACCTCATCAATGAGATCCTTGATCTTTCGCGCATTGAAGCTGGCCGTCATGAGCTTTCTGAGGAAGCTGTACAGGTTGCCTATGTGGTGGAAGAAGCCGCGCACCTGTTGGCTATGAAAGCCAAAGGCAAAAGCATCACGCTGCATGAAGACTATCAGGAAAGCATGCCGAAGCTTTGGGCTGACGAGCGCGCTGTTCGCCAGATCACGCTGAACCTGCTTTCCAATGCCATCAAATTCACCCCGCTCAATGGCGAAGTCACCATCAAAGTGATTGCCACACAGGATGGCGGGCAGATGATTGAGGTGCGCGATACCGGCCCAGGCATCCCTGAAGATGAGATCCCCGTGGTGCTTTCGTCTTTCGGGCAAGGTTCGATTGCCATCAAGAACGCTGAACAGGGCACAGGCCTTGGCCTGCCCATTGTTCAAGCCCTGATGAAGACCCATGGCGGACGCTTTGAATTACACTCCAAGCTGCGCGAAGGCACAATTGTGCGCGCTATTTTCCCATCCGATCGGGTGATGCAGGCGATGCCAGCTATGGGGCAGGATGCTGTGGCTGACCGCGCAGCCTAGCAGCAGGCAGTTAGCTGGGCAGTGATGTCACTTCGGGCAGACCGATATCAGCAAACGTTGCCATGCCTGAATGTGTGCTAGCCGCTGATTTCACCAGCATAGCCGCCAAAGCTGCACCCGTACCCTCGCCCAGCCGCATGCCAAGATTAAGCAGTGCGCTTTTGCCCATCTCATCGAGTGCTTTTTGGTGCGCCCGCTCGGCTGACACATGACCAAACAAACAATGATCCAGCATTTCTGGATTAATGGCGTGGATAATGGCAGCTGCCGCACTTGCCACAAATCCATCCACAATGACCGGTGTGCGCTCGGCACGAGCTGACAAAATTGTGCCCGCCATGGCGGCGATCTCACGCCCACCAAAACAACGCAGCACTTCCAGTGGATCAGAAAGCTTGTCCTTGTGCAGCTCTAGCCCCGCGTCAATTGCAGCGACCTTGCGGGTATGCTGCTCCGGGTCGGCACCAGCGCCTTCGCCCACCCAGGCTTGCGCCCCGCCACCAAAAAGCGCGGCATAAATGGCCGATGCAGCCGTGGTGTTGGCGATGCCCATTTCGCCGATACAAACCAGGTCGACACCACCAGCAATCGCCTCCATGCCAAACGCGATGGTGGCCGCGCAGCCTTTCTCATCCATGGCAGGCTGCTGCGTGAAATCCTCCACCGGCATGTCCAGCGCCAGATCGAAAACTTTTAGGCCCAGCCCATGCAAGGCACAAAGCTGATTGATGGCCGCGCCACCCTGCATAAAAGTGTCGACCATGGTTTGGGTGATCTCCATAGGCCAGCGCGAAACGCCCTGCGCGTGCACACCATGATTGCCGGCAAACAACGCCACGATGGGCCGCGTGATCATGGGCTTCTCTACACCCTGCCAACCAGCCAAAAACAGCGCAATATGTTCCAAATCGCCCAGTGAGCCTGCTGGTTTTAACAGGTTAGCATTGCGCAGCGCAGCGCGCGTGCGCGCCTCAAAATCGGGCTGAGTGGGACGCGCAAAAAGAGCGCGAATATCATCAAACGGTAGACCAGTGGCAGTGGCGGTTGGGGCAGACAAAGCAGATCCTTATAGCTCTTCAATCAGAGCGTTGCCTTTAGCGCGCAGCTTTTGATGAGGCAATTGGCCTTGTCGCCACGCCCGCGGCTGACTACCGGTAGCAGCATGGATTTTCTGTTCGATTTTTACCGCACATTGCGGTTTGCCACACGCCTACCCTTGCCGCAGCTCCAGCGGGAAGAAGACGACCCGATCGTTAGCGCTGATGGTTTTGCGCCTGCCTTCGCCTTGACCGGCCTTGTTCCAGGCCTCGTTGGTGGCCTCACCATAACACTGGCTTTAGCGCTGCGTGCAGAACCTTTGTTGACGGCGCTCCTAGCTGTCGCGACCATGATCATGGTCACAGGTGCTTTGCACGAAGATGGCCTGGCTGATTGCGCTGACGGCATTGGTGGCGGGCGCACCGTGGAGCGTAAACTTGAAATCATGCGCGATTCTGCCATTGGCACCTATGGTGTGTTGGCGCTGATCTTAAGCGTGGGGTTACGGGCTGCCGCGCTGGCATCCATCGCCATGTTTAGCCCGTTGGCAGGCCTTACTGCCTTACTTGCAACCCAAACCCTTAGCCGGGCAATGGCCATGCTGGCCGCGAGCAACCTTGCCCATGCCCGTAAAGATGGAGCTGCTGCAGCTCTGGGCAGCCCATCACATCGCGCTGCACAGGCCGCATTGGCCGTTGGCACCATGATCGCGCTGGTCTCATTGCTTGCTGGGCTTGGCCTAAGCGCAGGAATTGTCGCTGCCCTCGCATGCGCCATAGCAATGCTAGGCGCTACGATATGGGCAAGCCATATAGCTCGCACGCATATTGGCGGGCAGACCGGCGATATATTGGGTGCGATACAACAACTTTGCGACCTTGCTGGACTGCTTGTGATCTCTATATGCGTTGGCATCATGTTTTAGCGCCCGCTGAAATACCAAGAGCCTGAGTGCTGATTAAGAACGCTATGTCGACACCACCACCTGCCCAGCAAGATACCGCAGTTTCACCCTGCCTACAGATTTGTCGGATTGATCCGCTGCTACGCCTTTGTCTTGGCTGTGGGCGTACGCTGGATGAAATTGGTCGCTGGTCGAAACTTACCAATCTGCAACGACGGCAAGTGATGGGCCAACTGCCGGACCGAATGAAACATCTTGGGCCTCAGCGCAAAGCTGCTGGCATTGATGATGTAGCAGGACAGCAATAATGCCCGTTTATGGCTGGGTAGCCTTTGGCATTTTGGCAACCGGCCTCGTCGTTTTGCTGATTGGCGGCGATAGCAACACTATAATGGGCGCAACGCCCGGCCAATTGGGTGCACTAACGGCCATGCTCGCCCTGCTAGTTTATCTGGGCGGCGGTATGCTGGGCAAAGGGCAGAAAATTGGACCGCTCATCAAACAACTTGCCGTTTGGGGCCTTATGCTGCTGGCGCTGCTTGTTGGCTATTGGGTGTTTCAAAGCTACGTGGCTTAAACACCGAACAAGGCTGCGATAAAGCGCGCAGCTACAATCACAAGAAAAATACCGAACGAAATTTCTAGCGTTCGCTTGGGCAGCGCGTGGGCAATTTTCACACCCAATGGGGCCGTGAGCACAGTTAGCGGCAAAAGTAGCGCTACACCGATGAGTGAAATAAAGCCGAGCGAGAAGGGTGGCGTTACATCCATTTGCGGCCAACCAGCATAAGTATAGCCTAGCGTTGCCGGGATAGAGATCAACACGCCGACACCCGAGGATGTGGCGATAGAGTTGAGGATTGGCCGGTTGTAAAGCGTCTGAACCATGTTCGCCATTACACCGCCACCAATGCCCATCAGCGAAGACAAAAGGCCGATAACCCAGCCAATGATGCGCATAGGCCAAGGGCCCGGTAAATCTTCACCCAGTTTCCAGCTATCACGACCGAACAGCAGTTTGATGGCATTGAGGGTCGAGACAACTGCAAACACCAGCATGAAGACCCACGGATCGGCAAAACGCGCAACAATCGCGCCCAAAATAACGCCGAGTAATATGGGCAGAGCCCAAGCCTTGAGGATCGCCATATCCACTGCGCCGCGCGCGTTATGGCCACGGAAAGAGCGGATGGATGTTGGGATGATCACGGCAAGCGAGGTACCAATAGCCAGTGGCATTCGCACTGCATCATCCACGCCAGCAAAGCCAAACACCTCGAACAGGACCGGCACCATGACAGCGCCGCCGCCAACACCAAAAAGGCCAGAAAGCACGCCGGTAATGGCACCGGCGATAACTAGTGAACCGGCAAGCAAAAGGGCTTGATCCATCGGGATGGCAGAAAGAGCTTCCATGGAAAAACCTAGCTATGCGTTGGATTGATAGGTGACGGTGAGAGGCGCCAAGCCGGTAATGGAGCCCTCTAAAATATCATCGGGTTGCACCCGTGATACCCCGGCTGGTGTGCCGGTTAAAATGAGATCACCAGGCTGCAGGCTCACCAGTTTCGATAGCTCAACGAGGATCTCATCCACCGTCCAGATCATCTGGTTGAGATCACCGCTTTGACGCATCTGGCCATTGATTGACAAAGAAATGCCACCCTCACCCAACACGCGGCCTGGCATAAGTGATAAGGCGCCGCACGGTGCAGATTGATCAAAGCCTTTGGCCATATCCCATGGCTTACCAGCAGATTTAGCCTTTTGCTGAAGATCACGCCTGGTCATATCCAGTGCTGTTGCATAACCAAGAATGCAAGATATTGCGCTGGCTGCATCAAGGTTGGTTCCGCCGCTGCGCAACGCAACTGCAAGCTCAATCTCGTGGTGCAGATCGTTTGTAGCGGGCGGAAAGGCCAGCGTGCTGCCACTGGCAGCTAGGGCGCTTGCGGGCTTGTCAAAAAAGATCGGCTGACCGCGCGCGGGATCACCACCCATCTCACGCACATGATCGGCATAGTTTTGGCCAACACAAAAAATACGGCCAACGGGAAACTGATCATCAACACCAACAATTGGCAGAAATGGTTGAGCGGGTGGATCGATGATGAAGGTCATAATATGGGGCCAAAATGAACATTACCGAAGATCGCCTCACCTACGCTTGCCCCCGGCAGATAGCAAGGTAAGGCCCTAATGGGGGCACCAATCAAACGGCCCAATGGGTCATTTACGTCTTGTCGTACCGACAGGAGCTGTGCTTGGGACTAGATCATGAAAACAGATACTTCTGCGGTAATACGCCTTACTGACTACACTCCACCCCCCTTTCTTATTGACCATGTTGATCTGCGTGTAAGGCTTGATGGCGCCAATACACACGCGCTGGCACACTATAAGGTGCGGCCAAACCCAGCGCATGACCACAAAAACCTGCAAGCCAAGCTTGAGCTGGATGCTGATGGCCTGACGGCTGTTGACGTTGAGGTGGATGGGAAATCAGCCCCAGCAAAGCAAGATACAAACAGTGTTGTTTTTGATGTGCCAGCCCAGCAACCGTGCGATGTGCGCGTTGCCGTAACGCTTGATCCTGCTGCCAACAAAGCACTTAGCGGGCTCTATCTGACCAACAGCGTCTACTGCACGCAATGTGAGGCTCAGGGCTTTCGGCGGATTGTGCCCTTCTTGGACCGCCCCGACGTTTTGGCAACCTATCAGGTTACCCTTGAGGCGCGCCAAAACGATTGCCCCGTGCTGCTATCTAACGGCAACCCGCAAAGCACCGAAACACTCAGCGATGGCTGGCATCGCACTGTATGGCACGACCCACACCCCAAACCTTCATACCTGTTTGCGCTTGTAGGCGGGCAACTGGATAAAGTGGAGGATAGCTTTACCGCTGCCGATGGGCGCAAGGTTGCGCTTTGTATTTATGTTGAGCCTGGCAAAGCTGACCGTGCAGACTTTGCAATGTCTGCCCTGAAACAATGCATGAAGTGGGATGAAGAGCGCTTCGGGCGGGTGTACGATCTTGATGTGTTCAACATCGTTGCAGTGTCGGATTTCAACCTTGGGGCCATGGAAAACAAGGGCCTTAACATCTTCAATGACAAGTACATTCTTGCCTCACCAGAAACGGCAACAGATGAGGATTATGAGCGCATTGATGCGATTATTGCGCATGAATATTTCCACAATTGGTCTGGCAACAGGGTTACCTGTCGGGACTGGTTCCAGCTTTGCCTGAAGGAAGGACTGACTGTTTTTCGCGACCAGGAATACACAAGTGACCTCTACGACAGACCGGTGAAACGTATTCGCGATGTACGTGATTTATGGGCGCATCAATTTCCTGAAGATGCCGGGCCGCTTTCCCATGCGGTTCGCCCGGACACTTACCGCGAGATCAACAATTTCTACACAGCCACCGTCTACGAAAAAGGTGCCGAGATTGTTCGGATGATTAGCAACTGGCTGGGGCCAGTGCGTTTCCGCAAAGCAATGGATCGATATTTTGCCACCTTTGACGGGCAAGCAGCGCGGCTGGAAGACTTTCTGGCGGCTATGGAGGCTGAAGCGCAGGACCTTGGCCCCTGGCCTGATTTTCTACTCTGGTACACACAGGCCGGAACCCCGCAGGTGAGCGTGGAGAGCAAATCAGATACCACCACTGGCGCAATCACGTTCACGTTCAAACAATCGACGGCACCTACGCCCGGTCAAAGCGAAAAGTTGCCGCTGCCAATTCCCTGTAATCTTGGCCTCGTTGATGAACGGGGAGAAGATTTGCCCCTCGGCGATGCAAAAGTTGAGACGACAGGTGGCCGCTGGGTTGATGGTCAGTTCCTACTGGAAGAGGCTAACGGCACGCTACACTTGAGTGGTTTGGAAAAGCTCCCGGCTTGCCCGTCCCTATTTCGCGACTATTCAAGCCCGATCAACTTAACCGCGCATGGTTACATGGTTGCAGACAGGCTCTTTTTGGCGCGCCATGACAACAACGCCTATGGGAGTTGGGCGCAACTACAATCACTATACAGCGATGCACTTCAGCGGCGCTATCACCGGCTGGCTTTGAACGAGCCACTTGGCGACGATGATGATCTGTTTGCTGCAATGATTGCAAAAGGCGTGTCGGAGGAAACTGCCGCAGGGCACGCCATGCGTGCTGCTGCCATCACCCTGCCCTCTTCGCAAGATGTTGCCCGCACAATCGCCAAGGATATTGACCCAGAGCGTGTGCAACGTGCCCGTAAAACTTTCTCTCAAGACTTCTGCACACGCTATGCAGGCGAAGTGTTGGGTGCCCTTGATGCACTGGGTTTAGCGGATGATGGTATCATCTCACCTTCAGCGGCGGCCAAACGCTCGCTGATCAATGCACTTTTACAGCATATGGTTCATTGGGATGACCCGCGCGCTGAGAGCGCCATTAGAACGGCTCATGACGCTGCCAAAGGCATGACAATGCGCGTCAAAACCTTGTCGATGCTGATTGCGCGTGATGGCGCCAGCATGCAGTCTCCCTTGGCTGCCTTTGAAGCAAGGTTTGGCGGCGATCCACTATCGATGGACAAATGGTTCACCGCGCAAGCGATGCACGGAACCGCGGCTGACATTGAACGACTTGAGACCCACCCTAGCTATGATGCGAGCAACCCAAACAGAGCGCGGGCGTTACTGGGCGCATTTGCAATGGGTAATGTGACAGGCTTTAACGCAGCCGATGGGTCCGGTTATAGGTTGATGGCAGGACGCATCGTTGCTATCGACCAAAACAATCCGCAGCTGGCTGCTCGCCTCGCATCAGCATTTCGAAGCTGGCGCACTTTGGAGCCGCTACGGCGCACCAAAGCTGAATCTGCCCTAAAAGGCATGATCGATCAGACCCAAATTTCAGTCGACCTTGGCGATATCGCAGGCCGAATACTGGAAGGGTAGGATGCGCATCCAAAAGAGCGATTTTTTCTCTCCAAGACTTAATGACCCTCGATTAATAACGGTTTCAGCATTAAGCCGCACGTAATTGCGCGTAAGCGTTAAAACTTAGTTAGTTTTTTGCGAAATTGACCCCGTGTGACTCTAGACAAGCTGATTCGCAACGATTCAAATCAGGGTGATTCGGCAAACATTCACGTTCCAGAGTAAAACCCCGAAATCACAGAAAGGCCTAGCATGGCGCGTGCAGCTGCTGTCGCGACACAGGAAGACTCTGCGCCATTTTCTGGTGCTATTGAGGAGGCCAACGGGCCTTTTCAAGACGGAGCCTTGCTTGCCGACAACACAAACCAGCTGCAACTTCAGCAACAGAACGACAATCGCCTTGCGCTGTTCTTACGCCACCTAACGTCCTTCTTGATCATAACGTTTGTTAGCGTGCTGATTGCTCTGCAAGCCAATGGGCTTTGGAATGAGCGCAGCGCATCAATGAGCCAGGCGCAAGACTTGCTAGATCAAGCGGCTCTAACTTTGAGCCTATCCGCGCAATCACTAAACCCGCTCTCATCTGATCCAACATCATTGCTGGAGTCTACGCTCAACGGCATAGCCATCACTCTCGACGCTCCCTTGGATGGCGACTTGCGCATAGGTGAGACCGGTTATCACACAACAGCAAATTTGCTCATTGATGAGCCTAGCTTTTCTAATCCGGTGATCGGCACCTCATTTGTTGAGGGCCCCTTCGGAGATATACAAACATCCATTCGGCTCGACGCCGACACGCTGCACAGCGCCTGGATGCGAAAAGCCTTTAATGAGCTAGCGCTTCTTGTTGGTGTTTGCCTGGTGGTGCTAATTCTTGGCTACTCATTCATTTGGCAAAGCGATCGAACAGCAAATGCGATGGAGCGCTTTCAAACAGCCCATGTTCGGCTGGAAACAGCCCTAAACCGCGGTCGAAGCGGCTTGTGGGACTGGGACCTCAATCAGGGTCAAATCGACTGGTCAAATTCTATGTACAATATGCTAGGATATACGCCTAGCCAGCGACTGCTCGATGCGAACGACCTCAACGCGATCCTGCATCCAAGTAACGCAGACTTGCAGCAAAAGATCCGTGAATTACAAAAAGCACATAGTGGTCAGCTTGAAACAACGATCCGCCTTTTGCATGCTGATGGTCAATATCGCTGGATACACCTGCACGCCGAAGTTATTAGCCTTCCAGGTGCCAAACTCCGCCTGATTGGCGCTGCCAACGATATTTCAGATCGTCGACGCTCGGAGCGCAAAACCACCGAAGCAAACCGTAATTTACGTGAGTCTATTGAGGCGGTATCCGACGCTTTCGCCTTGTGGGACACCAAGGGCACGCTGGTTGCGAGCAATGCTGGCTTCAATTTCTTTAATGAACTATCGCGCAACGGCGACCTAACTGATGGCAATGGCAGCCCCATGTGCCCGTTCAATTTGGAGGGTTGCGCTGAACAATTGATCTCACCCAAAACCAACGGCGTTGCGCTGGCTCTTGAAAAGCCATTGGTGTGTGGCCTACCCGATAATCGCTGGTACCAAATTACCGTGCGCAGCACTTATGATGGCGGGTATGCATTTTTGGGCAATGATATCACGGCGCTAAAAGACAAAGAGCGTGCGCTGCTGGAATCTGAAAGTCGCCTGATCGGTGCGATTGGTGATCTGACACGCTCAAGACGTGATCTCAAAGCACTCGCTGAACGCCACAACATTGAAAAACAACGCGCTGAAGCTGCCAGCAGCGCTAAGTCCGAGTTCTTGGCAAATATGAGCCATGAGCTGCGCACACCGCTGAATGCGATCATCGGATTCTCAGATCTTATGCGCAGCGAGTTTCTGGGCCCCTTGGGCAGCCAAACCTACAATGGCTATGCACACGACATTCACACCAGCGGGCAGTTTTTATTGGGCGTCATTTCTGATGTTTTGGATATGGCGAAGCTCGATACCAATCGCTTCCCAATCCAACCATCGCAAGAAGATGTTTCCACTGCAGTCAGCGAGTGCATAACGATGGTGCAGCTGGAGGCTGAGTCAGCGGGTGTCACCTTACACACCGACATCAAAGGCGTTGGAATGGTTGACGCCGATCCACGCGCGCTAAGGCAAGTGGTGCTGAATCTTCTTAACAACGCGGTGAAATTTACCCCTGAAGGTGGAAGTGTAACCGTGCGGGGGCGCTGTAAAGGCGATCAACTTTTCTTAAGCGTGCGCGATACGGGAATCGGTATCCCCGCAGACAAAATTCGCAAAGTTACCGAGCCTTTTGAGCAAGTTCAAAGTGTTATGACCCGACCGCGCGAAGGATCGGGATTGGGTCTGGCCATCTCAAGCAAGCTGATCAATTTGCATAAGGGTGTGCTGCGCATTCACTCGCGCGAGAATGTAGGAACCCTGGTGAGCATTGCGTTACCGCTTGAGCAAAAGGCTGAGCAGGTCACGTCATTCTCGGCACACAAAGCTGCGGCAGATACTTTCGACCAGCACCACGATCTCAGCGCACCTAATTTGCCATCACTGCATCGCGGCGGCGATGGTATGGTAGCTCATGGGGCACCACACCCCATGAGCCATGGCTTTCTTCCGCAGTCAGTTCTGCGGATGTACTAAAACGCTAAGGTTATAGCGATTGCTCCACAGGCGCTTGCGCGCCTGGGCCACGGCGACCGTCTCGCTCACCACGCTCCCCGCCGCGCATACCGCGACGCAATTCACGCGGCTCAAGGCTGCCATCATCGTCGCGATCCATGCGTGCAAAGCGCTCTTCACTTGCTGCTGTCATCTCCTCTAACGACAACACACCGTCTTCATTGGTGTCGATACGGGCGATACGCTGCGCTGCTCGATCTTCGCTTGCACGTTGACGCTCGGCGATCATTTCAGCGGGTGTTACTTGGCCATTGCCATCAGCATCCATCGCCGTGAAACGCTCAGTTGCTCCGGTTTGGAACTCGCTAAGTGATATCATACGATCACCGTCTGTATCAGCACGGGCAAAGCGTTCGCCTGCACGGAATGATGATCCACGATCACGATCACGCGCGCCATCGCGTTCGTCATTGGCCATGGCGCTGGCAGTAAAGCCAGTAGCAAGCACAGTGCCTGCAAGAGCCAGCATCAACATTTTCTTCGTTCTAAAGTTAGTCATAGGTCTCTCCTTCGAGAATGTCGCCCCCGAGGGATGAGCACGAACGATCTTCGTTCGTGGCAGCAAACAAGCGAATGAACCGAGATCGGACATCAGCTTGCGTGTGCTCAAGATGCGTCGTCACAGTATCCATGCTTGGTAGATCGCAAGCTTGGATAACCAATCGTCGCAAACTGGGTGCAGCTGTTTCTGGATCGAAAACACCATCCAGACAGAGCCGCATAATTTGAGAAAGAGTGCTGTAAAGCTGATGAGCTGCCTGAAGGGCTGCACCATCATCGGCATTAAGCGCCCCGCCCGCCTGCAATGCTATTAGTGCTTCAGGCGTAGATATCTGCAGAACACTCTGATCATTGTGCGCATGAACGAGCTGCAGCCCTTGGGCACAAAATTCCACATCGATAATGCCGCCAGGTACAACCTTTAAATCAAAAAGACTGCTGGGTGGTTTTTCGCGCTCCAGAAGGGCACGCATATCAGCCACATCGGCACGGATTTTATCTTGATCAAATGCTGATGTTAGAATGCGCTTGATGGCCGCGTTAATGGACGCACAGCCCTTACCATCGCGGCTGAAAGGACGCGCACGGGTCAGCGCCATATGCTCCCAGGTACGCGCTGATTGGCTTTGATAGCGCTCAAAACCTGTAAGGCTTGTGGCGAGCGGGCCAGCATTTCCCGATGGTCGCAAGCGCATATCAAGTTCATATAGCGAGCCTTCTGCGGTTGGCGCGCTGAGCGCTGTGATCAACCGCTGTGTGACGCGAGTGAAATACTGCGACGGCGCAATTGGCCGTTCGCCGTCGCTTTCAAGCTGGCCTTGCGGCAGATCGTAAAGGAGCAACAAATCAAGGTCTGAGGATGCTGTAAGCTCGCGGCTACCAAGCTTGCCCATGCCAAGAACGCAGAGCGAGGCGCCATCAAAGTTGCCATGCTTTTCTTCCACATCCGCTTGCGCAAGGCTTAACAGTACCAGTACGCTTTCCTCGGCAAGATCGGTATAGGCGCTAGCAGCCTCTTGCGCCGTAAGCGTTTGGGAGAGCAGCCGCACGCCAATGAGAAAATGATGCTCCTGCCCCACAATACGGCTGGCATTGAGCTTTGCCTCATAAGTTTGTGCATCGCCAATGGCACGTTCAAGATCAGCCCGGATAGCCTCGCGACTGGGCAAAGATCCAAAAAAGCGTGGATCAAGCAACGCATCAAAAAGCCTGGGATGGCGCGATAGTGTATCGGCCAGTTTTGGCGCAGTGCCCATAATCCGTGCCAACAGGTCCATAACCGCAGGATTACTTTCCAGCATGGAAAAGAACTGCAACCCGGCTGGCAATCCATTGAGGAAACCATCGAGAGAACGAAGTGCCGCCTCTGGCCGATCCGTCTGACCGAACACACGCAGCAAATCAGGCACGATAGCAACCAAACGTTCCCTGGCGGCACTGGTGGCTGTGGCGTTCATGCGACCCTTCATCCATCCTTGAAGGAGGCGGTGCACATCTTCTGGCTGTTGATACCCAAGACTTTTGAAATGGACTGCTAAGGGTTCATCAAGGTCTTCGGCGAATGGGTTTATATCCGCAGCTTCATTAGGCTCGTCAGGAAAGAGTGCCTGAAAGCGCGCATGCACGCCTTCCAAGTTTGCCTGAACGCTCGCATCAAACGCGGACAGGTCTTGGCCCATTAGCGCTGCAACCTTCGCGCGCTCATCATCCTCTTGCGGTAGGCGATGGGTCTGCTCATCGCGCAACATTTGGATGCAGTGCTCCACATCGCGCAGATGATTGTAAGCGGTGACAAGCTCTTTAGCAGCATCAGCCTCAATCCAATTGAGGTCAGCCAGACCCTGCAACGCATCTTTTGTGCGGATCACGCGCAAAGCTGGGTTGCGTCCGCCCGCAATGAGTTGCTGAGTTTGCGCGAAAAATTCAATCTCGCGAATACCACCGCGGCCAAGCTTAACATCATGCCCAGGCACGGTGATGGCGCCGAAGCCTTTATGCGTGTTGATCCGGCGCTTGATGCCACGGATTGCATCAATGGCCGCATAGTCCAGATGTCGCCGCCAGATAAACGGCTTGATCGCTTTAGTGAAGTGCGCGCCTAGTGCTGCATCTCCGGCAACGCAGCGCGCCTTGATCATAGCAGCACGCTCCCAGGTGCGGCCCTGTGCTTCGTAGTAGTTCAGCGCGCCATCAATCGACAACGCCAAGGGCGTGGATGAGGGATCAGGTCGCAGCCGCAGATCGGTGCGGAACACATAACCATCGCCTGTACGCTCCTGTAGCAATCGCACCAGCCGCCGGGTGACCCGTACGGCAAACGGTGCAGCTTCCACCTTATCAGATGTCTGTGCCTCTAAAATTTCAGGATCAAACAGAACAATCAGATCAATATCGCTGGAATAATTCAGCTCGCCCGCACCAAGCTTACCCATCCCAATAACAGCATACCCTTCTGGGCTTTCAGGGTTGCCGTTCCATCTGTTGCCCCACCCTTCCAGAACAAAGGATGCCCGAACGGCCAAACTGATCGCCATATCAGCAAAATCAGAGAGTGCTTTCGTCGTCTCATCTAGGGTTGAGAGCCCCGTGCGATCGGCTATTGCAATGGCAAGGCTAACCTGCTGTTTGGCCTGGCGCAGGGCAGCCATGACAGCGGTTTCTTCATCAAGCACGACTTCAGAAAAACTCACACTCGCACGGTTTAGGGCATCAGCAACCTTTAGTGTTGGTACGGCGTCTAGGTCACCGTGCAGCTTACGCGCAAGATCACTTAGATGCTCAGATGCTGCAAAAATTTCGGGTAGTGTCGCACTCATTCTGCTGGCTCCGATGTACCAAGCGGCAGAACCAAAGTGGCCTTAAGACCGGGACCAGCATCGGCAAGCTCCAGCTTACCATCATGAAAGGCAGCCACAGCATCAACCAGCGCCAAGCCAAGGCCTGAGCCATCAGCTGTGCGGCTCTTATCGAGGCGCACGAACCGATCTTTCACCCGATCTCTATCCTCTGCAGGGATACCAGGACCATTGTCGCTAACGATTAGCGTGGCAGCATCTTTCTTTCCTGTAAGGCTCAATGCAATCGCACCACCTTCCGCTGGGCCATATTTCAGCGCGTTGTCGATCAAGTTGGCAATGGCCAGCCCAAGAAGCTCGCGGTTAACCAGTGCCGTTACTGGCTGATCAGGCATGGTGAATGTCAGACTCACATTCTGATCCTCTGCTACGGGTTCATAAAGCTCGCGCACATCGGTGAGCACTTGGCCGAGATCAACCTCTGAAAGGGTATGGCGACGACCACCGGCCTCAACACGGGCGATGGTAAGCAAGGCTTGGAATGTTGCCATAAGGCGCTCAGCTTCGCCTAAGGCATTCTCAAGTGCGGCGCGGTCGGTGTCGTTATCCGGCGGTTGCCGCAATGCATCTTCCATCTGATTGCGCATACGTGTGAGCGGCGTGCGCAAATCGTGCGCAATGTTGTCGGACACTTCTTTTAGGCCGTTCATCAGCCTCTCAAGGCGGTCCAACATCGTGTTCAGCTGATCGCCAAGACGATCAAACTCATCACCGGTGCCCATGATCGCGATGCGCTCTGACAGGTGACCATCCATAATGCGTGCAGTGGATTGAGAAATACCGTCTATCCGTTTCAGCACGCGCTTGTTCACGTAGAACCAGCCAAGAAGAGCCAACACGGCAAGCAGTCCTAGCGATACGATGGCAGCACGGCCGATGGCCTGGCGGATAACATCAGACTGGCCGATATCCTGGCCAATCATGGCGCGAAAACCATCGGGGAGCGCTATTACGCGGACAATCGCTCGACTTTCTCGCTCGTGGCCGTCAGGACCGATTTGCTCATATTCAAATCTGGCAAGCCCTACCTCATCCCAAACACCATCAGGCAACAAACCAACGGAATTGATCACCTCAACACCATCGGGCGTGAGCAATGCATAAAGCCGGTTGCCGGGCCGCTGCGCACTTTCCTGCATGGCGGTGAAAAGCCCATTGATACCACCGCGCTGATAATGCTGCCCAAGGCGGCGCGCATCAGCGGTTAGCCGCTGGTCCACATCGCGGATAAGAACCGAAGATGTTTCCCAAACCAGGTATCCGATCAAGCCAACTGCAAAGAGCCCGAAGACAACCAGGTACCCAGCAGCAAGCTTAAAAGCGGTGGTGCGGAAAGGCCTAAGCCGTGTCGCGGAGGACATAGCCCGCCCCTCGTACGGTTTGGATCAGTGGCTTGTCTTGACCCTTATCGATCTTGGAACGCAGACGGGAGATGTGCACATCAATCACATTGGTCTGGGGGTCAAAGTGGTAGTCCCACACTTTTTCAAGCAGCATGGTACGGGTCACAACCTGGCCCGCGTTCTTCATAAGAAACTCAAGCAGGCGAAACTCGCGCGGCTGCAGCAAAATATCTTCACCAGCGCGTTTGACCGTATGAGAAAGGCGGTCCAGCTCCAGATCACCGACGTGATAAGTGGTTTGAGCTTCTCCCGGTGTTGTGCGACGGGCCAACACTTCGGCGCGCGCGAGAAGCTCAGAAAACGCATAGGGCTTTGGCAGGTAATCATCGCCACCGGCACGCAAACCTGCCACTCGGTCATCCACTTCGCCTAGCGCGGAAAGGATGAGCGCGGGGGTATGTTTGCCCTGCTCTCGCAGCGCTGTGATGATGGAGAGACCATCCCGCTTGGGCAGCATTCGGTCGACCACCAACACGTCAAAATCATCAGACATTGCGTATTCAAGGCCGGTGTCGCCATCGGCAGCATAGCTGGGCATATGTCCGGCCTCGCGGAAGCCCTTCACGATGAAAGCGGCAGCTTCGACGTCATCTTCAATGATGAGGACTTTCATGGCCCAACCTTTCGTGCGTAGCCAACTTGGTCAGCAAACATGCTAACGCGATTCTGAGAGCCTGTGTGAGGGAGGCTTTTAAAGTGCGCATGACGGATTGGAATATCCGCACCGCCATGCGCAGCTGGTAGCTCCCGGCCGGGGGCGACAGGCAAAGGCCGGGGCATCAGCATCTTAGGCGGGGCTTAGCCCCGATCAGTTGGCAGGGCGACAAAGCGCGATGCGCCGTTTTGCCCTTCTACCCGCACAAGGGCGGAGGCTTGCCCATTTTGACCAGCGTTGCGCAAACCACGTGTAAGATCGCGGATTGAACGCACCGGTTCGCCAGCAACCTCAACAATCACATCGCCTTCGCGAAGATCACGCTCAGCTGCAATGCCACCTGGTTCTAGCTCGGTGACGGCAAGGCCATCACCTTCCAGACCGACAGAAGAAGCCGGGGCAACCGTCATGCCCAGCCGATCAACAATGCTAGGCAAGGAACGATCAACATCAGGTTGGCGGAACTGGCTTGCAAGTTCACGTTCAGATGGCAGCGTACCCAGCAGCACATCAATCACCTGTTCGCCACCATCACGCCAAACCGCAATTTCCACGGTCTCATCAGGATCGAAACTACCGATGATGCGGGCAAGCTCTGTTGGACCCTCCACCATCTGATCATTAACTGAGAGGATGGTGTCGCCAGAGAGCAAACCAGCATCTTCTGCAGGCGAACCTGAAGCCGCCGATACGATGATCGCACCTTCGGTGGAATCACGGCCAATGCCTTCAGCCAGTTCAGGCGTCAGCGATTGAATGTTCACACCCAGCCAACCGCGCGCCACTGCGCCATTTTCGATCAGATCACCGATGACATCAGCGGTGACCGTGGAGGGTACGGCGAACGCGATGCCGACATTACCGCCGGATGGAGAGAAGATTGCGGTGTTCACACCGACAACTTCACCGCGCATGTTGAAGGTTGGGCCGCCCGAGTTACCCCGGTTGATGGCGGCATCAATCTGCAGGAACTCATCATACGGGCCAGGCTGAATATCGCGGCCTTGCTGCGAAACGATACCAGAGGTCACCGAGCCACCAAGACCAAACGGGTTGCCGATGGCCAGAACCACCTCACCAATACGAGGCTGTTCGGGTGCAAGACGTACGAAGGTAAAATCGTCACCTTCTACTTTCAGCAAAGCAAGATCAGTGCGGCTATCGGTACCGAGCACTTCAGCAGGCAAAACAGTGCCATCTGCCATCACAACTTCAACAGTGCCTGCGCCATCTACAACATGGTTGTTGGTGACCAGATAGCCATCCTCAGAAATGAAGAAGCCGGAGCCCTCACCGCCACCGCGACGGCGCTCAGGCGCCTGGCCTTGGCCACCTGGGCCACGGCGGAAAAACTCTTCAGCCTCAGGGCCAAAACGGCGGAAAAAGCGATCAAAGGGTGTGCCATCTGGCAGGCGATCAATCTCGCGATTGGACGTTTCAACCGGCTGTGGTGCCTGAACGCGTACGGCAACCACTGCAGGCATCACCGCTTCCACCAGGTCTTCAAATCCGGTTGGCGCAACAAAGGTGCTGGGGACTACCGCTTCAGCAGCGCGCACAGATTGAACGGGGTTTAAGGCTGCGGGGCCAACCAGTGGCACAATGAGGCCAAGGCCGAGCACGGTGGAAAGTGCCAAAGTGGATTTGCGCGAAAGAATTGGCGCGCGTTTGGCTTTCGGGGAGATTGCGCCTTCGCTTTGGAAAACGCATTTAGGGTTAGTCGTGGTCATGTCGCCATCATTCCTTTTTGCCAGTGTCATCACATCCGAAAGTGGATGTTTGGGCCTGGTTGGCCCCCAGCGATGACTTGCAAAATGGGGATGCTCGCCTTACCGCACCATGTCGATCGAATTAAACCTCTGTAATGTTCGAAACAATTGCGCGACTAATCGGCTTCTGGCGCGCACTTAGTGACCACAGCCGCACCCTTAGTCAGCGTTTTGTGAACCGGACATTTATCAGCGATTTCAATGAGTTTTGCGCGAACCTCTGGCGCGACAACACCCTCGACATGGATGGTACGCTCAAACCTGTCGACCTTGCCTGGCTTGTCTTGAATATCTTCACTGCAATCTGCGCAGTCTTTGGCATGAACCTTATCGTGCTCAACAGTCACTGCAACGCGCGGCAAATCGAGCTTTTTGAAATCCGCATACATGCGCAGCGTCATGGTTGTGCAGGCACCCAACGCTGCCGCAAGCAGATCGTAAGGCGATGGGCCAGTGTCCATCCCGCCATAGCTTTCTGGTTCGTCAGCCAACATGCCATGCGGCCCCATACGAACGGAAGCCTGAAACTTCCCTGCTCCTGTTTCAGCAACGGAAATTTTGGCACCAGCGATATCACCGGAAAAAGCCGACACGTGTGCTTCGCCTTCGGGAACATACCGCTCCGACCAAGAGGCAATCATCTGCGCCACATAGGCAGCATCGGTGTGCTTCGTCAGCAGATGGTCAGCGCCATCAAGCGTTACAAAGCTTTTGGGATGTTTGGCAGCATTATAGATCGTGGCCGCATTTTCGATCCCGACCGTTGCATCGATGGGTGAATGAAAGACCATCAAGGCCTTTTTCATCGACGCGATGCGCGCGGTAATGTTTTGGCTCGCAACATCGTCCAAAAATTGCTTTTCGATCGTAAACGTGCGTCCAGCAAGGCTCACTTGCGCCTTGCCATCTCGTTCAATGGCTTCAATGTCGGCATCAAAATTATGCACGACATGGGCTGTGTCAGCAGGCGCACCGATGGTTGCGACGGCTTTGACCTCAGGGATATCAGGAGCTGCGGAGAGCACAGCGGCGCCACCGAGCGAATGCCCAATTAATATGGCTGGCGCTTCACCTTGTTCGCGCATCCAATCCACAGCGCTTAGAAGGTCAGCCACATTGGAAGAGAAATTGGTGGAGGCAAAATCACCCTGCGAATTGCCAAGGCCGGTGAAATCAAACCGCAGTGTGGCAATGCCATGCGCAGCAAGTTCTGAAGCGATACGTTTGGCTGCAAACACATCTTTGGAACAGGTGAAGCAATGGGCAAACAACGCGAAGGCACGCGGCTTACCTGCTGGGCGATCAAAGCGAGCGGCAAGATCAGCGCCGGATGCGCCTTTGAAGGTGACGCGGGATGTGTTGATGGGCATTGGAGGAGTTTCCTGAACCGGAGAATAGTGTTCGGTCAGGCTCGCATGCCACAACGCTCACACGCAAGGCACAGCACAACACGGCTAAGCACACACGCGTGAATGAGCCGAAGTCAGATGTTGGGAGCGTTAGTCTTGATCGGACTTGAGGAGTGCGGCAAGGCGCGCCTTTTCCTCGTCGCTCAACGCAGCAGGGGCGTTGGCATAGGCTGGCTTGCGCTGGCGAGTGCGAACGAAAATGATCGTTCCCGCAATGAGCAGCACCATTGCCGGTCCAAACCAAAGCAGTGCAGTGGATGTATTGAGCAGAGGGCGCAACAAGACGAACTCACCATAGCGCGCGACCAAAAAATCGAGCACCTCTTGATTGCTATCACCTGCAACCAGGCGCTCACGCACCAATATGCGCAAGTCACGCGCAAGCTGCGCGTTGCTCTCGTCTATGGACTCGTTTTGGCAAACCAGACATCTGATCTCAGAAGACAAATCACGCGCACGCTCTTCCAGAACTGGATCGTCCAAAACCTCATCGGGCAGCACAGCTTGGGCTGACGCCACGAGCATGAGACTGAACACAAAGGTGAGCGCGAGCCGTATCATTCAGCCGGCTCCATACCAGCTGGTACCACTGACTTTTTGGCCTTTTTGGCCCGTGTCGGCGCGCCAACGCGCAAACGTCTGTCCATCAACGAAAGCAAGCCGCCCGCCGCCATAATAAGCGTACCAATCCAGATGAGTGTCACCAATGGCTTGTGATAAAACCGCACAACCATGCCGCCGCTCTCGGTTGGATCACCAGGCGAGATATAGAGCTGGGAGAAACCGATGGTGTGAAAAGCTGCCTCGGTGGTCGGAAAATTACGCGCTGGATAAACCCGGCGAGAAGGTTCCATGATGGCAATCACATTGCCCGCCTCTCGAACCGTGTAGCTGGCGATCACCTCGGTATAGTTTTCGCCAGTGTTGGGCCGCAGTCCTTCAAAGGTGAACTCATAGCCAGCAACTTCGGCTGTTTCGCCCAGATTCAGCGTTGTGATGCGTTCGGTTTCCAGTGCCGATACGCCAACGATGCCAAGCAACATAACCCCCAACCCAAAATGGGCGGTGGTTGTGCCCCATGCCGAGCGCGGCAAGTTAGCAAGACGGCGCAACGTGTCTTTGATAGGCGAGGAGAACGCCTTAACACGCCCGAGTGGTTCAGCAATTGCACCCAGCATAAGCCAAGCAGCAATGCCAATAGCAAGCGCTTTGATCCAAGCTGTGATGCCAAACAATGCAAGCACACATGCAACCACCACCAATGATGCCGCGCCTGCCCACCAAAGCCGCTCAAGTGCCTGCCCGATATTACCGCGCTTCCACGCCAACACTGGGCCAAACGGAACAGCCAGTAGCAGCGGGATCATAAGTGGGCCGAAAGTGAGATTGAAGAAAGGAGGTCCAACAGAGATTTTCTCGCCCGTCAGAGCTTCCAGCAGCAAGGGATAGAGCGTGCCAAGCAGCACTGTGGCGGTTGAAACCGACAGGAACAGATTGTTGACGACAAGCGCACCTTCTCGGCTGACCGGTGCAAACATGCCCCCCTGTCGCAGTTCACTGGCCCGCAGCGCAAACAGCGTAAATGCACCGCCGATAAACACCATCAGGATCATCAAGATGAAGAGACCGCGTTCAGGGTCGGTTGCGAACGCGTGCACGGACGTGAGGACGCCTGAACGCACCAAGAAAGTGCCAAGCAGTGACAGTGAGAACGCGATGATGGCCAGCAGCACCGTCCAGACCTTCAACGCCTCACGTTTTTCCATCACGATGGCAGAATGAAGCAGCGCAGTGGCAGCAAGCCATGGCATGAAGGACGCATTTTCCACAGGGTCCCAGAACCACCAACCGCCCCAACCGAGCTCGTAATAAGCCCAGTATGAACCCATGGAAATTCCAAGGGTAAGAAAAACCCAAGCAGCCAGCGTCCAGGGACGCACCCAACGCGCCCAGGCCGCATCCAATCGGCCTTCGATAAGGGCCGCGATGGCAAAGGAAAATGAAATGGATAGCCCAACATAGCCAAGATAAAGCAAGGGCGGATGGATCGCGAGACCGATGTCTTGAAGGATGGGATTTAGGTCTTCGCCCTCAGCCGGTGGCATCAGGGTGCGATCAAAGGGATTGGAGGTGAGCAGGATGAACAGCAAGAAAGCCACCGTCACCCAGGCTTGCACTGAAAGCACATTGGCTTTGAGCGAGCGCGGTAAATTGCCTCCAAAGAACGAAATGCCGGCCCCAAACAGGGCCAAGATCAGCACCCACAAAAGCATTGAGCCTTCATGATTGCCCCAAACACCTGTGATTTTAAAAAGCAGCGGTTTTTCTGAATGGGAATTGGCGACCACGTTCACGACCGAAAAGTCGGACACAATGTAAGCATAGGTCAGTGCGGCAAAACTAAGTGCCAAAAATCCAAATTGGATTGGCGCTGTAAGATCGGCAACGCGCATGAGACCGGTATCACCCACCCTTGCGCCCCAGAAGGGCATAGCGCTCTGGACAATAGCCAGCACCAGGGCAAGCACCAGAGCGTAGTGGCCAATCTCAACAATCATGCGCGTCTTCCCTCATAATCTGGGCTAGTATTCGCTTGCCGGGGCTTGCTCGCCCTCAACTTGGCCATCGCCTTGCCATACGCCCTGCGCGCGTAGGCTCTCAGCGACCTCGGTCGGCATATAATTTTCATCATGGCGTGCTAGCACCGTATCCGCTCTGAACGTGCCGCCCGGCGTCATATAACCTTCGGTTACGACGCCCTGCCCTTCACGAAACAAATCGGGCAAAATACCCGTGTAGGCCACCTCAATGGTGGCATTGGTATCGGTGACGCCAAAGGTCACTGTGTCTCCTACGCCGCGTACCACTGTTCCTTCAGCAACCAAGCCACCAAGGCGAATGCGCTGGGTTTCACTGGTTTGCTGAGAATAAAGATCGGTGGGTGATGAGAAAAAAGCGATGGATTCACGCATCGCGAAAAGCACAAGGCCTGCTGCAACTGCAAGCACGCACATTGCGACACCAATAAGCAAAAAACGTTGGCCCTTACGGGTCATTGGGAAAGCCTTTTTAAAAAGGGCGAAACGCGCCTAGTATCGGTTGTAGGGTTGGCCGAAGTTACCTTCAAGCGCGGCAAAATGCCCATAAAATGGCGCAGGCTCCGAACTCATTGGGGAATGTCGAGTTCCAACTCCTGCGCGATTGTTAAGAGCCGCTGACGAGCAGGGCTATCAGCTGCAAATTGGCGCAAAGCAATCGCTAGACTTTGACTTGCATCAGCAGGACGCTCCAAAACGACATAGGCGCGGATCAATTGGCTCCAACCGGCCAAATCATCAGGGCGCACCGACAAGCGATCTGCCAGACCTTGGACCATATCGAGAATGGCCTGCTCACGGTCCTCGCTCGAAAGAGACGCGATGGATTGGGCAACTTCGCCACTGGGCGATGGCAGGAGCGCGGCTTGATCCATATCGTCAAGCAGGCGGTTCACGCTTTGTGACCATGGTGCATCAGGCCCACCATCGTTGCGCAAGGCAATCAGCACAGCGCGCGCCTCATCCTCACGCCCATCTTGGACAAGGCCCAGAGCGCGGTAATAGCGAGCTTTGGGGAAACTTGGCTCTTCATTCAATGCTGCAACAAAGCGGCCCATCGCCTCTTCCGTGACTAGGCCCTGGTTCTCTACAACGATCAGTTCACCCAGGTCCGTCAATAGGGTTGGTAGCGGACCTTCCAAACGTAGGAGCTGATTGTAGGCACGGCGAGCATCTTCAAAGCGGCCTTGGCGTGAATAAATTGGCGCTAGAACGGCCCATCCACGCACATCATCAGGATTTTGTGAAACAGCATCTTCAACGCGCGCAATAAGGATCGCAGCGTCCTGCTGCTCAGTTGTTCCTTCTAGACGCTGCGCCAAAGGTTGGTCGTTCAAGCCTGGTGAACCGTAGGTGAGATAGATCGCGATGGCACTGATGGGGACCAGCAAAAATGCTGTTGCCAGCACTGTGCGTGACCGCCAAGGCGATTGCTGTGTATTGCCAGCATGATCTGGTGATTCCAGATCATTGGCTTTGAGCAAACGGCGCGATATTTCTAGCCGCGCGGCATCGGCCTCAGTTTCGCTCAGCGCTCCGCGCTCAACGTCTTTTTCAATTTCACCAAGTTGGTCTTTGTAAACCTCTGCGTCGGACCCACCGGCATCGGAGGCTTCTTGTCGGGCACGTGCGTAGGGCAGCAATACGGCAACCGCAGCAACTGCTGTCATGACCGCAAAGACAATCCAAACCAACACGCTTTATCCTCTTGCGCAGCCGCGCTTCCACCAGAAAGGAACAAATATGCATTCAAACACGACTGTTCAATCGGGATCATGGCTAGGATTGAGCCGCCAGTTTGTCCAGTCTGTTTCGGTTGAAGGATCAAGTGTCGCAGGCAGGCATTGCCCCACGACGGTGGCCACTGAGGTTAACCCGCCTCTTTGAGCGCACGAGCTTCCAGGGTTGAGCTGTGACGCCGGGCCATCGAGGCACCATAGGCACCGCCGAAATAGAGGCCAAAAAGGCGAACCGCTGCCGCGGAGCGAGCCTCGGCGGCAGCCCAATTCTCATCACTGGCTTGCGACAGGCGATCAATCGCGCTCTTTCCTTGGCTCTCAAGTGCGTCCTCAATGCCTTTCTCTAAGCGCTCAATCAGAGAATTGATCGCCAGCGATCCGCGTGTTTCACGGGCAAGCATCAGAAGGGTTAAGCCAAATACAGCCTCATCCACACCAGACTTATCTGGAACGATTTGTTTTCCGCGCGTTTCCATTACGCCAATACTACGCCGGATCATATGGAGCAGTGGTTCAAGTTCCTTCGACAGCAGCTCACTGGCGCGTGCGCGCGTCGTTGATAGACGCTTTAGCCACGGGTCCGTTGGTTCGTCGTCCAATGTCAGGTCAATCGTCGACACCAACTCATGATAGCTGCGCAATATAGGTGTTACTTTTTCCAAGTTTCGATCATTCGCCAAGGCAAGGCGCAGAGACTCCACCTGACGCATCGCCTCGCTTAAGGCGATCTGTACGGCGCCAGCGGCAGGAGTGCCGCGGATTACAGACGGCTGACTGGACTGCGCATGATGAACAGCAAAGCGAACAAGATCGCTTGGCGAACCTAGCCGACCCATAATCGCAGCAAACCCATAAATGCAGTCGGACTTATCGCGTTCTGCATAGGCCTCTAGCGCCTTATTCAGCAGTCCCAGGCCGCTTTTTCCTACGGGCAGCTTTTTGGGCAGTCGACTGAGAAAGTCATCCAAAGCCGGTCGCTGCTGGTTGAATGCAATAATGTCATGCAGGTCGGCTAAAATTCGCGAATTACCAAGCTGCCCTTCCAGCCTTTGCAAAGACCCATGTTTTTTATCTATTTCCGCGATGAGTTTGTGAGCATGCTCACAAACCGCATCTTGAAACTCAACAGCAGTTTCTTCGATGGCTTTGGGGTCTTCATCAACTATGGCGGCCCTTAAAGCGGCCAGTTCACCATCGCATTTGCCTGGCGCTAAATCGCGCGTGATCCAAATCCAAATTGGACGCAAGGAAGCGCGATCGATGATGCCAACTTGTTTTTCTGGCAGGGCAATAGTGCCCATAATTGGACCGAGCGGCTCAAAAAAAGCGCGCTCAGCGGACATAGAACGCTCAACACCATTATCTTTGGCGCTGAACACATCACGCAAAGCATCCATGATGATATCGTGGACGGGTGAATTCTCGCCGCGCGTACGCGCACGATCGATAGAGCGCGCAAGCGTTTGATGCGCCTCAACATTTAGATCGCTAAGATATTCGCGCAGGCGGGAGATGAGCTCCTGCCTGCCGAAATTTGTGTCGCCGTTCATGGGTGCTTACATCAAACCACAGTATTTATCTCTGTGGCACCCTACCCAAACTAGGTTAACGGCTGGTTGGCGCCAGAGGCGCTAATTGCTTAGCCAACCTCGCGCCATGTGCCGTCACCCTGACGACAGGCTGTACCCGTAAGCACCTCTGGGCGACCTTCAATATAGACGGTGTGGGTGTAATCACGGCACACGGTAGAATTGATCTGGTAGGGCTGGCTAGGCACCACTTGACCACGAGGTCCAGTGGGAGATTGCCAAACGACCGGCGCGCCCGGGCGACCTGACTCAAGCGCCTGAAACTGCGCGGATGCATAACGCTGTTGCGCCTGCGCATCGAGTTGACGACCAAGCTCTGCACCAAGGAGGCCACCGAGAACAGCACCGCCGACTGTTGCCAGAACCTGGCCAGTGCCATCGCCAATTTGGCTGCCTATAACACCACCAGCAACAGCACCACCAAGAGCGCCGACACCCTCACGTGGACCAGCCGCGCTTTGGCAACCGGCAAGTGCGGTCAATGCAGCGAGCGCCAAAGCGCCATTGCGCAGTGAACGAGGCATTCTTGATTGAGCTGTCGTCAGCTTCGTAGACGCTGCAGGATCTTTTGAGGTGGTCATAATGGGTCTCTCCCGAATTGGTTAGGTGGTGGTTGAAAAGTTCAAACACGCCGTGTGGCGAGTAGCGTTAGGAATTAGGCGGAACTGGGGCGGCGGCAGGTAGAGTAATCTCTGCCCGCAACCCACCTTTTGGTGAAACTGATAGTAGAAACGAGCCGCCGTAAAGTTCCGTCATTTCATTGACAATGGATAAGCCTAGCCCAGAGCCTGGCAGCGTTTCATCAAGCCGTTTGCCACGTTGCAGGACAAGCTTACGCGCATTTTCGCTCAGGCCATCCCCATCATCGTCAACTCTTATGGTGATCCTTGGTGGGTTTGCCTCGGTTTGCTCGGCTGTAATCTCAACCTGCGAACTTGCATAGCGACAGGCGTTTTCCAGCAAGTTACCCAGCATTTCTTCAAGATCTTGCTCGTCAGCTTTAATTCGCAGGGAGTGGTCGATTGTGACCTGGAAATTCAAACCCTGATCAAGGTTGAGCTTAGCCATTGTACGAACAAGCGGATCAACAATACTCTTCAAGGCAGTTGCCTTGCCAAGCCCAGCCTGCGTGGCGGCACGCTGCGCTCGGTCTAAGTAAAGCCGAACACGCTCATCAATAGACTGTGCTTGGTTAGCAATTTTACGAACTGTGGCTTGATCTACGTTACCGCGCGCACTGTTGAGAATAACAGCCAAGGGTGTTTTCAAGGCGTGGGCAAGATTACCGACATGATGCCTGGCGCGCTCTATAATGGCTTCATTGGCCTGCAAAAGCGCGTTGAGTTCATCAACAAGTGGGCTAACTTCGCGTGGAAAACGCCCAACCACTTCAGCGCTCTTCGCCATACGCACATCGGCAACCGCACTTTGCAACGTTTGCAAAGGCCGTAAACCCACGCGCACCTGCACATAAGCCAGAACCAACAACGCAATCCACATAGCGCCAAGCGTCACCACGAGCGCAAACTGAAACCCACGAATTTGTTGCTCCAGACCCGCAACCGGCGCGCTTACGCGGATCAAAACGCTATCACCTTCAAAAACAAATAGGCGATCGATCAATCGAAGACGTTGGTCGTTGAGCTGGACCGCACGGCTTTGCAATCCATCACCCACTTGCGGCGCTGGAAGCGGGTCAAACAGCGATGTGGATGCAAACAACGGCTCGCCAGTTTGTGGATTTGCAATCGCCCAATACCAACCAGATCCGGGCAACCCAAAGGCAGGATTGGCAAAATGGGCAGTGGCATCAAAAACATCGTTGTTGGCATAATCGGCAAAAAGCTGTGTGACGAAAACGGCCAACCGTTCGTCAAAAGCGCGTTCAGCACCAGCCCGCTGCAGCGTTGCCATGACAGCGCCAGCCAACAGCAATGCGATGAACGAACCACCGGCTGCGAGCGCGCCAAGGCGCAGCGCGAGCGACTGACCTTGCATCGATTTTTGAGGTGGGGAGGAAGAGATCATCGCGTGCTTATCAGCCTAGCCCGCGCCATTATCTGAAGTGGTGATAGGGCCACTAGAAGGTTGCACGCGATAGCCCATGCCACGAACGGTTTCGATGATGTTGACCGACAGCTTTTTCCGCAACCGACCCACAAACACCTCAATAGTGTTGGAATCACGATCAAAGTCTTGATCGTAAATGTGTTCTGTCAGCTCCGTGCGCGAAACCACTTTTCCTGCATGGGTAAGCAGGTAGGCTAGCACGCGGTATTCCTGTGCCGTCAGACGCACGGCCATACCATTGTCGGTCACCCGATTGGTTTTCATGTCCAGCGCGATTGGGCCGCAGGTCAGCAGATTGGTGGAAAGCCCAGCTGAGCGACGCAAAATAGCGCGTACACGTGCCAGTACTTCCTCCATTTGGAAAGGCTTGGCCACATAATCATCAGCGCCAGCGTCCATACCCTTGACCTTATCGCTCCACCGGTCGCGGGCAGTAAGGATCAATACTGGCGTGCCAATGCCATCAGTACGCCAATCTTCTAACACGGTAAGGCCGTCTTTTTGTGGCAAGCCGATATCGAGAACGATAAGATCATAGGGCTCAGTTTCGCCCAAAAAAGTAGCTTCTTCGCCGTCAAAAGCGACATCAACCACATAGCCATCATCTTCAAGCGCCTGCTTTAGTTGCGCATTGAGCGTGGGTTCATCTTCGACAACAAGCAAACGCATACTGATCTCACTGCGATGAAAGCAAAGCGCCACTGGCGGCATTGAAGGTTAGTCGCGCAGAGCTACCATTGGAGGTGCTTGCCACCACAACATAAACATAGCTGCCAGGCGAACCGCAAACCGATGCAGACCCGATCTGACTGTAACCATTAGAGCGCGCGGCAGCAGTGATGCGGGAAAGCTGGACAACCTCGCCCGAGGCAATGGCAGAACGGGTTTGCGATGCCGACAGACATGACTGGGCCGTTGCGGGCAGCGCCAGCATCGGGAATGCAAGCATCGACACAACAAGCAACATGGCAGCCCTTAAGAAGGGCTGAGGGGGGGGGATCAGCGGTTTCATGATGTGCTTATAGCGCAGCGAGGATGAACCGTAACTGAACAACCAAAGTGGATTAAGTTGCCAGGGCAAATTTGCGGCTTTGTCCTAAACGGCCAGAGGTTCCGATCTGCGCCACGCAAAACGACACGCTACTTGCGCTGCCGGACACACCATCGGCCACCTGGTCGGCATGGGTATAGAGCCAGGCGGTTATCTGCACCTCGGCCTGCCGCACAGTGACAGCGCCCTGCAGAACAGTAATTTGGCACAGCTCAGCCTCTTCATTCAGCGGCACAGTTGGAAGCTCCCAAAGATCGGCAACCCCGCGTGCGCGGCGCACCCACTGCATGGCAATATCACCATTCTCGACTTGCTTGGCCTGCGCATGCACTGGGGCCAGGGGCTGAAGACTGCGCGGCATGGCAATTGCGGAAAGTTGGGTGCGCGAGAACGCACCAATGCCACCGTCGTGCGGCTCGGCACGAAGTGTTGTTCCATGAAAGAGCGTCGATGCAGGTACCTGCAAATCCTCAATGGTTTCATCCAACACCACAAAGCGCGAGCCGGCAGGGGCACCAAGCGCGGCGCTAGCCTCGGTTCCGCCCAAACCGCGCACCAAGCCATTGATGCGATAACGCCCTGGCTCAACCAATTGCGCGCTGGCAAACTGAATAATTTCCTGACCATTTGGGCCGGTGATTGCCGCCAAGTTGGCACCATTGAGCAAGGCATCATGGGAGATAGAACTAAGCGCGCCGGTTGGCACCTTTACAACTGTAGTGCCACCGTGATGGATCAGCGCAACGGGTCCAGGCGCAAGGTCTTCAAGCAAAACGCCCGTTATTGAAGGCGTGGCCACAGATTGTACAAACTCAAAACTCTGGTCTTCGCTTCCACGGTAAACATCAACTGACCCAGGCCAAGGATCAGCGTAGACCGCAAGCTTCACATTGTGCGGATCATTTGGACTGCTCGATTGAGCGGGCAAATCAAGCAGCACCACATCTGGCGGGCCGAAGACGGGGCGCAAGGCAACGGATGCATCTTCGCTCTCATCCGGTGAGGCATCGTAGATAGCAGGATCAACACAATGGGCCTCTATTTGGCGCTCCGCCCCTTCCACTAAACGATCAATACAAACACGCAGGTTGGGCACGTCATTGCCAATTTC
>JBGCDM010000030.1:0-12181 GCA_045105395.1 Devosiaceae bacterium | reverse complement strand
AAATCATCGGATGGGTCTTCGCCTTCCATCAATGTCACATACACATAGATGCCCTGGCCTTTAAGGTCGTGTGGATAGCCCACCACGGCAGCCTCAGACACTTTGGGGTGCGCCACAAGCGCGCTTTCCACTTCGGCCGTGCCCATACGGTGACCGGATACGTTGATCACATCATCCACGCGGCCGGTGATCCAGTAGTAGCCGTCCTCGTCGCGCCGGCATCCATCGCCAGTGAAATACATGCCTTTGTACGTGCTGAAGTATGTCTGCACGAAGCGTTCATGGTCACCATAGACGCTGCGCATCATACCCGGCCAGGCGTCCAGAATGGCGAGATTGCCTTCGGCTGCGCCTTCCAAGATTACGCCTTCAGCATCCACCAAGGCAGGTTGCACGCCGAAGAACGGACGCGTGGCTGAGCCAGGTTTCAGCGCGGTAGCGCCAGGCAATGGTGTGATGAGAATGCCGCCGGTTTCGGTCTGCCACCAAGTATCCACAATGGGGCAGCGCGCTTCGCCCACCACATTATAATACCAGTTCCAAGCCTCTGGATTGATGGGTTCACCAACCGAACCCAGGATGCGAAGCGAAGAGCGGTCGGTTTTGGTCACATGCTCCTCGCCTGCGCCCATCAGCGAGCGGATGGCGGTAGGTGCGGTGTAGAAGATCGAAACTTTGTGCTTGTCCACCACATCCCAAAAGCGGCTGGGTGATGGATAGGTCGGCACGCCTTCAAACATCAGCGTGGTGGCGCCATTGGCGAGCGGTCCGTACACAATGTAGCTGTGGCCGGTGACCCAGCCCACATCGGCGGTGCACCAGTAGACGTCACCTTCCTGATAATCGAACACATATTGGTGCGTCATCGAAGCGTAGGTGAGGTAGCCGCCGGTGGTGTGCAGCACACCTTTGGGCTGGCCGGTGGAGCCAGAGGTGTAAAGAATGAACAGGGGGTCTTCGGCGTTCATTTCCTCTGGTTCAATGAATTCGGGCGCTTTGGCCGCTTCCTCATGGTACCAGACATCGCGACCTGCCTGCATGTTGATGTCGCCGCCGGTGCGTTTCACCACCACGATGGCATCCACGGGCGCAGCTTCAGCGGCTTTATCCACATTGGCTTTGAGCGGCACTTTGCGGCTGCCGCGCAGGCCTTCGTCTGCCGTCACCACCACTTTCGACGCGCAGCCTTCAATGCGTTGCGCCAAGCTATCAGGCGAGAAGCCGCCAAACACAATCGAGTGCACCGCGCCAAGGCGGGCGCAGGCAAGCATGGCGTAAGCCGCTTCAGGGATCATCGGCAGATAGAGGGTGACGCGGTCGCCTTTTTTAACGCCAGCAGCCTTCAGCACGCCCGCCATTTTGTTCACATGAACGCCGAGCTCACGATAGGTGATCTCAAGATGCTCACCCGGGTCATCACCTTCCCAGATGATCGCCACCTGGTCGCCGCGCGTTGCAATGTGTCGGTCCACGCAGTTGGCGGCAACATTCAGCGTGCCATCTTCAAACCAGCGAATGTCCACATTGTGGGGATCGAACGAGGTGTTCTTCACCTTGGTATAGGGCTTGATCCAGTCGAGCCGTTTGCCATGCTCGCCCCAAAACGCGTCTGGATCGTTCACTGACTGCTCGTACATTTCCAGGTATTTGGCATTGTCGATCAAGGCAGACGATGCAATCGCGTCTGGCACGGGGTAAACGTCACTCATGCTGGGGTTCCCTTTCCCTTCAGCGGGATTGGTCCCGCTGGTGATGATGTCAATTCAAGCGACCTCTCTTTTCGAAGGTTTTCTCGCTCTTAGTGGATTGTTTTTACGGTCAAGTGTCGCAGTGCAGCAAGGCTTAGCGCCTTGCCCTTTGGTTGGGTGAGGATGACGCCGAAACCGATTTCTATGCGTTGAGCGGTATCAAAGCACGACGATGGTCTAAGATGTGGCGGCCAGGGCCCTTGCGTGAGCAGAAAAAGTAACAAGCCATGCTTGACCTTCCAGTGACTGGAAGGGCTACTGATTGCACCATGGAACGTTCAGACACACCCAATTCGGCCCTTGAGAAAGCAGCATCATGCTGTGGCGGCAGCCAGGAAGACGCGCCATCTGCGCGTGCGTTAGAGAAAGCTGCGGGCTGTTGTGGTGATGAAGCTGACGCGCAGGCGGGCACTGGCGAAGCACCGCCCAAGCGTAAAAACGATCTTTTGCTTTGGGGCTCAGGCATCACGATTTTGGTCGCCTATGCGGCCTCGTTCTTCCTAGATCACACGGACTTTTGGGGCCTTGGCCACTTTACCCACGCCGTTGCCGATATGATGAACCTCATGTGGTGGGGCATTTTGTTGGGCATGGTGGCGGTTGGGCTGATCGACCGGGTACCACGAGAATTTGTGATTGGCATTATTGGCCGTGATCAGGGCGCAAAAAGCCTTGGCCGTGCCGTGTTGGCGGGCTTTTTCCTCGATTTATGCAATCATGGCGTGCTGATGGTGGGGGCCAAGCTTTATGAGCGCGGTGCAAGCCTTGGTCAGGTGTTTGCTTTCCTCATTGCCTCGCCTTGGAACTCACTGTCACTCACCATTATCATAGGGCTCCTGATGGGTTGGGGCTGGATGGTGGTGTTCATTGTCGCATCGCTCATTATTGCCTTTGCCACCGGTCTGATTGTCGAGGCGCTGGAGCGGCGTGGCAAGGTGCTGCCCAATGCCAACCGTGTGGAGCTGCCGGACGATTTTCATGTGTGGCGCGAGGCCAAGGTGGGTCTTAAATCCACCCGCTACGATCTGACCTTTGCCAAGGATGTGGCGCGTCGTTCACTAACGGCTAGCCGTATGGTGCTGCGCTGGCTGTTCTTCGGTGTGGTGCTTGCCGCGCTGATCCAGGTGACCGTGCCAACAGAGATTTTTGCCACCTGGTTTGGTGCAACCTTCTTGGGTCTGCTGACCACGTTGCTGGCGGCCACAATCATCGAGGTTTGTTCGGAAGGCTCGGTGCCAATTGCCGCAGACCTGATGACCCGCGCTGCGGCGCCTGGTAACGCGTTTACATTCCTGATGGCAGGCGCTGCGACCGATTACACCGAGATTTTGGTGCTGAAAGAGGTAACAGGCCGCCTGAAAGCGGCGCTGCTCCTGCCACTGCTCACTGTGCCGCAGGTGGTGGCTATTGGGTGGATGCTGAATGTGGTTTAGCTGCGTTTTATTTGCCTATGAGGCCGCGCAGCCATTTCATTTTCCACATCAACATGCCGGTTAGAACCACGGCAGGTATCACGCCGAACTTCAGCAACGGCGCATAGGCCTCATTGCCAGCCAGCGGTGGCGCATAGAGATAGGCTCCGATCATGATACCAGTGATGATGTGGAGCGTACGTAAGGCACTTCGAAGTGTGGATGCACGCATGGTTATCTTCCTTGTGGTCGCGTGGTTTGTGTATATATTGACACTGTCCATATGAAAGAAACTGCTCGTGAAACAACGCCCTATCACCATGGTGATCTGCGGCAGACACTGATTGTTTTTGCGCGGCAAGCGATAGAGCAAGATGGGCTGGGAAAGCTGTCGATGCGCAAGCTGGCAGCACTTGCCGGGGTCAGTCACAACGCGCCCTATATGCATTTTAAAACTAAGGACGCGCTGCTGGATGCTGTTGCCGCTGATGGGTATCAAAACTTAAGCGCGTCAATCGCGGCGGCAGGCGGACGCGCAGCGTTTACGCCAGATGACTGGCGTTCGCGGGTCATCCTTGGCCTCAAAGCTTACGTGGCCTTTGCGCAAGACAACCCGGCCCTGTACGCGCTGATGAACCAACCGGCCTTCGAGAACGACACCCACGCCGCCGCGGTTGGCCAGGGCACGTTGGATGCGCTGGCACGTACGATGCAAGTGGGGCAGCAAATGGGCCTTGTGCGGCAGGGGGATGCTGGTGATCATGCGCTTTGGGTATGGTCCACACTGCACGGCTTGGCAGGCGTTACGTCAGTGAACCGAAAGGCGTTTGGAACGCGTTCGCCGCAAGATGTAACATCGCAGGTTCTTGTAGCGCTGCTTGATGGACTGGCCCCCTAAGAGCTGATTCTAAGACCTGAGCCTAAGCATCGCCGCGTTGTTCGGCGCTATCGCTTATGCCTAGTTTGCGGGCATTGAAGTAGGGCACAAACATCAGCGCTGCCACCGCCGCAGCGAAAACAAACGGTGCGCCGGGCAGGTTTGGCAGTGGGTTTTCTGGCCGGGTAAACAGCGCAAAAAGCCCTGTCATGATGGGCGGCGCAATGAAAAACACCATGCTTTTTGCGCTGGTTATCGCGCCGGTTACCTCCCCCTGGCGGCTCTCATCCACGGCGCCTGAGGCCAACGCCTGAATAGCCGTGGTGCCAATGCCCGAAACGCCAGCAAACACCATTACGGCATAGGCGCCCCAGGTGCTGGAGATGACCGAGAACAGCAGCATGGTGGCAATGGTGAGCACGCTTGCGCCAATCACCACGCCGTGCTCGCCAAACCAGCGCAGCACAATGCGGATCAGCACCCCCTCGCCAAGGCAAATAAGGAACCCAAAGAAGGCCAGCGACAACCCCACTTGCGCGGTGGACCAGCCATATTGCACAGGGGTAAAATAGGCCCAGATAACCGGGTAAACCTGCAACGCAAGCTCCAGGCAAGCATAGGCCAAGATCAGATAGAGCACTGGCTTGATCGGCAGAAATGAGATGAGCGTTCCAACCGGGTTTGCCCGGCGTATGTCAAAGGTGCGGCGGCGACTTTTGGGCAAGCTTTCAGGCAGCACGAACAAGCCAAACAGCAGATTGATGATGCAAAGCGCGCTGGCGGCAAAAAACGGCAAGCGCACATCTATCGCGCCCAAAACCCCGCCAATCGCCGGGCCAATAATAAAGCCCACACCAAAGGCCGCGCCCACCAGGCCAAAGCGCGCTGCTCGGTTTTCCTTTGGCGTGATGTCAGCAATATAGGCAAAGGCTGTGGTGAAGGTGGCCGCCGCCATGCCCGCCATTGTGCGCCCGATAAACAGCCACAGCAGCGTGGGCGCGAGCGCCATAATCAGGTAGTCCATCGCCAAAATCGCCAGCCCACATAGCAGGATCGGTCGGCGGCCATGGGCATCGGCCAAATTGCCCAGTACGGGCGCTGCCAAAAATTGCATGAACGCGTAGGCAAACATAAGCCAGCCGCCAATGCTGGCCGCTTCGCTTAGCGATACCGGCGATCCACCAGCGCTTGCGCCTGCCACATCGGCGATAAGCTGCGGCAGAACCGGAATAATGATGCCTAGGCCAATAACATCCAGTACCACAGTGATAAGGATGAAGGTTAGCGCACGCCTGTCGCCAGCCGGTTTGGAGGCATCACCCTTATGTGGCGGTGTTGGTGGCGTATCGTAGGCGTTTGCGTTCGTCATAGCATGCTGCCCCTGCGCCTTGGTGGCTCAGGGGTCAAGCAGACCATAGTTACAGATGCTTGGTTTGGGCCGGGTTAGCTCAGCTCGTCCATCGACGTGATGACCTTGCCAAGGAGGCCGTAATCCTTGGCCTCATCGGTGTTGAGCCAGAAGTCACGGTCCATGTCTTTTTGAAGCCGCTCGACGCTTTGGCCGGTGGCCTCAGCAAAAATCTCGTAGAAACGCTCGCGCATTTTGCGGATCTCATTGGCTTGGATCTCAATATCAGAGACCTGACCACCCACGCCACCGCGCGGTTCGTGCAGCAGAAAGCGCGTTTTGGGCAAGCAGAAGCGGCGTTCCTTGGGCACGGCCACAAAGATCAGTGCACCAGCGGAGGCTACCCAGCCAGAGCCAATGGCGTTCACTTTTGGCTTAATGAAGCGGATGATATCGTGGATCATATCACCGGATTCCACATGGCCACCGGGCGAGGAGATCAGCAGATTGATCGGATCGTCGCTCATCTGCGCCAGGGCCAGCAGCTTACTGGAGGCCTCGCGGGCCACTTTGTCGTTAATTTCGCCAGTGACCAGCACATAACGTGATGCAATGTAGGCATCTTCCATCTGCTTGCCCATGCTGGGGGATTTGTCGTCGTCGCGCTCTTCGCTCATGGCTGCGCTTTCCTTTGTCGATTCGTGGTGCCGATTGGCGTTGCCTTAGGCCTACCGATCAGGCGGGTGCTGCGTCAATGCAGGCGGGGTGAATGGGTGCGAAAGTGTGCCGAAAGGGTCAACATGCCGCTAAGCGGTTGGCTTTAATGTTTCAGGATCCATCCCGCCCATGGCACAAACAATGGCCCATTCTTCAGGCTTCACCGGCTGGACAGACAGGCGCATGGACGTCACCAAGCTCATATCCGCCAGGCTTTCTGTCGCTTTGACCTGTTTCAGCGTCACCGGCCTTGGCATATCGGCAAGTGCGCGAATGTCCACGCATTCCCAGCGTTCGTCATCCGTGGTGCTATCGGGATGAATTTCGGCTGACACCTCGGCAATACCAACAATCTCCAACCCCTCATTGGAATGGTAGAAGAAAGCGCGGTCACCCAGTTTCATCTCGCGCATAAAGTTGCGTGCCTGGTAGTTGCGGATGCCATCCCATTCCTCGCCCGCCTCGCCTTTGGCCTTTTGCTGGTCCCAGGACCATTTGAAAGGTTCGGATTTAAACAGCCAATAACGCATTATTGTGTCTCCGGATTTTTAAGGAGCCAAGCCCAGGGACGAATTTCCACGCTCTGAAATAGACCCGCTTTGGCATAGGGGTCGGCTGCGGCAATGGCTTCAGCGGCAGCGCGATCGTCTGCCTCGATGATCACAAGAGACCCGTTTGGCTTTTCATCTGCATCCAAAAAAGGGCCAGCGCCCTTAAGGGCATCGCCAAGACCATTGAGAAATTCCACATGGGCTGGGCGGTTATCCATACGTACGGACAAGTGGTCTTTTTTGTCCGTGCAAAGAAGGGCGAAAAGCATAAGGGAAACTCCGTATTTCTGGTCTAATTCGCGACAAACGACCCGACAAGCCGAAATCGTCAATGATATCAATTCACTCGCGCTTTAAGGGTCGGGCCATGAGGCTGGCGATGGCCTCATCCACAGACATACCGCCATCCACTACCGCGGCAACCGTCTGGGTGATCGGCATATCGATATGGTTGGCTTGACCCAGGGCTAAAGCTGCGGCGGCCGTTTTGGCACCCTCAGCAAGCGGCTGCCCATCTGATAAAAGATGAGCCAGCGAATGACCCTTGCCCAACTCATAGCCGAAACGAAAATTACGCGAGCCGGCGGTGGAGCAGGTGAGAATAAGATCACCAAGGCCGGAAAGACCGACCAGCGTTTCAGCGTGTGCGCCCTGCGATATAGATAGCCGACTAATCTCTGCAAAACCGCGCGTGATCAAGGCAGCCTTAGCGCTCTCGCCCAGGCCCTTGCCCTCAACCACACCGGCAGCGATGGCGAGCACGTTTTTGAGTGCGCCACCCAGCTGAACACCGATCAGATCGTCGCTTGCATAGGGGCGGAAGGTATCGCCTTTTAATCGTTCGGTCATGGCCTCGGCAGCGCCAATTGTTGAGGCGGCTAATGTAATGGCAGTCGGCAAACCCTGGCCAACATCATGAGCAAAAGATGGGCCAGAGAGGACAGCAACCTGCGCCACTGGTGATTCTTGCGCGACCACATCGCTCAGCAGCTGTTGTGTGTCCCGTTCCAACCCCTTCGCGGTTAGCACCAGGGTGTGGTTGCTTGTAAGGCTGGGCGCTAAGAGCGACGCTACTTGGCGGGTGGCTTGCGCCGGGGCTGCAAGCAGTACCAGTGCATGGGGTGTCCGTGCTAAGGAGTCCCGCCACATACTATCCTGCTCTAAGGAATGCGTGTTGAGACTCTGCGGGAAGCGGATATTTGGTAAGGCGGCAGAGTTTTCTCTAGAGAATTGTAATTTATCTGCTTTTTCTTGATCGCGCGCAATAAGCTGTACCGAGTTACCAGCTTGTGCCAGCATAATCGCCAGGGCCGTTCCCCACGCACCGGCACCGATCACGAAGATGGGTTGGGCGGGGGTTGTCATGCGCGGGCACCCTTTTTGCCGCTGCCAAGCTTAGGCTTGGCGTTGGAATCAAGCGGCCAGCGGGGCCGTGCTGTGGGTTCGTGACGTGGCAAGTGCGCGGCTTCACGCTCCAGGCCTGCCCAAGCAATCATTGCGGCATTGTCGGTGCAGTGGTGGGCTGGTGGAATGACAAGCGTGCCGCCGTGCGCCTTAATCATGCGGTTGAGCGTTGCGCGAATATGCGTGTTGGCAGCCACGCCACCAGCGGCAACCAGCACCGGCGGGCGGGCATAAAGATCAGAAAATCGGGTGAGCGCCTTGGACAGGCGATCTTCTATTGTTTCGCCAACGCAACGCTGAAAACTGGCGCATAGATCAGCCACGGCATTATCATTGAGTGGAGCTGCTTTTTGTGCTGCCATGCGCACCGCTGTCTTTAGGCCGGCAAAGGAGAAGTCACACCCCGGTTTGCCTTTGAGGGGAACCGGAAGCGCGAACTTTGTTGCATCACCATCGCGTGCCATCTGCTCCACCGCCGGGCCGCCTGGGAAGCCAAGCTCTAAAAGCTTTGCCGTCTTATCAAATGCCTCACCCAACGCATCATCAATGGTTGTGCCCCAACGCTCATACGCGCCCACGCCATGCACGCACAGCAATTGCGTGTGCCCGCCGGAGACCAAAAACAGCAGATAAGGAAAGGCAAGGTCTGTGCCCAAGCGAGGCGATAGGGCATGCCCCTCCAAATGGTTCACTGCCAAAAAGGGAACCCCTAAGGCGCTGGCCATCGCTCGTCCGGTCACCAATCCAACCAGCACCCCGCCGATCAAACCAGGACCGGCAGTTGCGGCCACATAGTCCAGATCGCTTGGCGTTAGCTTGGCTTGTGCCAACGTGCCTTCGATCAACCGATCGAGATGTTCCACATGGGCGCGGGCTGCAATTTCTGGCACAACACCGCCAAAGGGTGCGTGATCCTCGATCTGGCTGAGCACGGTTTCGGCCTCAATCACCGCGCGCGCGTCCCCGGTGCGGCGGACAATCGCCACCGCGGTTTCGTCACAACTGGTTTCAATGCCGAGGGCGCGCATCACAAGGGCCGTATAGGGGGTTGGTCGGGCTTTGCGGAGGTAGGCGGTTGGTTTATTGCAGGTTTGCTGCCTGATGCTTGCCTTTAGCATTGCAGCGTCTGTCTTTAACACCCCGCATTTGGAGCCTTTTTCTTGCCCCTACTGACCATCGGAACCCGCGGTAGTGCCTTGGCACTGGCGCAAGCCTATGAAACCCGTAAGCGCCTGGTGGCGGCGCATGGCTGCGCGCCCGATGATATTGTGGTGCAAGTTTTTTCCACCAGGGGTGATGAGATCTTGGACCAACCGTTGGCTGAAATTGGCGGTAAGGGGCTTTTTACCGAAGAAATTGAAGCCGCGCTTGCCGATGGACGGATTGATATTGCGGTGCATTCCTCCAAGGATATGCCCACGCAGTTGCCCGATGGGCTGGTGCTGGATGTGTTTTTGCCTCGTGAGGATGCCCGCGATGTGTTCATCTCACGCGATGGTGCCACACTGGAAACGCTGCCTGCGGGAAGTGTTGTGGGAACGGCGAGCCTGCGCCGGGCGGCGCTGGTGAAGCGCGTGCGGCCCGATCTTGAAACCACCAGCATTCGCGGAAATGTGCAGACCAGGCTTAAAAAGCTGCAAGAGGGGGTGGTGGATGCCACCTTGTTGGCGCTGGCTGGCTTATCGCGATTGGATTTGAAACCTGATCACATGAGCATTTTGCCCCCTGATAGCTTTCCGCCTGCCCTGGCACAGGGCGCAATCGGCATTGAAACGCGCAGCGATGATACCCGCATTCTTGGTCTACTGGCGCCTATTCATCACAGCGAAACCGGTGATGCGGTGGCGTGCGAGAGGGCGTTCTTGAGCGCGCTTGATGGGTCTTGCAAAACCCCGATTGCCGGGCATGCCACGATACAAGGTGATGAGATTACGCTTTCTGGCATTGTGTTGACCGAAGATGGCACGCAGCACCATACAACTGAAGTGCACGGTACGCGCAGCGATGGTGTGAGCCTTGGCTATGAGGCAGGTGCTGCACTACGGGCCAAAGCTGGTGCCGGATTCTTGCCGCACTGGGCCTAACACGGTGAAGCCAAGTGTGCTTATCACCCGCGCGCGACCCCAGGCAGGCAATACCGCTGCGCGGGTTCGTGCTTTGGGGTTCGCTCCGCTGGAGATGCCTTTAACGCACATTGAGCCGGTTGGTGCTGGCATCGAGGCGGTTAAGTCTCTGACCAATAACAATAAAAATGTTTGTATTGCTACCAGTGCCCGTGCCCTGGAGGTGTTGGCGGCTGCTGGGCTTACCGGCTGGATGGCTGATCAGGAATGGGCGGTTGTTGGCACGCGCGGGGGTGATTTGCTGGAAAGCTATGGCGCAAGGCTTGTTGCTGCACCCTTTGCTGATGCCAAAACGATGGCAAAAAGCTTGATCTTACGTGTAGGTCCGATGCTGTATCTTGCGGGTGTGGATCGCAAAGCGAATCTTGAAGCCGCAGTGCCCGGCCTTCACACTGTGGAGGTGTATCGCGCGCAGGCCCTAGGCGGGTTTTCGAAAACTCAGACCGAAGCGCTCCAGGCATCACCTCCCGCTTTCGCGCTGCTGTATTCAGCGCGTTCGGCTCATCTTTTGCTGCAGGCTGTGCAGGACGCTGAGTTGCAGCATCTTTTTGCGACTACGCGCTGTCTTTGCTTATCGCAGGATGTTGCTGAGGCGCTGCGCGCATTGATGAGCGAAACCTACCAGATAGAGGTTGCTGAAACCAGCGATGAAAACGCGCTGTTAAGCCTGCTCACTTCGTCACATTGACGGTTACTTTGCCAGGCGGCCTTAATGGCGCCAAAGGTAGCCTTATTCTCAGCGCGAACGTATAAGATCGATGGCCAGGGCGGAATCAAAACGACTGCCTTACAAGCGCAATACCAGATGGGGCGGAGTTTTAAGACGTGGCAACACAATCAGGCGGCAAATCAGGATCCAGCGGGCGATCGGGCCGTGCAAGCGGCAAGCGACGCGCGACATCCAAGCCGGTCATCATTGATTTGGAAGCTGATGCGGTAAGCCAGCCAGCGCCGAGCCCATCCCCATCTTCCTCGTCGGCATCCGCCAAGACTGCAAAAGCAGCTGATAATGAGCGCAAAGGCACCGCCAGTGGTCTTAGTGATGCTGAGGCACAGACCGCGGGCCTTTCCGCTGACATGAAGACACATTCCACCTCCAAAGAGACTGTTGGCGCAGACGCCAAGACAAAACCTGCGCCAAGTTCTGCTGCTAAGACTTCAGCTGATCGGGCAGATGATCCTGTCGGGTCCGTGGTGCCACCTTCCACCGCTGCGGCTGCCTCCAGTGGTGGACCCAGCCCTTTTTATCTGTTTGCTGCCGGTTTGGTTGGTGCTTTGCTGGCCATGGTGTTGATGTTCTTGGCCTCTTTGGCCGGACTGTTTAGCCTGTCTGATGGCCGTATTGATGACCAGGTAAGTGCGTTGGTGGCGCTGGAGCAACGCGTTGAAGCTGTGGAGGCGCAGCCAAGCCCTAATGAGGCGGCGGCGTTTGATCCGGCAGTGCTCGACCCACTGCAAAATGATATGATCAACTTGCGTGCGCAGCTCGATGACTTGGCGCCAGCATCAGGTGATGCTGCGCCAATGGATGTGCCAGCTTTGGTTGCCGATCAAGTGGACCCATTATCCGCCCGGCTTACGTCAGTGGAAGGCGCGTTGCAGTCAGCCTTAGCAGCGCTTGAAGGCGCAGAGCCTGGAACGATTGTTGCTCCCGATCCTGCACTAGCTGCCCGGCTGGATGAGCTTACTGCAGCTGTGGGCGCGTTGAGTGCTGATCGCGATGCGCTGGAAGCCCAGGTGCAGGCGGTTACCGCTGTCGAAGGCTTGGCCGAGGCTTCTGCCCCTGCGCAGCCTGTCTCTATCGCACCTGAAACGGATGCAAGGCTGGACGCTTTAGATGGTTTGGCGGCTGATACCGCTGCGCAACTGTTGGCGCTTTCTGGCGGTGTTGCCGCACTTGAGAGCACCGTTAGTGGCCTTGGCTCACAAGTTGATGGTGTGGATGCTGCCATGGGCGCCGTGGTTGCCCTGGTTGAAGCGCCAGTTGCTCAGGCGCCGGAT
>JBGCDM010000029.1:0-8485 GCA_045105395.1 Devosiaceae bacterium | reverse complement strand
TTTATGCATTTGGGCGGCAAACCGCTCTTGGCATGGAGCTTGGAGCAACTTTCGCAGCACCCAATGATATCAACGCTGGTTTTGGTATTGCCTGCTGGCGATGATCCAGCGCCTTGGAAGGCGCGCCTGGACACTTCATGCGCTCTGCTGACAGCACCAGGCGGCGCATCGCGGCGAGAAAGCACGTTGGCTGGCTTGGAAGCCTGGGCGAACTCTACAGATTTTGACCTTCAAGCGCCTATTCTCATCCACGATGGGGCACGACCGTTCGTCAGCGACGCTTTGATCCAATCTTTATTGGCAAGCCTGCCCTCTGCGTCTGGCGCAATTCCGGCTTTACCGGTCACAGATACGCTGAAGCGTGCATCGAGCAATGCCCTTTCATCGGGACCAGATCGAGATCGCCTACGTGCCGTGCAAACGCCGCAGGCATTTCGCGGTGGGCCGATCATCGCCGCTCACCGCAAAGCAGATCAAGAACAAACCAACGTTGAGTTTACCGATGATGCAAGCATTCTGGAGTGGACAGGTGAAACTTGCGTTGCCGTGCAAGGTGACCCCGACAATATCAAGATCACCACGCCTGAAGACTGGGCGCGTGCAGAGGCTATTTTAGCGATGAAAGGTGGATCAAATTTGGAACCGCGCACAGGTATTGGCTATGATGTACATCGACTGGTGCCAGGCGATGGGGTTTGGCTATGCGGATACTTCATCAAGCATACCCATAGACTGGACGGCCATTCAGATGCCGATGTTGGCCTGCATGCGCTAACCGACGCACTGCTTGGCGCAATAGGCGAAGGCGATATCGGTACCCACTTCCCGCCTTCTGATCCACAGTGGAAGGGCGTGGCATCGCATATCTTCCTTTCCCACGCTGCAAAGTTAATCCGTGATCGTGGTGGTAAAATCATCAATGTGGATGTGGCCATCGTGGCGGAAAACCCAAAGGTTGGACCACACCGCGTAGCGATGGTTGATGCGATGGCAAGCACGCTTGGCGTCTCAAAAACCCGCGTCTCGGTGAAGGCGACAACCAACGAACGCATGGGCTTTGCTGGCCGCGAAGAAGGCATTGCAGCGATTGCCACAGCCAGTGTGCTCTTGCCATGCGATGACTGATCTTTCAGCCCATGCGGCAACCTTGCTCGAAAAGCTGAAAGCGGCAAACCTTATGGTTGCAACCGCGGAGTCGTGCACGGGGGGAATGATTGCTGCAGCGCTAACTGATATTGCCGGTTCTTCAGCTGCAGTTGAACGGGGTTTTGTGACTTACTCTAATGAGGCCAAACAGGAGATGTTAGGCGTTTCACCAAACCTCATTAGGCAGTACGGCGCAGTAAGTGAGCAGGTCGCGCGCGCTATGGCCGAAGGCGCTCTCGCGAACTCCAAAGCTAATGTCGCCGTATCGGTAACAGGTGTTGCTGGTCCTGGCGGCGGATCCGAAGAAAAGCCAGTTGGTACCGTGCATTTTGCCTGTGCCTGTAGGGGACAGCCAACAGTGCATAGTCACCAGCTTTTCGCGGGGCTTAATCGCGCAGAGGTTCGCCAGGCCAGTGTACTGCACGCCTTCAAACTCATTGATGCAATGGTGGATTAAGCCGCGCTTGGCGCACCGTAAAGCTCATCTGCCCGGGCTTCAAAAGCGGTAGAGAATTTACGGAAGGCTTTATCAAACATCGCGCCCATAAGGGTGGCCAGCGTACGTGAGCGGAACTCATAATCGATATCGAACTCAACCACGCAGTGGATCCCGTCCAAAACCTCAAAGCGCCAACGGTTTTCCATTTTCTTAAACGGACCATCCAAATACGTCACCATGATTTCCCGCTTGGCAGGATCAAGCTCTACGCGTGAGGTGAATGTCTCTTTGAACATCTTATAGGCAACCGTCATGTCGGCAACCACAACAGAGCGCCCATCATCAAGCGGCGCCTCACCGCGAACACGCAGGCTTTGACAGAGCGGAACAAACTCGGGGTAGGAGCGCACGTCAGCCACGAGCGCGAACATGTCTTCGGCGCTGTGCGAAACGGTATGGCGGGTAGTAAAGTGCGGCATCGCCTCACCCCAAGCTTTCAGACATCTCAATTTAGTCGCGCAAGCTTAAACAATTGGTTTGCCAGCAAATCAATCAATCAGCCCGCCGCGCGGCAAACTGTCCTGCTTTAAAAACCCTGGCTCGCCAATCGAGCTGCTTTTAGCTTGGTAAAATCATCACCAGCATGGTGCGACGAGCGCGTTAACGGGCTGGATGACACCATCAAAAAGCCTTTGGCGTAAGCAATGGTCTCGTAGGCCTTGAACTCTTCAGGCGTCACATATTTTTTCACCGGATGATGCTTACGTGTTGGTTGTAGGTACTGGCCGATGGTTAGGAAATCCACGCCCGCAGCGCGCAGGTCATCCATCACCTGCAGCACTTCGTTACGCTCTTCGCCCAAACCAACCATGATGCCCGATTTGGTGAACATGGCCGGATCCACTTCCTTCACCAACTGTAGCAAGCGAATCGAGTGGAAGTAGCGCGCACCAGGGCGCACCTTCAAATAGTTCGATGGCACGGTTTCCAAATTATGGTTGAACACATCTGGCTTTGCCTTGGCCACGGCTTCGATTGCACCGTTTTTACGCAAAAAATCTGGTGTCAAAATTTCGATGGTTGTCTCTGGCGAAACGTCACGAATGGTTGCAATCACCTCAACAAAGTGCTGCGCGCCACCATCATCCAAATCATCGCGGTCCACCGAGGTAACAACCACATGCTTCAGGCCCATTTCGCGGACCGCATTGGCGATACGGCGCGGCTCATCGCTATCCAGCGCTGTGGGCACACCCGTGGTGATATTGCAAAACGCGCAGGCGCGTGTGCAAATCTCACCCATGATCATAAAGGTGGCGTGCTTTTTATCCCAGCACTCACCAATGTTCGGGCAACCAGCCTCTTCACACACGGTGACAAGCTTGTTTTCGCGCACAATAGCGTTGGTTTCTTGATAGCCCTTGCTTACAGGCGCGCGAACACGAATCCAGCTAGGCTTCTCCAGCTTTTCGGTATCCGGCTTATGTGCCTTTTCAGGGTGGCGCAGCTTAGGCCTCGACTTGGGCTTTTCTGCCGCATCCGTGCGATCAATCAACGTGACCATTTGGTCTCCATCAATGCGGGATTACCCCAGCATTATCTGCGGCCTTTAATGAGCCCAAGAAGGAAAAGAAACACGATGGCACCAATGGTCGCCACAACCAGGCTACCAAGGAAGCCGCCAAAGCTGACGCCAATAATGCCGGCCAAAAACGGGCCAAGATAAGCACCGATAATACCAACAATAAGGTTAGTAAGTAGGCCGTGGTTAGATTTCATCACTTTTTCAGCGATAAAACCGGCCAACAGGCCAATAACAAGAAATCCAATAAGACCGACATCCATGGAATAGTCCCCCAATAAGTTTAGACGCAACAGTTAGGTGTGCAGGCGCTACCTATCAAGGTTTGTATTAGCAGTCACGCACATAGCGGAACACCAAAGTGTCGGTGACCATAGTGCCTGTATTGCGGCATTGCTGATTGGCATCCCGTGTCCCACGCATAGTAATGAGAATTTGGCCAGATGGTCGCGTCACAGGGCCTTCCACACGATACTCCAGCGGGTTGCCAGGGCAAAAACGCGAGAACACACGTGCATTGCCCGAGTAATAGTCACCACTGTTGCGTCCGTTGAAAAACAGCGTACCGCGTTGTACGCCAGCAGCTGCCTGCCAGCTATGAGGCGTGGTTTCATAATGAAGCCAGCGCTGTTGGCCATTATCAGTAAGCCGCATCAGCGATCCATTATGGTCCCAGCAGCTATCGGCCTGGGCAAGCGTTGCGCTGCCTACAGACACTGGCACAGCGAGCAGCAGCGAGGCGAGAAACGTTTTTATTAGCAGGCGCATGGCAAACTCCTCTGGGTCTTAACTGTGAATTACCCGGTCATACGCATCCAATACGCTTTCATGCATCATTTCAGAAAGCGTTGGGTGCGGGAAGACGGTGTGCATCAGGTCTTCTTCAGTCGACTCAAGGTTCATCGCCACCACATAGCCCTGGATCAGCTCGGTCACTTCTGCGCCCACCATGTGTGCGCCAAGCAGCTGGCCGGTTTTCTTGTCGAACACCGTTTTCACCATTCCATCTGGCTCGCCCAGTGCAATAGCCTTGCCGTTGCCTACAAATGGGAACCTACCAACCTTAACCTCATGCCCTGCCGCTTTGGCCTTGGCTTCGGTAAGGCCAACAGAGGCCACCTGCGGGTTGCAATAGGTGCAGCCTGGAATTTTCAGCTTGTCCATTGGATGGGCATCCATGCCGGCGATTTTCTCAACGCAGATCACGCCTTCATGCTCAGCCTTGTGCGCCAGCATTGGCGGGCCAGCCACATCGCCGATGGCATAAATGCCCTTCACCGATGTGTTGCCATAGCCGTCCACATCAATAATGCCGCGATCAGTTTTTACGCCCAGCGCTTCAAGGCCAAGGTTTTCAATATTGCCGACAACGCCAACAGCGGAGATCAGCTTTTCAGCCTCGATGATTTGGCTCTTGCCGTCTTTGGTTTCCACGGTCGCTTTTACGCCAGCGCCGGTTTTCTCCACCTTCGAGACTTTCGCGCCAAGAATGATGTTCATGCCCTGCTTTTTGAACTGCTTGGTGGCGATGGCGCTAATTTCAGCGTCTTCCACCGGCATCACCTGGTCCATCATCTCAACCACGGTCACATCAACGCCCATGGTTTTGTAGAAACTGGCAAACTCAATGCCGATAGCACCGGAACCCATGACCAGCAGTGATTTCGGCATGGTGGGCGGCACCATCGCTTCAAAATAGGTCCAGATGGTTTTGCCATCCGGCTCAATACCGGGGATCACACGTGGGCGTGCACCGGTGGAAATGATGATGTTTTTGGCAGTGTAAGTGCCATGTCCTTTGGCATTCTTGGGATCAGGGTGCGTGGGCTGAACGGCTGGCTTTGTCGGCGCGCTAACCTTCACTTCGCCCGGCTTTGTGATGGAGGCTTCGCCCCAGATCACATCCACCTTGTTCTTCTTCAGCAGCATGGTGACGCCGCCATTAAGCTGGCCGGAAACACCACGTGAACGCTTCACCACGGCAGCAGCGTCAAAGCCGATCTTTTCAGCGGAGAGACCATAATTCTTGGCGTTTTCCATATAGTGGTAGATTTCAGCAGAGCGCAGCAACGCCTTGGTGGGAATACAGCCCCAGTTGAGGCAAATACCGCCCAGGTGCTCGCGCTCCACCACGGCTGTCTTCATGCCAAGCTGCGCCGCGCGGATGGCAGCCACATAGCCGCCAGGTCCGCCACCAATCACTATCAGGTCGTAAGCATCTGCCACGGATCGTCTCCCGTTATTGTTTCTGTCCGGAAGACTGGGCAGAGCGGTTTAGCTCGCCGCGCTCAGCATCCCGTAGATTTCATCTTTGAGCTGCATCCGCTGCTTGCGCATGGTTTCCATGTGCACATCATCGGTGGGCTCAATGTCAGTCTCGCCGCGGTGAATGGCCCGGTTCACTTCATGATAGGCATCAAACAGCTTGGCGAAATGTGCATTCTCGCCTTTCAGTTTGTGCATTGCATCTGTGTGCTCGGGAAACTCCTCGGCCAATTCATGGGGCACGTGCGACATTTCATTCTCCATTTAGAAAGAGGTCAAGAAACCTAACTTTCTAAAAGGTAGCGCGTGCCCCATTTTACTCCTTGATCGCTATCAAGCCGCCAGCGTTAAACCAGCATACTCATCGGATTTTCGATGTAGCCCTTGAATGCGCCCAAAAGCTGCGCGCCCAGCGCACCATCTACGCAGCGGTGATCGGTGGAAAGTGTCACGGTCATCACAGTTGCAATGGCCAAGGCACCGTCCTTCACTACTGGGCGTTGTTCACCCGCACCAACGGCCAGAATGGTTGCGTGCGGTGGATTAACAACTGCAGAGAAGTTGGAAACGCCCATCATGCCCATATTGGAAACAGCCGTTGTGCCGCCCTGATACTCATTGGGTGCCAGCTTCTTCTCTTTGGCGCGCTTGCCCATATCTTTCATCTCATTGGATATGACTGAAAGGGGCTTTTCTTCTGCGCGGCGGATGATCGGCGTGATCAAACCACCTGGGATGGAAACAGCAACGCCAACGTCGGCATGCTTGTGCTTGACCATATCGCTAGCAGTCCAAGACACGTTAGCATCGGGCACATCACGCAAGCCCAGCGCCAGCGCCTTGATCACCATATCGTTGACCGAAAGCTTGTAAACCGGCTTATCGTCCTTCACCGGTGCGCTCTTGTTGAGCTGACCGCGAAGCACGAGAAGATCATCCAGTTGGCAATCCACCGACACATAGAAGTGCGGAATGGTCTGCTTGGACTCTGTTAAGCGTGCAGCAATCGTCTTGCGCATGCCATCGTGCGGGATAAGCTCGTAGGAGCCTTCCTCAAACAGCTTCAGCGTTGCATCGTCGCTCATGCCGGTCGGCGCGGCCTTGGCAGGTGCACTCGCGGTCGGCGAAGCCGAAGCAGATGAGGCTGCTGTTGATGCCGACAAGCCTTCAACATCCGCTTTCACGATACGGCCACGCGGGCCAGTGCCCTTCACGGTTGATAGATCAACACCGTTTTGGGCTGCAATACGCCGCGCCAAGGGCGAAGCGATAACGCGGGAGCTGCCCACAACAGGCGCAGGGCCGGCGGGCGCAGATGGAGCGGCCGCTGGGGTCGGAACTTGCTCCGGAGCGGGTGAAGATGCTGCCGGAGCGACTGAAGCAGAAGATGTATCAATCGCCGATACATCTTCGCCCTCTTCCAGCAGCACTGCAATTAGCTCATTCACTTTCACGCCCGTGGTGCCATCAGGCACGACGATCTTACCGACTGTACCTTCGTCCACAGCTTCAACTTCCATGGTTGCTTTGTCGGTTTCAATTTCAGCCAGCACATCGCCGGAGGTGACACTGTCGCCCTCTTTGACGAGCCATTTGGCCAGATTGCCCTCTTCCATCGTGGGAGACAGGGCTGGCATCAGAATATTGATGGGCATCTCTGCTCTCCTTACGCTTTGTAGGTGACGGCTTTAACCGCCTCGATCACTTCGCCAACATTTGGCAGAGCAAGCTTTTCAAGGTTCGCGGCATACGGCATCGGCACGTCTTTGCCTGCCACGCGCATAACCGGCGCATCCAAATCATCGAACGCTTTTTCCATCAGCTGGGATGAAATTTCCGAGCCGATAGAGCAAACCGGGAAACCTTCTTCCACGGTTACGCAGCGGTTGGTTTTGCGAACTGAGGCAATCACCGTGTCGATATCCATGGGTCGCAATGTGCGCAAATCAATCACTTCAGCCGAAATGCCCATAGTTGCCAGCTCATCAGCAGCTTTGGTGGCGTAGGTCATGCCGATACCGAAAGAAACGATGGTGACATCGCTGCCCACACGGTCGATGCGCGCCTTGCCAATCGGCAACACATAATCATCGAGCTTAGGAACATCGAAGGCTTGACCGTAGAGAATTTCGTTCTCCAGGAAGACAACTGGGTTCGGGTCGCGGATGGCCGCTTTCAGCAAACCCTTGGCATCAGCGGCGGTGTAAGGCATCACCACTTTCAGGCCGGGGATTTGGCTGTACCAAGTGGCAAAATCCTGGCTGTGCTGCGCGCCCACACGGGCCGCCGCACCATTGGCACCACGGAACACAATCGGTGCACCAAGCTGGCCACCGGACATATAAAGCGTTTTGGCCGCTGAGTTGAGGATTTGGTCAATCGCCTGCATGGCGAAGTTAAACGTCATGAACTCCACGATTGGCTTAAGGCCCGTGAGCGCTGCACCAACAGCAACACCGGTAAAGCCATGCTCGGTAATCGGCGTATCGATGACACGCTTGGGACCAAACTCGGCCAACATGCCTTGGGTGATTTTATATGCACCCTGATATTCGGCGACTTCCTCACCCATCACGAAAACATCTTCGTCAGCGCGCATCTCTTCAGACATGGCTGCATTGAGCGCCTCACGCACCGTGGTCGAGACCATTTCGGTACCCGCAGGAATGTCGGGATCAGCAACGGTGACGCTTTCCACCGGCGCAGATGGTGCAGCAGGCACACTTGGCGCAGGCGCAGGCGCGGCAGCTTCAGCAGCCGGTGCGGGCGCAGATCCGGCAGAACCAATGGCAGAAGCATCTTCACCTTCTTCCAAAAGCACGGCGATGACCTCATTCACCTTCACCGCGTCGGTGCCCTCAGCGATCATGATCTTGCCAATCACGCCCTCCTCCACCGCTTCCACTTCCATGGTCGCTTTATCGGTTTCAATTTCGGCAATAACATCGCCGGAAGCAACACTGTCGCCCTCAGCTTTAAGCCATTTGGCAAGCTTGCCCTCTTCCATCGTTGGCGAGAGCGCAGGCATCAAAATATCAATCGGCATTTTACAC
>JBGCDM010000028.1:0-38801 GCA_045105395.1 Devosiaceae bacterium | reverse complement strand
CTGGACAGAAACGGTCTGACACTTTTCTGGTCCTTATGTTTGATGATTTTGGAGGTCTATTATGACTTTGGCAAAACGCCTTCTCCTCGGTTCTGCTGCAGCTCTCGTTGCAACAACTGGGGCACAAGCAGCCGATCTCGGGCTGCCAGTAGCACCATCTGTCGATTACGTGCAGATTTGCTCAATCGGTTCTTTCACCGGTTTCATTCTCCCAGGTTCTGACGTCTGCTTCGACATCTCTGGCTATGCCCGTTGGCAGGTCACGATGAACCAAGAAGGCAACAACGCAGTCAATGACGATTATGACATGATCGGTCAGGGCGGCTTGAACTTTGATGCGCGCACAATGACCGAATTCGGTCTTCTTCGCGGTTTCATTGGTCTTGAAAGTGCTGGTGGCGCTGCTGCTGGTAACGACACAGTAGCTTTCGGTCTTGAAAAAGCATTCGTTCAAGTTGGCGGCCTGACAGCTGGTCTTACAGACTCGTTCTTTGATCCAGCCTTCACTGGCGAAGCTCTTGGTGCAATCGGTGGCATGGCTGGCGATGTTGATCACGCTTTGATTGCTTACACTGCTGCTTTCGGCAACGGTTTCACAGCAACTTTGTCACTTGAAGAAGACGAAGCTCGCCAGAACGGTGCCGTTAGTGCTGCTGTTGCTACGATTTTGAATGGTGGTGTCGCGGCAACTGCATTCAATATGTATGATGAATCTGCAACAATGCCTGACATTGTTGTGTCGTTGCGTGTCCAGCAGGCTTGGGGTGAAGCACGCTTGAACGCCGCTTTGCACGAAGTTGATCCTGTCACAGCGACTCAGAGCAGTGAAATTGGTTATGCCATTGGTGCAAGTGCCAAGTTCAATGTACCATTTGGTTACACGTCATCAATCGGCTTCATGGGTACATACACTCAGGGCGCAACTGGCTACACAGGCATTGCGACTGCTGCCGGTGGCGTTGCTATGCCGCTTATCGACATGACACCTAATCTTGCTGGTACTGGTGTTAATCTGACAACCGCTTGGGTTATCGGTGCTGGTTTCGAATATGGCATTACATCAATGCTCGATTTGGAAGTTGACGGTTTTTATGGTCAGGTTGACCACAATGAAACTGGTCTAGGTATTGCTGGCCTTGATTTGGACTTCAACACTTACTCAGTTCGTGGTTCGCTCGCATATCGCCCTGTTGCGGGTCTAGAGATCCGCGGTGGTGTTGATTATGTAGCTATCGACGGCCCTTCAACTGGCGCCGCCGCAATCGCTCCTAACACTGACGATGACATGTTCGCTGCACGTCTTCGCATCACACGTTCTTTCTAATCTAACTGCGGGTTCGCCCGTTTAGTTTTAGAGATTACATCGGAAGGGCCCGGCATTTGCTGGGCCTTTTTGCTATTCTAATGCGCTGTTCTGCCACAACATCAGGCAACATAAGCTTGGCTTGGGCTTGCCTATGTCCTTAATGATCCGTTACCAACGATAACGACGTTTCATAGGGACTATTGGCATGTGCAATTGGCGCGCTTGGCTTCTTCCGGGCCTTCTCACACTTCTCATTCTCACCGCTCTGGCGGTTCTGGTGCGCGGCGGCCCAATTGAGGCCGACCTTACAGCGCGCTCTGGCGACATTTTTACTGAAGATGGCACCCCATGGGCTTCTGCAACGCTTGATGGTCGCGACTCGACTATTGCTGGTGTTGCGCCAAGCGAGGCGGCTTTTGATGCGGCGATATCAGCGGCAAATCGGGTGGCAGGTGTGTACCGCGTTGATAGTAGCGGTCTCTCGCTCCTACCGTTGGCCGATCCCTATACGCTGGGTTTCACCAAGGTCGATAATGCCATCACAGTCACGGGCTCCTTTCCAGATGGTGTGACGCGTGCAGCCGTTCTTGATGGCGTGCGCTCTGCCATGGGGGGTGCCACTCTTATTGATGAAACCATGCTAGCGCGAGGTGCACCTGTTGGCTTTGATGGGCTAGCTAGTTTTGCTGCAGCAAGCCTTCCGGCTCTTGCCTCTGGCCAGGTTTCCTTGGATGGCACGTCCTTGTCCGTCGAAGGTGATGCTACAACCATCCAGGCGTATGATGGCGAATTGGCGCGCCTTGATGCCCCAATTGCCGGTCTTCAGTTGGCAAATGTCGCCATAAATGCACCCATTGTTTCACCCTATATATGGATGGCAAATGCAGGCGGCGCTGGCGTCACACTGACAGGCTACGTACCCAGCGAGGCTGACCGTGCATCACTAGTTGCATCCGCACAGGCTCTGGGTTCGGTAACTGACGAAATGGTGCTTGGCGCAGGCGCACCGGAAGGTTTTGCAGCAGCGGCCAGTGCATTGCTAGACCAAATGGGTGGTTTGGATAACGCCGCTGCCTCAATTAGTGATCGTGAACTTTCGCTAAGCGGTGATGCTGCAACCAGCGACGCTTACAATGCTGCCAATGCATTCCTTGGTGCAATACCAGGTGATTTTGACAGCCTGTCGGGGCAAATCTCGCCCCCTATCGCCGATCCCTTTGTTACCATGTTGAGCAAAACTGGCGATGGTTACGCATTGTCAGGCGTACTGCCTGATGAAACTGCGCGGGCTGTTATTTTGGATGCATTGGAAGCGACCGGTGTCACCATCGCCGATAACTCAACGGTTGCGCGCGGCGCTCCGGCGGGTGTGGATGTTGGCGAGCTCTTCATTGCCGCATCAAGTCAGCTTGCTGGGCTAACAATGGGCACTGCAACGCTGACTAACAGTGATTTGGATGTGACCGGTACAGCGCCAAGCTTTGAAGGTGCTGCCGCCGCTGAGGCTGCCATTGGCGATCTTGCAACGGCATCTCTTGCTGTGTCTGCCGACATCGAGCCTGGCCCAGTGTCTCCGTTCACATTTGCCATCAATGCGGCTGAAGATGGCATAACGCTGGATGGCTTCGTGCCAAGCGAAGAGAAGCGTCAGCAAATCTTGGTTGATGTTGCATTGCAATTTCCAACTGTGCCGGTGACCAACAATTTGATGGTTGCGGATGGGGCGCCTGATGGCTTTGACGCCATGGTGAAGGCGGGTTTGCTGAGCATTGGTCGTTTGCAAAACGGTGCGCTATCCATTGCCGATGGCGATGTATCGGTAACTGGCCAAGCGCTGCATTTTCGATCTATTGAGCGTATTGAAGCCGGAGTGGAAGATGCCGCGCCTACTGGTTTCAACCTCACAACGGACATCGCCTTGTTGCCGCGCCCATCTATTGTGGATGCACAGGGTTGCCAGCTCGCATTTGCGCGGTTGCTGGCCGATAATACCATTCGTTTCGACACCGGCAGGGCTGCAATCGATACTGTATCACTGGGATTATTGGATCGGTTGGTCCGTACACTGCAAAGCTGCCCTGCGGTAACGGTGGAGATCGGCGGTCATACCGATTCTCAAGGCGCCGATGAGTCCAATCAGGCACTGTCAGAAACGCGTGCAGAGGCTGTGCTCGGCTACGTTCTGGATGCCGGTATTTCACCGGCACGCGTGGTTGCCATAGGATACGGTGAAACCGATCCCATCGCCGATAATGAAACCGACGAAGGCCGTGCGCTTAACCGGCGCATCGAGTTCACCGTTCAACGCTAAAGCGATCTGTCCGCACGGACACAGAAGGGTCACCCCATGTTTTATCTTATTTCGCAGCTTTGGCTGTTCCTTTTGATTGCATTCCTTATCGGTATTGCCACGGGTTGGTTCACATCCCGCACGCATAGTGACGAACGCAGCTAGGAGGGCTCAGTTATGTTTTATCTTGTTCTCCACACCGCGCTGCTCATTCTGGCAGCCTTCATTTTGGGTGCCATTATTGGGTGCTTGCTCAAGCGGTTCTTCTCCGGTGGCTCCGTTTATGGTGCCGAAGCGCGTTCCACGCCGGCGCAAACTGCCGCCGCGGCCGCCACTGCTACAGTTGCAGCCAGAGTAGCGGCAGATGATGACGTTGATGCCCGCGCCGAAGTTGCTGCTAAGCAAGCTGAAGATGCTCGCAAAGCCCGTGCAGAAGCGGCGGCTGTTGCGAAAGCTGCGAAAGAAAAAGAAGCTCAAGACAAGGCCGCAGCTGATGCCGCCGCCGTAGCAGCAGCTGTACCTGAGCAAATGGATGAGAGCGAAGCCGCTGCGGCGCTTGCCGCTTTGCCTGCTGATGCAAGCAATGAAGACAAAGCCAATGCTGTTGGTGCCCGTCCAGAAGGCTTATCCGCACCAATGGGTGGCACCAAAGATAACCTTCAGCGGATCAAAGGCATCGGCAAGGTCAATGAAGGTAAGCTGAACGAGCTTGGCATCTATCACTTCTCGCAAGTGCGTGATTGGACTGCACCAGAGGCGCGCTGGGTTGGCACCTATCTCGCTTTTGCTGGCCGTATCGAGCGCGAAGATTGGAAAGGGCAGGCCCGAGTACTTGCTGATGGCGGCGAGACTGAGTTTGCCAAGCGCGTCGACAAAGGAGAGGTTGAAAGCTCCTCCAACAAGAAATGATACGTGTCTTCGATAGCTATTGAATTGCGGGGCGCTTCGGCGTCCCGTTTTCGTTTTGGTGCGTTAGTGTCTTAGTGGTTGCCGTCGATTTCGTCCAAGAAACGCTCAATGGGCGCTAGGGTTCCATCGCGCAGGGCAGGGGCATGCCCCTGATTGGCAATTGTGTGTGTATGAACACCCAAGTGTGCCGCATCTGCCATTGTGTCACTATCCAACAGATCAGAGTTGGCGCCGCGCAGCATCAGCATAGGCCGCGAGGCCAGCGCCGCGAACGGACCTGATAGATCCAAAAAGGGCAAACTGTCCGGAAGGGCAGATAGAGGCGCAAGCAATGTTGGATCAAATGCCGGCGCTGGCTTACCGTCCTTCTCCTCAAAGGTTAGCCGCGCGTAACGCGCCCAGTCTTCCTCATTAAAAGCGGTAAACTGCTCAGCCATCGCGGTTCTGACTCGTGCTGTCGCTTCCTCCCAGGTTTCAGGCACGCCAGAGGAGGGAAGCTGCCGTTTCAGCCGCGCCAAGCCAGCACCAGCAATGCGGGGGCCGATATCGTTGAGCACGCTGCCTGCAATCATCGCAGGTTTGGTCAGTGCTAGCACCATGGCGAGGATGCCTCCGCGCGATGTGCCAACGATCACTGTGTTGTGCAAGCCCAGCGCCGTTGCAACGCTCGCCGCATCATCGGCCTCACGCTGCACGGTGTAACCCTTTCCATCAGGGTCATGCTGAGATCGGCCACGTCCTCGCGCATCCATCATCACTACGCGGCGGGGCTGCGTGGGATGAAAAGCGAAGTGGTCGCGTAGTTCATAAAAATCGCGTTTGGTGCGCGTCAGCCCAGCGAGGCAGAGCAAGGGGTGATTGTTGGTATGCCGCGGTCCGGCGTCTTCAACGGCTAGCGTTATGCCATCATTTGCGAGCACGCTTAAATGGCGCGCAGCCGCGTTAGCCACCGGCGGTGATGTGTTCATAGACATAGATATTCTCCAGCACTCGCTGCACATAGCTGCGCGTTTCAGAGAACGGTATCAGCTCGATCCAATCCAGCACATCCACCTGGCCTGTTCGCGGGTCACCAAAACGTTCAATCCACTGCGGCACACGGCGTGGCCCGGCATTGTAGGCGATGAAGGTTAGAATGTAGGAGCCATTATACTCCGCAATCAGCTCGTCCAAATGGTAGGCGCCCAACGAAACATTGTGCGCCGGATCACTGGTGAGACGGCTGGTGGAGTGTGACACCCCCATGTCGCGGGCAATACGGCGGGCTGTATCTGGCATCAGTTGCATCAAGCCCAAAGCACCGGCATGGCTGCGTACGCGCGCATCAAAGCCGCTTTCTTGGCGTGAAATGGCATAGGCAACCGAGCGTGGCAGTCGATCTGGCACGTGCGCATCCTGCGGGAAGGCACCGGTTGGGTAGCCAAGCAAAGCCAGCGAGCGATAGCGCAGCGCTCCAATTTTACCCAGTTGCACAACGCTGGTGTTGTCGCCATGGCGTGCAGCAAGCTGCGCCATCGCAACAATTTGCCCAGGCGTCGTGGTGGATCGGGCCAGTGAATAGAGGAACAGCCGCGCATCGGTGCGCCGGTTCATTGTGTAAAGCGCATCAGCGTAGCCGATATAGGCATGGTTGCTGCCTTGCGCGTTCGGCAATCCCTCAAAGCGAATGGGAATACCTGAAATGGTAGCTGCGGCCTGTCCATAGAATGTCTCGCCATACGTCATGGCGCGGGCATAGGTTTGGCTTGCACCAGTGGTATCGCCACGGGCGGCCAGTGTGCGGCCAAGCCAGTAATAGCCGCGTGCGCGCGTGATGGGTGTGGTGCCGATTTCTAAGATTTGCCTGAAGTGCGGTTCAGCGCGAGCAGGGTCGTTTAAATAGCGAAGCGCCAGCCATCCCGCCAGAAAGGCCCGCTGAACTTCGTCGCCAGCGCTAGAGCCCGTGGCTGTTTGCACCAGTTCGTAGGCACCCTGTGGTTGGCGTAGTTCAATCAGATCACGTGCAACAATGTGCCGCTCGCGCCACCACACATCAGGGCGCACCAGGGCATCGCCTGTTTGGCTTACAGAGCGCAGCAAGCGCGCAGCCTCGCGCGGTTCATCAGCCCGGCGATAAAGGCGCGCCAATTCATAGGTTATGTGAATGTCGCCTGGATTGGCTACGTGGGCCCGGCGCACCATATCACGCGCACTTGCGCCATCGCGGATAGCACGTCCACGCACTTCAATGGAGGTGCGGTCGGCTGCGGTTAAATATTGCGCCAAGCGTTCGGCACCGGTGACGCGATCACGATAGAGCAGCCATTGTGCGCGGTGCCGGTGATCGTCTTGGCTTAGCAGGCTGCCAAGTGTTGAGAGCAGCCGACTTTCCAGCCCGTCTTCAAGCAGATCTGAGCGCCAGAGAGCTGAAACGATGGTGCGTGCGTCTTGTGTTTGCCCAGCTTGTGCCAGTGCTTGTGCGTGCACCAATTGTGCTGCTGGCGTGCGTGTGTTGGTAGTGCCAAAAACCGAAAGCGGGGGCACTTGTGTGCCATATTGGGCCAAAATCGCTGTTTCGGTTTGCCGTGCAATGATGCCAGAACCTGGCCAACCGGCAAACGCATCGCGAAACGCGGTGCGCAGGGCAATGGGCAAATCATCAGCGCGCGTTCGTCCAATAAGCCAAAGGCCAAGGTCACGCGTTGCTGGGTCAGTTATGCCTTGCGCGATGGAATAGGCGCGTTGGCCCTGATCGTTAGACAGCGCTTGGATGAGCGGTTGCAATGCAGCGGCACTGGCCGATGTGCTGACAGCAATGCTGCCAGTATGCAGGGGAGCGGTTGCTGCCTGTGCTGCTTGCGGCGCGACGGGTAAAGCCGCAGCCGGTAAAGTTTGGCTGCTTGCAGGCTGTATCATCGGGCTGGCTACAGGGTTGGGCGGGCTGAAGCGCTGCGCGCCAAGTGCAGGGGTGGCAATGGCCACTGCCGTGGTGGTGGCTATCAGTGCACTAGCGCAGCGGGACCTGAAGCTATAACGGGAAATGAAATTTGGCACGCGTTCAAACACCCTTGGATAGACGGTCGCTGCGATTCCCAGCACATACAATTTTTTGCCTACATCGTGCTCACAACATGGCAAAAATCTGATGCGTTCGTTCGGCACTTGAACGTGGTGCGTCAGCGACAGTTATGGATAATCGAGTGCCACCATGCATCAGGCTTGGTGAAGGCTGAGTGAATGTCACGCATTTTGCGCGCAGGTGCTCGTTAGGGAGCTATCAACCATATACTTTGGTGCTCTCGCTACAGATTCACCAGAGATACAGCAATTACGGTGTGCCTGCTTGCGCGGTGGCGCGCGCCTACCTATGGTCCGCGAACCCTATTCGGTGTCTGGTCCATTGTCGGGCCTAGCCACTTTTTCATGTCAAAGGAGAGCGGTAATGCTCACGTTGAGCGGCTCTATCCCCGCCCTTATCACCCCGTTTGATGGCGATGCTGTCGATTTTGATGCCTTAGATGCGATCGTTGAATGGCAGATTGCTGAAGGCTCCTCTGGTCTAGTGCCTGTGGGTACAACCGGCGAGTCGCCGACGCTTTCTCACGATGAGCACAAAGCCGTTGTGGAACGTGTGGTGAAACGTGCTGCAGGCCGGGTGCCAGTTGTTGCTGGCGCAGGGTCTAACAACACAGCCGAAGCCATCGATTTTGGCCGTCATGCGCAAAGCGTGGGTGCGGATGCGATCTTGGTTGTGACGCCCTATTATAACAAACCCGGCCAGGCTGGTCTCTATGCCCATTACATGGCGATAGACGGTGCAGTGAACCTACCCACGATCATCTACAACATTCCAGGCCGCTCGGTTGTGAACATGAGCGTTGAGACGATGGCGCGTTTGCAACAGGATGGCCGCGCAATTGTTGGTGTAAAAGATGCAACTGCCAACCTGGTGCGTGTGTCCGAGCAGCGCGCTGCTATTGGCAGCGACTTCATCCAGCTATCGGGTGAAGATGCGACTGCCATATCGTTTAACGCCCATGGTGGGCAGGGTTGTATTTCGGTCACCGCCAATGTCGCGCCGGCGCTGTGTGCTCAGATGCAAGCGGCTTGCGCGGCCAATGACTACGCTAAGGCGCTGAACATTCATGACAGCCTGATGCCGTTGCACACTGCCATGTTTGTTGAGACCAACCCATCACCGGTTAAAGTGGCGCTGGAGATGCTTGGCAAATGCAAAGCCGATGTGCGTCTGCCAATGGTGCCGGTGAGCGAGGAAACACGCACGCAGCTTCGTGATGCTATGACTTATGCTGGCCTCTTGAACAGCTAAGGGCGAGCGCGCATTTAACCTGTTATGGCACCAAAAAAGAAAAGTGGCCCCACAGGCCCACGTCGCACTGTTGCGGATAATCGCAAGGCGCGCTTCAACTATGAATTTGTCGAGACATTTGAAGCGGGCCTGCAGCTAACGGGCACCGAAGTAAAAAGCTTGCGCGAAGGCAAGGCGATGATTGCCGAAAGCTACGCAAGCGCGGAAGGCGATGAGATTTATCTCATCAACTCCTACATCCCCGAATATCTGCAAGGCAATCGCTTCAACCATGAAGCGCGTAGGCCACGCCGTTTGCTGCTGCATCGTAGGCAGATCAATCAGCTCATTGGCGCGACCCAGCGCGAAGGTATGACGATTGTTCCCACCAAGATCTATTTTAATGATCGTGGGCGGGCGAAAATCGAAATTGCCCTGGCCAAGGGTAAAAAGATCCATGACAAGCGACAAACTGAAAAAGCACGTGACTGGCAGCGCGATAAAGCGCGCTTAATGCGTGAACGCGGCTAACCCCGAACTGTTGCCACAATGCTATCAAACACAGCCTCAAACATCGGTACGGTAAGGCGCCGCGTGTTCGTGTTGTAGCGCGAGCAATGGTAGCTATCGATCATCGTTAGACCGTTTGGCAAGCTATGCTGTGCGTTGTGGCCAAAGGCATGCGCCGAGCGTTTGATGTTCAGCGCGCGTAGCGTGGCATCATGTGAGATGCGGCCGAGCGCCATCAGGACCTTGAGATTCGGCATGCCGTTGATCAGCTCGGTCAGGAAGGTGTTGCACGTGGAAATTTCCGCACCCACCGGTTTATTTTGTGGTGGTACGCAGCGCACCGCGTTGGTGATGGCCACATTGTCCAGCCGCACACCATCATCCGGGCGCGCGTCATACGTACCGTGAGCAAAGCCATACTTGCCAAGCGTCGCGTAAAGAAGGTCGCCAGCATAATCGCCGGTGAAGGGACGTCCGGTGCGATTGGCTCCGCGCAAACCGGGCGCTAGTCCAACAATGAGCAATTGAGCCGATGCTTCGCCAAAGGTTGGTACGGGGGCATTGTGCCAGTCGGGATGCTCAGATTGATGTGATGTAACAAAGCTGTGCAGACGCGGGCAGAGCATGCAAGGCAAGGATGGTTCGCTTAGCGCGGGAAACCCTGCTGAAACACCCGATTGCTCAATCTTCATACTCGTAATCGTCTTCATCCTCATTGTGGCTCGAATACTCACGTCGTGGCGGGCGCTCGGATGGATCACGGCCCAGCCGATCGGTTAAATCTGCCAATTCCAAGAAGTGATCGGCCTGCCGCCGCAACTCATCTGATACCATAGATGGCTGGGTCTTCAAGGATGAGACAACGGTCACTTTACATCCGCGGCTTTGCAGCGCTTCAACCAGCGGTTTGTATATGCCATCACCGGAGAAAATCACAATATGATTGACCTCCTGGCATAGCGTCATCGCATCGACAGTTAGATCGACTTCCAGCCCCGGTCGCATCCGCCGCCGTTGGCCACTATTGTCGTTAAACTCACGCATTGGCTTTGTGGTTATAATAAAACCGTTGTAATCCAGCCAATCGATGAGCGGGCGAAGCGAGGAAAATTCCTGATCATCGGCTAGAGCGGTGTAATAGTGTGCCCGCAGCAAGTAGGCATCACCGACAAAACTATTCAGCATGCGACGATAGTCTATATCAATCGAAAGAGACCTAGCTGTCTGGTAAAAATTTGCACCATCAATGAAAAATGCGACGCGTTCGCGCATATCAAAGGGAAAATTTTCCGCCATTCAAAAAACCTTAGGCAATTGTTTTGATGAATACAGTTGCTTGGCGAAAATGCCCCGGCTTCGCGTGCAATAATATTATTGAAAGTTAAATAAACCAAGGCGTGCCAGCAAGATGGTATTGTACGCTACGAAGAACCCGCTAGGTAATTCGTCGCTTGCATAGGCGCTATCTTGCTTGCGTTTCCGGTGTGCAGTGCGTATAGCCACTGTAATCTCAAAAATTCTGATGAGGAGGGCCGCATGGCTCGAGTGACTGTCGAAGATTGTGTCGACAAGGTCGAAAATCGCTTTGACTTGGTTCTGCTGGCTGCGCACCGCGCCCGGCTTATTTCATCTGGCGCAGAACTAACCATCGATCGTGATCGTGATAAGAACCCGGTTGTGGCTCTGCGTGAAATCGCAGATGAGACCATTCTGCCAGGCGATCTGGAGGAGCAACTCATCCATTCACTGCAGAAGCAAGTGGAAGTGGATGAGCCGGAGCCAGATGTGGTGCCGATGATCCCATCACCAGAAGCCATGGGCGGCACTATGGGTGCATCCGGGCAGGTTGATGGTTCCGATGAAGGCATGTCGTTTGAGCGCATGACCGAGGAAGAGCTTCTTGCCGGTCTGGAAGGCATTGTGCCACCAGAACGCAAAGATGATGTGTAAGCGACAATAGCCAATCTTCGCATTTTTAAGCGCCGACCCTATGGGGTCGGCGTTTTGCGTTTGCATTCAGCCGCTTATGGCGCCACTCTGGGCCTACACTGCGCCAGTTTCATGCATGCAGTGCTGATATTCGAGCCAACATTATGATGCGTCAGTACGAGTTGGTTGAGCGGGTCGCCCGCTACAACCCCCATGCCGATGAGGCCTTGATAAACAAGGCTTATGTTTATGCCATGCGCGCGCATGGCACGCAGGAACGTGCCTCTGGCGATCCCTACTTTTCTCATCCGTTAGAAGTGGCTGCGATTCTCACCGATCTTAAGCTGGATGATGCGACCATCGCCGTGGCCCTGCTGCACGATACAATTGAGGATACAGACGCCACGCGCGATGAAATCGATCAGCTGTTTGGCCACGAAATTGGCAAGCTGGTGGATGGCCTTACCAAACTTAAGAAGCTGGATTTCATCACCTCCGAAGCCAAGCAGGGTGAAAACCTGCGCAAGCTATTTCTTGCCATATCTGATGATGTGCGGGTGCTGCTGGTCAAGCTTGCAGACCGCCTGCACAATATGCGTACGCTGGGCGCGATGCGAGAAGACAAGCGCCAGCGCATCGCTCGTGAGACGATGGAAATTTATGCCCCGCTGGCTGGGCGCATAGGCATGCAGACGGTGCGTGATGAGCTGGAAGATCTTGCCTTTGAAATTCTGGATCCTGAAAACCGTCAAATGGTGCTCGATCGCCTGTCCGAGCAGATGGAACAGAGCGACGCGATCATTGGAACCATCATCGAAACGGTACAGGCCAAGCTGTCAGAATATGGGCTGCACTCGGAAGTAACTGGCCGACAAAAGCGCGCCTATTCAATCTATCAAAAGATGCTGCGCAAGGGACTATCTTTTGAGCAGCTATCCGATCTCTATGCCTTCCGCATTGTGGTGGCGAACCCTGCCGCCTGCTACCGGGCTTTGGGCATTGTTCATACCACGTGGAAGTGCGTGCCAGAGCGCTTCAAAGACTATATTTCTGTTCCCAAGCAAAACGATTATCAGTCGCTGCATACCACGGTAATTGGACCACATTCACGGTTTGTAGAGCTGCAAATTCGTGACCACGGCATGCATGCTGTGGCTGAATATGGCATTGCTGGACACGGCTTTTATAAGGATGGCATGGCCCATGATGGTGCCGATCTGGACGCGCTGCGCCGTGATAGCCGCGCATTTGCCTGGATCCGGCACACCGTCGATATGCTCGATGGTGATGACACCGCCGAAGAGTTCTTAGAAAACACCAAGCTAGAGCTGTTCCGTGATCAAGTGTTTTGCTTCACACCCAAAGGCCGCGTGATTGCATTGCCCCGTGGCGCAACACCCATCGATTTTGCCTATGCTGTCCACACCGATGTTGGTGATACGACCGTGGGTGCCAAAATTGATGGACAGCTGACGCCATTGCTCACCGAGTTGAAAAACGGCAACCAAGTTGAAATCATTACCTCGCGCGCGCAGGTGCCACCGCCCGCATGGGAGCAGATCGCGCGCACGGGTAAGGCCCGCGCTGCGATCCGCCGGGCAACGCGACAGGCCGTACGCAGCCAATATCTTGGGTTAGGGCAGCAGGTTGTGCAGCGTGCTTTTGAGCGCGTGGAAAAACCGTTCGACCGAGCCACGATTGAACAGGTGTTGCCAAGACTAGCGCAGAAATCAGTTGATGATGTTTTCACCGCCGTTGGCCGGGGTGAGTTGGCATCGCGTTCTGTTGTTGCAGCGGTCTTCCCTGAGGCTTCACCGATTGATCCTGGTCCTGCACCATCTGCGCATGAAGGCTGGTTTGGTCTTTCAGAAATGTCCGCACTTCAGTTCCGCATTCCTGGCGAGAAAGCGGATGCCTTTCATGTTGGCCAAGATGAGCAGATTGATCGCGCGCCGGTGCGCGGGCTTGATGCATCCATGCCGGTGCGCTTCTCAGCTGACGAGCCGCCCATTCCGGGGGATCGAATTGTTGGAATTGTCACGCCAGGTGAGGGGGTTACGGTCTACCCAATCCATGCAGCTGCATTGGCTAATTATGAAAACGAGCCTGATCGTTGGCTCGATGTGCGCTGGGATATTGATCCTAACCAACCGCAAAGCTTTGAGGCAAAAATTCGTATCACGGCACTCAATGAACCTGGATCGCTTGCTGCGCTGGCAACAGTTATTGCAGACCAAAAGGGCAATATTGAAAATCTGATCATGACGCGGCGGGGCGCGGATTTTCATGACCTGATTATTGAGCTGCAGGTGAGCGATGTGAAACACCTTCACCGCATCATTGCCCAGCTTCGCGCTAGCCCTGTGATCAATGCAGCCTCACGCGCAGATACCTAGGGTTATCGCCCTAGGCTATCGACCTTGGTTTGCTTGCTAAGCCTGAAGGCGGAGGTTAGGCACCTAGCAAGAACATTGCGATGTGATGAGTGGGGCGAGGCTAGGCATGAACGATACCATTTTGAGCGATGAAGATGTGCTTGATGTGTTTCGCTCAGAGAATGCCATATTGGATGGTCATTTCATCCTCTCCTCCGGTCTACACAGTCCGGTATTCTTGCAGAAAGCATTGGTCTATCGCTCACCTGCCAAAACAGAAGTGCTTTGCAAGGCTCTTGCGGCGCGTGTGCTTGCCAGTGATTTGGGCCAAATAGACTGCATTATCGCGCCAGCTATGGGTGCCATTGTTCCCGGTTATGAAACAGCGCGCCACTTGAACGTTCCCTACATGTGGGTTGAGCGCGAAGAGGGTGCCTTTGCGCTGCGCCGTGGCTTTACGCTGGACAAGGGTGCGCGTGTGTTGATCGTTGAAGACATCATCACCACGGGGCTTTCGGTCGGTGAGGCCGCCGATAGCATCCGTGCATTGGGTGGTGAGGTTGTAGGTTGTGCTTGCATTATCGACCGGTCCGCTGGTGAAGCGGATATTGGTATGCCCCTGGTTGCGCTGGCAAACTACAAGGTACCAGCCTATCGCGCCGGTGATGTGCCGCCAGAATTGGCAGCGATACCCGCCTATAAACCTGGCTCACGCGGGTTGGTTTAGCCTCAATGCTGTTTCGCCGCCGCGCTAGCCCTTCGTGGTTTGCAAAAACCCGCGCGATGCTTTGGCCAACACGCGGCTATCACCGTTCATGGCGCTATATCGTTAAGCGGGTTTTGCGGGTAAATGCGACGCCCTATGCGATAGCCATGGGCATTGCGTGCGGTGTATTTGTTTCCTTCACACCCTTGCTAGGGCTTCATTTTGTGATCGCCTTTGCTCTGGTCTATTTGCTGCGTGCCAATTACCTGGCTGCCGTTTTTGGTACCTTTGTTGGCAACCCAGTCACATTCCCGCTTATTTGGGCTTTCACCTTTCGGGTGGGTCAAGTTGTGCTCGGCCGTCCTGTGCACCATGAAGCCGAACCAACACTCAATGCACCAAGCACGTATACGCTTGAGGGTATTGCCGGGTTTGTTGAGCGCGCTTGGCCTGTTATCAAGCCCATGCTGGTTGGCAGTGTGCCGCTTGGGCTTACCGCGGCGGTGGCAGCCTATTTTTTAACATTCGGCACCGTGGTTGGCTATCAGCGCGCGCGCAAAGCAAGGCTCATTGCAGCCCATAAGAAGCGTATGGCCTTGGCAAATTCGGTTGATGCGCCAGCGCAGTAGGGGCGAAAATGATTATCGGACTGGGCAGTGACCTCTGTGATATTCGCCGCGTCGAGACAACGCTAGAGCGTTTTGGCGAGCGTTTCACCAAAAGGGTCTTTACCTCGCTTGAGCGCAAGAAATCTGACAAGCGACGCCAACGTGCAGCCTCTTATGCCAAGCGATTTGCCGCCAAAGAGGCCTGCGCCAAAGCATTGGGAACTGGCCTACGCAATGGCGTTTTCTGGCGCGATATGGGGGTGGAAAATCTACCCTCTGGCGCACCCACTATGGTGCTAACTGGTGGCGCTTTAGCGCAGTTGGGGCGCTTGGTGCCGCGGGGGCATAGGCCTGCTATCCACCTCACCATCACCGATGACTTTCCCTACGCCCAAGCCTTCGTGATTATCGAGGCTTTGCCCTTTGATGGGCCATAGCGTGGCCAAAGCGCCACGATTGCGGCGCATTTGCTGGCCAAAGCCTGCGCAAACCCCGCGCTCACGGTTGACTTGTTCACCCTGACCCCTGACATGAGCGCAAAGGTGGCGCGCGGGCGCTAAAAAGAGTGATTCACAGGTGTGAATCTTACCAAGAAATCAGGAAGCGAGTCTGGTATGGCGCAGGACGGATCGGCAGAAAACGCCCCAGGCCAAGAGCCGGTAAAAAAGAGAAGTGAGCTGTGGGACACCGTTATTGTCCTACTGCAGGCATTTGCCATTGCGCTCATCATCCGGACCTTTTTGTTTCAGCCCTTTGTGATCCCTTCATCATCGATGGTGGGTACGTTGCTGATCGGCGATTATCTGTTTGCCAATAAATTTGCCTATGGCTTCTCTCAGCATTCGATCCCCTTCAGCCCAGATATTATGGATGGCCGTATTTTGGGGTCTGACCCGCAGCGCGGCGATGTTGCGGTGTTCAAGCTGCCCTCCGATGGATCCACTGATTATATCAAGCGTGTCATCGGCCTGCCAGGCGATACGGTGGAAGTGCAAAACGGTGTTGTGTTCATCAATGGCACCGAAGTGCCGCGTGAGCGGGTTGACGATTTCGTCCATCCTGAAACGGGCGAGCGTGTGCCGCAATATCGCGAAACGTTGCCCAATGGCGTTACCTACCAGGTGCTTGATCTAATTGATAATTCTATGCTCGATACCTCACCGCAGCCCTTTGTGGTGCCAGAGGGGCACTATTTCATGATGGGTGATAATCGGGATAATTCGTCCGATAGCCGAACAACGCTGGTTGGTTATGTGCCGCTAGAAAATTTTGTCGGGCGCGCTGATTTGATTTTCTTCTCCATGGCGCAAGGCTCATCGCCTTGGCAGGTTTGGCGCTGGCCATCGGATGCACGTTTCGACCGGATGTTTGATGGCATATAAGGCTTATGCGTTTGACTCTATGTAAACGTATCGCAAAGCGCGTTCGAGCGAAGTGAGGGGCAGCGAATTGCGATCCGATTTAAACGCAAAGTCCGCCAAGGCCGTTGAACAGGCGCTCAGCCATCAGTTTGCAGATCAGGAATTGCTGGCCCGCGCGTTGACCCACGCCAGCTACAGTGGTGGGCAAAGTGACCCCACGCAGACCTACCAACGCCTTGAATTTCTTGGAGATCGGGTGCTGGCGCTTGTGATTGCTGACGCGCTGGCCAGTCGCTTCCCTCGTGCTGATGAAGGTGAACTTGCCCGCCGCTTGAACCATCTGGTGCGCGCAGAAACCTGCGCTGTCATCGCCAAGAATATCGGCATTGATCGGCATGTACGCACAGACGACCTGGACATCACCAAGCCCACGCGTGCCGCGCGTGCCGTGCTGGCGGATGTCTGCGAGGCATTGATTGCCGCGCTTTATCTCGATGGTGGTATAGAGGTAGCCGAGCGCTTTATTTTAACCCACTGGCAAGCTGTGATGGACGAGGCGGATGCTGCCCGCCGTGACCCAAAAACCGCGCTTCAAGAGTGGGCTCATTCTCGGCGCAAGGCGACGCCACGTTATGATGAGACGAGCCGTGAGGGCCCTGATCATGCGCCGGTTTTTAACATACAAGTGAGCGTGGACGGCGTGGAGCCGATGGAAGCGCAAGGCAAATCAAAGCGTGATGCGCAGCAGCTAGCGGCCAAGGCGCTGCTGGTGCGCGAAGGCGTATGGAAGAGTGAAGATGAGTGAAGCAACCAACCAAACCGATGAGACGCGCAGCGGTTTTGTTGCGCTTATGGGCCCGACAAACGCCGGAAAATCGACCCTACTAAACCGACTCGTCGGGTCTAAGGTCGCCATAGTGTCGCATAAGGTCCAGACAACCCGCGCGCTAATTCGCGGCATAGCGATGTTTGATGAGACCCAAGTGGTCTTTGTCGATACCCCCGGGCTCTTCACCCCGAAGCGCCGGTTGGACCGCGCGATGGTGGATACCGCGTGGAGCGGCGCGAAGGATGCCGAGTGCGTTTGCTTCGTGATCGATGCGCGCAAAGGCGTCTCAGAAATTGTTGAAGCGGCGCTGGAACAGTTGGCAAAAGTCCACCAGCCCAAATGGCTTGTGCTCAACAAAATCGATGAGATGGACCAGTCGGAGCTTTTGCCGCTGATTGCTGCGCTGAACGAAAAACTGTCGTTTGATCAAACCTTCCCCGTGTCGGCGCTAACCGGTGAGGGCTGCGACGCTCTGATCCAGGCCCTGCGCCAAACTATGCGTCCTGGTCCTTGGCTTTACCCTGAAGATCAGCTTTCCGATGTGCCGATGCGTATGCTGGCCGCAGAACTGACCCGCGAGAAGCTATATGAACGCCTGCATGAAGAGCTGCCCTATGTCTCCCACGTGGTGACCGAAGACTGGAAGACGACGGCGAAAGGCCACCGCATTGAGCAGATCATCTATGTGGAGCGCGACAGCCAAAAGAAGATCGTGCTGGGCAAAGGTGGGCAGACGATCAAGTGGATATCCATGAACGCCCGCAAAGCCATTGGCGAAGCAGTGGATGCGCCGGTGCATTTGTTTTTGTTTGTCAAAGTGCGGCCCAACTGGGCATCAGACCCCGAGCGCTACAACGAGATCGGCTTGGACTTTCCCACCAAGTAGGGCACATTTACACCGATGGAATGGACATCCTCCGCCACGGTTTTGGGCCACAAAAAGCACGGTGAATCCAGCCTTATCCTTGAGGTGATGACCCGTGATCGTGGCCGCCATATGGGCTTGGTGCGTGGTGGCAGGTCACGGCGCATGGCGGCACTGCTTCAGGTGGGCAACACGCTTTCTGTCACTTGGCGGGCGCGGCTTGATGAGCATTTGGGCTTGTTCCAGGTGGATGGCCAAACCCTGCGCGGCGCGCAGCTGATGGGTGAGCCTGCAGCGCTGCTGGCAATCCAGCTTTGTGCCAGTCATCTGCGCCTGTTGGCCGAGCGCGATCCGCACCCGCGCCTGCACGACATGCTGGACCTGGTGTTGGAGAATTATAACGATCAGCACACGTTGGCGGCGCTGGTGGCGCGCTTTGAGGTGATGCTGCTGGAGGAGCTTGGCTTTGGCCTGGACCTTACCAAATGCGCTGGCACGGGCGTGCGTGCGGGGCTCATTTATGTCTCACCAAAATCTGGCTGCGCGGTCAGCGCAGAGGCTGGCGCGCCCTATAAGAACAAGCTGCTGAGCTTGCCGGCCTTCCTAACTGGCGCCATGGAAACAGCCACCGCACAGGATATTGCCAGCGCCTTTGCACTCACCGCCTTCTTCCTGGACCGGAATGTGTGGGGGCCGCGCGCTCTTGACCCTCCAGACGGCCGTGATGCGCTTATCCGCCGGATATGCGGGCAATCCACCGCCCAACAGGCCGGTTCGTCTTGATGCGTTGATCCACCTTCGGTACGCCCGAAGGTATGAGCGACCAACCGATTCGACCAGGCGATGATGATGGAGACAATGGCATAGAAGCCATTGATCTAGATGCAGCGCTGCGTGAACGCTACCTTGCCTATGCCCTTTCCACCATCACGCAGCGCGCGCTGCCCGATGTGCGCGACGGTCTGAAACCGGTTCACCGCAGGCTCCTGTTTGCGATGCGCCAGCTAAAGCTGGACCCGGCTCAGGGTTTTAAAAAATCCGCCCGCGTGGTGGGCGATGTGATTGGTAAATACCACCCGCATGGCGATCAATCGGTTTATGATGCGCTGGTGCGGTTGGCACAGGATTTTGCCGTGCGCTACCCTCTGGTCGAAGGCCAGGGCAATTTCGGCAACATTGATGGCGATAGCGCCGCCGCCATGCGCTACACCGAAGCGCGGATGACCGACGTTGCCAGCCGCCTGCTGGATGGCATCGATGAAGACGCGGTGGATTTTCGCGAAACCTATGATGGCTCCGAAAATGAGCCGGTGGTGCTGCCCGCCAACTTCCCCAATCTGCTTGCCAACGGCTCCACTGGCATTGCCGTTGGCATGGCCACCAGCATACCGCCGCACAATGTGGCTGAGCTGTGCGATGCCAGCCTGGCGCTGATCGACAACCGAAACCTGGAAACCACAGAATTGGTGAAGCTGGTGCCGGGGCCAGATTTTCCAACCGGCGGTATCATGGTGGAGGATGAGGCGAGCCGCATCCAATCCTATGAAACGGGCCGTGGTGGTTTTCGGGTGCGGGCGCGCTGGAACCAGGAAGATCAGGGCAGGGGCACTTGGTGTGTCGTGATCACAGAAGTGCCCTATCAGGTGGTGAAGAGCCGCCTGGTTGAGCGCATTGCTGATCTGCTGCTTTCCAAAAAGCTGCCGCTGCTGGGTGATGTGCGCGATGAATCCGCTGAGGATATGCGCCTGGTTTTGGAGCCGAAGAACCGCAATGTCGACCCTGAGCTGATGATGGAATCGCTGTTCCGGCTGACCGAGCTGGAATCACGCATCTCGCTCAATATGAATGTGCTGGATGGCGGGCTAACCCCGCGCGTGATGGGCCTGCGCGAGGTGCTGGTGTGCTGGCTGGACCATCGCCGCGATGTGCTAATCCGACGCTCCAACTATCGCCTTGGCAAAATTGCCGCGCGGCTGGAGCTACTGGAAGGCTTCATCATCGCCTACCTCAATCTGGATGAGGTTATCCGCATCATTCGCTACGAGGATGAGCCCAAACAGGAGCTGATGAAGGCCTTTGGCCTTAATGATACCCAGGCCGATGCGATCCTCAACATGCGCCTGCGGGCGCTGCGCAAGCTTGAGGAAATGGAAATCCGCAAGGAGCGCGATGGCCTGCTGGAGGAGCAGGAGGGGCTGAATGCCCTGGTTGGCTCCACCGCGCGCCAGTGGACCCGCATTGGCAAGGATATCAAAGCGTTGCGCAAAGCCTATGGGCCGGACACGGAGCTTGGCAAACGCCGCACCACATTTGCGTCCGCACCGACCATTGATCTGTCTGACATTGACGCGGCGATGGTGGAGCGTGAACCCATCACCGTCGTCATGTCGCAAAAGGGTTGGGTGCGCGCGCTGAAGGGCCATAATGCCGACCTTGGCAAGCTGGATTTTAAGCAAGGCGACCGGCTGAAGCTAACCCTGGAAGCGATGACAACCGACAAGCTGGTGGCGGTTTCCACTGGCGGCAAAGTGTTCACGCTAACCGCCGACAAGTTGCCTGGCGGGCGCGGCCACGGCGAGCCGCTGCGCATCATGGTGGATCTGGATGCCGGCCAAGACATCGTGTCGCTGTATGTGCACGACGCAAACCGCAAGCTGCTGATGGTCAACACGCAAGGCTATGGGTTTGTTGCGCCGGAAAAGGACATTGTCGCCAACACCCGCAAGGGCAAGCAGGTGATGAACCTGACCGAGCCTGCCGAGCTTCAGATGAGCGTGCCCGTGGCGGGCGATATGGTGGCGGTGATAGGTGAAAACCGTAAGCTGCTGCTGTTCCCGTTATCACAGATCGCCGAGATGGGCCGGGGCAAGGGCGTGCGCTTGCAGAAGTATAAGGATGGCGGCGTTGCCGATGTTATCACCTTCAAGGGCGAGGAAGGCCTAACCTGGTCAGACAGCTCCGGGCGGAACTACAACCGTAGCTTAGACGAGATGGCTGAGTGGGTGGGCGAACGCGCCCAGGCCGGCCGCATGGCCCCGCAGGGATTCCCAAGGAATAATAAGTTTGGGTGATGTTCAAGCTGTCGAGGCGTCGTTACGTTGCAAAAGGGATGGTTTTTGCAACGTCCCTTCGAGCGACAGAGAAGCGGACAAAACGCCATGCATCCCGCTATTTCTTGATGTTTGATAGGCCAGTTTGATGTATGTAGTTGGACATGGCCAAGTGTCACCGATTTTGAAGTCTATAATGCCCAGCCTTGCCGCATCCCTATTGCGAAGACTTTTGGTCATCACGTTGATGGCTGGCGTTGTCGCGTCTGCGGGTATGCGCGGTGTCGCCCATGAGCCGGTGGACGTTCTGCAAATATTGGCCGATCACAAGGCCGAAATAGCACAGCATGGCCATGCGCACGAAGACATTCACGATCTCATGCACCACCACCATGCACATGATGGCCATACCCATGAGTTCTCTGAACACGACCACAACGTGCTGTTCATGCCGCCGCGCATGGATGCGACGGTTGCCATTGATCTGTATGTGGATCGGTCCATGGCAAATGATGCCATGGTGAGCCGCAGAAGCTTCAACCTGGATCGACCTCCGCGCGTTTGATGATGCGCCCGACACGGGCACGTATCTGACACATCAAACAAACGGAATTTTTACATGACCTTCAACCGATTCAACGGATCGGCGCGCTTGTCGTATGCGATACGACACGCGGTGATCCCAACCGGCTTGGCGATGGCCGTGCTTCTTGCATGTGCTGCCACCGCCTACGCCCATGACGTCACGCCCGGCGATGCTGGATACATCCAGGAAATCTTCGGCGTTCACATCATCTCGTTCATCTATCTTGGCGCTAAGCACATGATAACGGGATATGACCACATCCTATTCCTGTTGGGCGTGGTCTTCTTCCTCTACCATATGCGCGAGGTGGCCCTTTACGTCACCCTATTCGCCGTCGGCCACTCTGTGACCATGCTTCTGGGCGTTTGGTTTGGCTGGGGCATCAACTCCTACATTATCGATGCCATCATCGGCCTGTCGGTCGTCTACAAGGCTCTGGATAATCTGGGCGCATTCCAAAAGTGGTTTGGCTTCCAGCCCAACACCAAGGCTGCAACCCTGGTCTTCGGCCTGTTCCACGGCACGGGTCTGGCCTCAAAAATCCTCGAATATCAAATCGCCGAGGATGGGCTTTTGGCAAACCTGCTTGCGTTCAATGTGGGCGTGGAAGTGGGGCAACTGCTCGCACTTTTCGTCATCTTGATCGTCATGGGATACTGGCGTCGCAGCCCCAATTTCATGCGCCAGGCCTCTGTCGCAAACATCATCATGGTCTTCCTTGGCGTGCTGCTGACCTATCAGCAAATCGCCGGTTACATCGCCAGCACCTAAGGATTGGAGATTTCAATGTACAACGCACCACAACCCAAACTTGAAGACCTGCCAACGACGGCACAACTGCGTCGCTCCACGGTTATCGCTATTATCGGCGCTGCCGTGATTGGGGTCGGCGTCTACTTGCCTGCGGAATACGGTACCGATCCCACAGGCGTTGGCAGCGTGCTTGGCCTTACCGAGATGGGTGAGATCAAACAGCAGCTAAAGGCAGAAGCCGAAGCGGATCGCCTGCTTCATGGTGATGATGACTCATCATCACTGATCAACAGTGTGTTTGGCCTGCTTGTCTCAACTGCCCAAGCCCAAGAAGCATGGATCGACGAGATCACCTTCACCCTGGAACCGGGCGCTTCAACCGAAGTGAAGGCTACGATGGAAGAGGGCGCAACGCTGACCTATTCCTGGGTGGCAACCGGTGGACGGGTCAATTTTGATCTTCATGCCCATGCAGGCAGCGAAGGCGTGACCTATGAGCGAGGCCGTGGCCAAACCTCCGGTGAGGGCAGCTTTGAAACACCCTTTGCGGGCGATCATGGCTGGTTCTGGCGCAACCGTGATGACGAGACCCTCACGGTAGTCCTCCAACTGCGCGGTGAATACAGCGACATCGTCTGGAGCGAATAGACTTTGTTGCGGCCATTGGCGCTTGTGCTGCCAGTGGCCGCAGCCACCATGGGGCGTCCGCTAAGGGCTTAGAGCCGAAGCTGGCCAATCTTTTTGCGACAAAACTTTGCGATAGCCAAACCATTGAAATTACAGCGCCTGAAAAACCGTTGCAAAAACCTTCAATTGCGCATCTCTATTCTTCACTGACAGATGACGAAATGGCCCCCATCTCACCCTCGTCGCCACCCGCTTGGCGCCAGGTGCTCCTGCGGTTGGAAGCGGGCCTTGTAGGCCATCTTTTGCGATCCTTCGACGAAATAGCCCAGATAAAGATAGGGCAGGCCGAGTTTGCGGGCTCGCTCAATGTGATCAAGGATCATGTAGGTGCCCAGCGAGCGGGCTTCAAAGCTTGGGTCCGGATCAAAGAACGAATAGACCATAGAGAGCCCGTCGGCGAGCAGATCGGTTAGGCAAAGGCCCACCAGCGGGCCGCCATCCATGCCTGCCAACTCCCCTGGCTGGCGCTGGCGGTAGCTGACGATCTGTGTGTCGATGTGGCTGTCTTCGATCATCATCGAATAATCCAGCACACTCATTTGCGCCATACCGCCATCCTCATGGCGGGCATCCAGATAATCGCGGAAGAGCGCATACTGTTCTGAAGACGCCGCGTTCGGCTCGTCTTTGCCATTGATATCGCGGTTGCGCGCAATGATGCGTTTCATTGATTTGGTGGGGCGAAAATCATCCACCCGCACGCGCACAGACGTGCAAGCTTGGCAGCCTTCACACGCCGGGCGATAGGCAATGTTCTGCGAGCGACGAAACCCACCAGCAGACAGCATGGCGTGCAGCTCTTTGGCCTGCGACCCAACAAGGTGGGTGAAAATCTTCCGCTCTTTTTTACCCGGCAAATAGGGGCACGGCGATGCTGCCGTCAGGTAAAAGGTCGGGGTGTTAAGCGGATGCCGTGTCATGGGCGAGATTTACTTTTCATCAAAGGCATCAAGGCGATGCTTTCAGATCACAGATTAAAATACCAAGGCGCCAAAAGCGTAAAGGCCATCCAATAGATCAGCACCAGCGGTGCACCCGTTTTTAAATAGTCCGAGAATCGATAATGGCCAGGGCCCATGACCAAAAGGTTGGTCTGGTAGCCAATGGGCGTGGCAAACGAGCAATTGGCTGCCAAGAGCACCGCCATCACAAATGGTTCGGCCGGTAGCGATAAGTCGCCAGCTAATTGCAGCGCGATGGGAGTGAACAGCACCGCTGTGGCATTGTTGGACAGGACATTGGTGAGGATCGCCACCACAAGGAAAAATGCCGACAAAATAGCCGTGGGTCCGGCGTCTGCAGCGAATATCATCACGCCCGCTGCAATGGCTCTATCGCCGCCAGTAACCTGCAGCGCGGCGCCCATGGCAAGCGCAGTGCCGATCATCATAACAATGCGTGTGTCGATGGCGCGAGTGGCTTGGCGGATGTTGAGGCAGCCTGTGGCGACCATGGCAAAGGCCGCCGCAATGGTGGCAACCATCAGGTCTGATAGCCCAAGAATCACACAGGCAATGGCGGCGATAAATATGCCGATGGCCATGGGCGCGCGGGCGCGATTGGCGATGACGCTGCGAGTTTCTTCCAGAATCAAAAGCTCGCGCTGGCCGCGCAACTGCTCCAGCCCGCCATCACTGCTGGCCAGCAAAAACACATCACCTGCCTCAAGCCGCAACGCATCCAGTGCTACGCGGGGCATGCGCGCGCGCCGCTCAATGCCCAGAAGCGTATGCTCACCGCCCAGATACACATTGATCACATCAATGCTCTGCCCGATGAAGCGCGCACCAGGAGCCAGCATAACCTCGCTGGCATTGACCGAGCGCACACCGCGCCGCTCGCCTTCTTCGCTCTCAGGCGCGGGCATAAACGATTTCACCAGTTCATCACGCTTGGCCGCTACCACCACCAAATCGCCAGGGCGAAGCTCCAGATCATCAAAGGGCGGCAAAAACAGCCGTGGCCCGCGGCGCACCGAGCGCACGGTGATGTCGGTTAGTCCGGTGAACATGCCGTGGGTGGCCCGCGCGCCTACAAGCGGATGGCCTTCCACCAGGCTCTGCTCGGCGATGAATTGCTTGCCGCGAAACCCGGTGAGCGGCGTTTTTACCCCATCATTGTGCAAGGCCTTGGGCAGCACCCATAAAAGATATGGCAGCATGGCCACAGCCAGAAGCAGCGCAAACGCTGTCTGGTCGAAAAAGCCCAGCATATAGCCGCTGGTTTGCTCCGCACTGGAGGCAACCAGCAGGTTGGTTGAAGAGCCAATAAGTGTGGTGGTGCCACCCAAAATAGTTGCAAAGGATAGCGGAATGAGAAAGGGCCGCGCCCCATCGGGTAGCCGTGCCGCCATTGCGCCCACCACTGGCAGCAGCATCACCACCACGGGGGTATTATTGAGGAACGCGCTGGATGCACCCGCCACCAGAATCAACAGCATGATTGCCAGCACTTCGCGCTTGCCGCTTATGTGCTGGATAAGCCGCGCCACAGGCTCCAAAGCGTCGGTTTGGTAAAGTGCCTGGCCCACAACCAGCAAAGCTAAAATGGTGAAGAGCACGGGGCTGGCAAACCCCATCAGCAGAAACGCCGGATCAGTTTCGCCGCCAAGCATAGTGCTGCCAACAGGAACGCCAAAGGTTTGGCTCAGCGTTGGGCCAACCAGTGGTAGCGCTGTAAACACCACCAGCAGGGCTGCCATTATGCCCAGAGAAACAAACTCAATAGGCCAGCGGTCTGATGCATAGGCGATGATGGCCAGGCCAATCACCGCGTAGACTATCCACACATCAAGACCGATCAAAAGCACATCCTCATGCCGCCGCTAAGCGCAGACCATGCGATGGGACGCGCGGCTGTGCAACCGCCAATCATTGTGTGCGTTGTGGAGGAGGTGTGGTGTTTGAGCGCCGACTGGTGACGCCCAAACAATTCGGTGTCTTTAGCTGCCGCGCAACATGGCTGCGCGCTGTGGATTGTTGATCGCAACCGTACCAAGCAGCACATCATGCAAGCAGCGCTTGGTGGAAGAGAACATGCTTGCGCCAAGGATAATCAGCCACAATATGCCCGTACCAGCGGCAAAATAGAATGTTAGCGCGTGCACAATGGCAAGCAGACCATACATCGGCGCGCCGTGCCACAGGCGCATCTCAATACCCATAGCCTGCATGCCAGGGGTGGCAGATTTCGGCCCGCCCATGGTGAGGCCAATATAAGCAATCGCCATAACAGGCAGCAAAATAGGGTAGATCAACCAACCTAGCCCGAAGGTTAGGATGCCTAGCAGACCAACCACAAAGCCTGCGATAACGGTGAGCACGCTCAAAACCACCAAATCCAGCAGGAACGCAAAGATACGCCGGGTGCGGATGCCTTCAAACAGCCAGGGCTCCGCCACCGGATCATAAGCAAAGCGATCACGGCCAGGATCACTTCCATCAAGCGGGATGATGGGCGGGCGCGGTGAAGATTGCTGTGAAGATGCGGTGCTCATGTTTCTCCAGTCCTTGTGTTGGTAAGAGAGACGTGGGCACGCATTCTGCCATTTTCAAGAAAATTGGGCTATTGGGCCAGTTTTTCAGCGATTTCAGGCGCAAAATAGGTCAAAATCCCATCTGCTCCCGCTCGCTTGAACGCAATCAAACTTTCCATGATGGCTTTGTCGCGATCGATCCAACCATTGGCAGCGGCCGCTTCAATCATCGCGAACTCGCCGGATACCTGATATACAGTTGTGGGAACGCCAAAGGTGCTTTTCACGCGGTGCACGATGTCGAGGTAAGGCATGCCAGGCTTCACCATCACGATGTCTGCGCCCTCAGCTATGTCCATCTCCACTTCCATCTCGGCCTCATGGCCGTTGGCCGGGTCCATCTGATAGGTGCGTTTATCGCCGATCAGCGTGCCCGATGCACCCACCGCATCGCGAAAAGGGCCATAGAAAGCTGAGGCATATTTGGCTGCATAGGCCATAATCGGCAGATCGGTGTGGCCAGCCTCATCTAGGCTGGTGCGGATGGCACCAATGCGGCCATCCATCATGTCGGATGGGGCAATCATATCAGTGCCCGCATCGGCCAGCACACGTGCTTGCAGCACGAGTTGCGCAACCGATGCATCATTGTCGATTTGCTCGCCATTGCCCAAAAACACACCATCATGACCATGGCTGGTATAGGGGTCCAGCGCCACATCGGTGATCAGACCGATATCAACACCTGCCGCTTTGATCGCTTTTACCGCCTGACACACCAGATTGTTGGCGTTCAGCGCTTCGGTTCCTGTTTCATCGCGCAGGGCAGGGTCGGTGTTGGGGAAGAGTGCCATAGAGCGGATGCCAAGATCGGCGGCATGCTTGGCCGTATCCACCGCCAAATCAGGTGAGATGCGGGATACACCGGGCATTGAGGCTATGTCTTCGCGGTGGCCCACCCCGTCCGTCAAAAAAATCGGCCAGATAAAATCATGCACGCTCAAGCTGTTCTCGCGCGTTAGATCGCGCAGCCAAGGCTGCACGCGCCGCCGCCGCATCCGCCGTCCACCGGTGACCTGATTGACGAGGCTGCGTGCTGTTTGCTTGTCCATGTGTGGTTTTGCCCAACTAGATAGAAGATGATTCAGTGCTAGCAGTGGGGCAGGGCGTGAGCAATCTGGTCCAAAGCCCAAGCCCTTTGTCAAAGGCAGTGCCCAGGTGGATGAAAACTTGCAGACCTATCTGGCCTTGGGCATAAGCTGGCAAACCCGTGTCGACTATGTGAGCGCATATTTATTATGGCATCTGGCGCAGCCCCCAAGCCTATTGAACCCATTTGGGTTGTACCGCCGCCCCGGCAGCGACTGGACCCTATTGAGCGATGGTTCACTGTGCTGCTGCGCTTCATCGCGCTGGTGCTGACGGGGCGGGCCATCTTCGGATGGTTCATTGTTATCGAATTTTTGCCACCTGCCGTGGTGACAGACGCCATGACCGCGAACCCCACACTTTATCTATCGCTGCTGGTGATTGTATCTGCCGTTAGCGTGATTGCAGGCGTGGGCCTATGGCTATTAGCGCCATGGGGGGCCGTCCTCTGGCTGGCTTTGGTCGCCGCCGATGCGCTGTTGTTCTTCCTGCTGCCAGAAATGCGCATTGTTAGTGTGATCACGGTTCTACTTAACGCCGGACTCATCTCTATTTATCTGGGTATGCTGTTACAGGTCCGCCGACACAACCAGCAGGCCGCCACACTGTAGCACTGTGATTGCTGCGCCGCAGCACGCGTGGTCAACGCTCTCTAACTAAGTCTGGTTAGGCGTTCGTGACCCCAATTGGTGAACAGCTCCTTGCACCAATACAAGAAGAAATATGAAATTAATCAAAGACTTTAAGCGAGGTTTTAGAGCTGCCTGTTAGTGTCAACGCATCACCGGGGAAACATCCGGGACAAAAACAGTGAGGCTTACAATGACCAAAACAAGCGCCGCAATGGCAACGTACCTGGCCGATGAAGATGAGAACCAGGGCATCGAACCACTTTACATGGAAGCTCTGCATTTGGTGGAGCGTCTGCACCGCCGCCTTCTTGATGTGATCAAGGATGAGTTTGACCGTCAGGGTCGCTCCGACATCAACGCCGTACAGGCTTTGCTGTTGTTCAACATCGGTGATGCAGAGCTTACAGCCGGTGAATTACGCACACGCGGCTACTATCTTGGCTCCAATGTTTCCTACAATCTGAAGAAACTGGTTGATCTGGGCTTCGTATCTCACCAGCGCTCACGCATGGACCGTCGTTCGGTTCGTGTAAGCCTGACCGACAACGGCAAAGAGATCGCCAAAGTGGTGGGTGATCTTTATCAGCGCCACTTGCTTTCGATCGAAAAAGTTGGCGGGTTGGGCAATGACGAGTTCAAAACTTTGAACAAGTCGCTGCACCGTTTGGAGCGCTTTTGGACCGATCAGATACTTTATCGTCTGTAAACGCCGCGCTCGCGATTTGCGAGCTCAAGACTTTCCTAACCAAAGCCTCGCATCATCAAAACGATGGTGTGGGGCTTTTTCGTTTCTAGTTCTGGATGTCTGGCATTGGGTGAATTTCTGTGTGGTTTTTACCGCATCCGTTCACAAAAGCGTTATGTAATGGCCCCCTAGAATGTGAACCACAAAAGGGCCACATTGCGTTGGCGAGGCAAAGTCAATCATACTACAACACGCATGCGCCCACGGTGGCGCGCGACAGATGGCAACGGAAAGCATCGATGAACGGCAATTTTACCGGTACACCAAAAACACGCCGCCAAATTTTGGCCGCTGGACTTGGCCTAGGGGCATCAGCTCTGGCGATGCGCGCAGCACACGCGCAGCAATCAGCTTTGGATGCGTTGCTGGATCAGCGGTTGCAGCAGCACAACTCTGGCTGGGGCGACAGTTTTGATTCCACCGCCCAGGGCCAAGCCCCTGTGATTTCACCTGAACCCATGTTTTCGCCTGCCAGCGCGGTAAACCTTGAAACATCGCTGCGCCAGCACTCAGCAATGATGTCCCAAGGCGGGTGGAACCAGGTGCCTGCCGACGCGACGCTGCGCCTAGGTGTGCGCCACGCCAACGTCCAGCCGCTGCGCCAGCGCTTGATTACGGCCGGGGATTTGTCCCAGCAGTGGGGCATTACCGATATTTTTGACAGCTATGTCGATTCTGCGGTTCGCCGCTTCCAGGCACGTCATGGTCTTGTTGCCGACGGCATTATGGGGCCTGAAGGCTTCGCAGCGATGAATGTTCCCATTGGCCTGCGTGTGCGCCAGATGGAAACCAACTTGGTGCGCATCCGCTCCATGTCGGGCTTTTTGGGCAATCGCTATGTGATGGTTAACATTCCCGCCGCTCAGCTTGAAGCTATTGATGGTGGCACGGTTACCACGCGTCATACGGCCATTGTTGGTAAGGTGGATCGCCCAACGCCTATTCTTGATAGCCGCATCCACGAGCTAAACTTCAACCCGTTCTGGACTGTGCCTGTTTCCATCATTCGGCGTGATTTGATTCCGCTGATGCAGGAAAACCCACAATATTTGACCGAGAACAATATTCGTATTTTCAACAGTTGGGGTTCTGGCGCGCAGGAATTGGCGCCAGAGGCAGTGAACTGGAATACAGAAGAAGCCACGCGCTACATGTTCCGCCAGGACCCTGGTGAGATCAATTCGCTTGGATCGGTGAAGATCAACTTCCACAATGAACACCAGGTTTACCTGCACGATACGCCAGATAAGTCTTTGTTTGGCGATGATTATCGCTTCCTGTCCTCGGGCTGTGTGCGTGTGCAGAATGTGCGTGAACTGGTAACGTGGCTTCTGTCCAATACCGATGGTTGGTCGCGTCAGCGCATCGATCAGGTGATTGCCACTGGCGAGCGCATCGATCTTCGCATTCCCAATCCGGCACCGCTCTACATCAATTACGTGACGGCCTGGGCTTCCTCGGATGGCACGGTGAATTTCCGTGAAGACATCTATAATCGCGATGGGCTGCCAACTGTGGCCTCCAACGGGTAAGCGGACTTTATGGGTGAGATCTATCTTGAGATCGTCCCCGTGGACAAAGCGCTGCGCATAACCGCAGTTGATCCCGATACCGGCGTCGAGGTTGTGTTTGCCGCGCCAAATTATACCGCGCGCGAACGCATCAATGAGTTGGCCGTTGCAAAGCTGAAAGCACGAATTGCCCGTGAAAGGGCCGATTTGGCGGCCACTTCCCAGGCTTCGATGCGGCCTGAGCGTGGCAAGCTAGTGTAATCCACCGCTTAAGTGCGCCGTTTCATCACGCCTTGCCACTGTCCAGTGGCGTGTTGAGCCGCGCGGCGCTATAGGGTACCGGCAACAACCTATACCTATTGGCGCGTCTTGCTGGCGTTGCCGTATTTGTGACCCACCGACCCAGCTGGGGGAGCTCCATCCATGGCGATGACCGAAACTGACGCGCAAGCGTTGTATCCAACCTTTTTCACCGATGATCTGGCGACAACCGATCCCGAGCTTGCCGCAGCGATTGCGGGCGAACTTGGCCGCCAGCAGCACGAGATTGAGCTGATCGCCTCTGAAAACATTGTTAGCCGCGCTGTGATGGAAGCGCAGGGCTCGGTGATGACCAACAAGTACGCCGAAGGCTATCCGGGTCGCCGCTATTATGGTGGTTGCCACTTTGTTGATATTGCAGAGAAATTGGCCATTGAGCGCGCAACCCAGCTGTTTGGATGCGAGTTTGCCAACGTGCAGCCAAACTCTGGCAGCCAAGCCAATCAAGCGGTAATGCTGGCGCTGGCAAAGCCAGGCGACACAGTCCTGGGTATGAGCCTGGATGCTGGCGGTCACCTGACACACGGCGCTGCGCCCAATCTTTCGGGCAAATGGTTCAATGCTATTCAATATGGCGTGCGCAAAGAAGATGGGTTGCTGGACTATGAGCAAGTTGAGAAGCTTGCCCAAGAACACAAACCAACCATCATTATCGCAGGCGGCTCGGCCTATTCGCGCCAGTTCGATTTTGCCCGCTTCCGCGCCATTGCTGATTCTGTTGGCGCGTTGCTGATGGTGGATATGGCCCACTTTGCAGGTCTTGTGGCCGGTGGTCAGCACCCAAGCCCGTTCCCACATGCCCATGTTGCAACCACCACAACACACAAAACACTGCGTGGCCCGCGCGGCGGCATGATCCTCACCGATGATGGGGATATTGCCAAGAAGATCAATTCAGCCGTGTTCCCTGGCCTACAGGGTGGCCCGCTGATGCATGTGATTGCCGGTAAGGCTGTTGCCTTTGGCGAGGCGCTGCGCCCCGAGTTTAAAGTCTACACCAAAAACGTGGTGGAAAACGCCGTCGCGCTGGCCGAAACCCTCAAAGGCCATGGCTATGACATCGTATCCGGCGGTACCGAAAACCACATTGTGTTGGTTGATCTGCGGCCTAAAAACCTGACCGGCAAAGTATCGGAGAAGGCATTGGAGCGGGCAGGCATTACCTGCAACAAGAACGGCGTACCGTTTGACCCGCAAAAGCCTTTCGTTACATCCGGTGTGCGCCTCGGCTCACCTGCCTGCACCACGCGCGGATTTGGCGTGGCGGAGTTCCAGCAGGTTGGTCATCTGATTTCTGAAGTGCTTGATGTGCTCTCGCAGAATCAGACCGATGCGGACTCGCTGGTTGAAAAGGCCGTGCATGAGAAAGTTGTAGCGCTCACAGATCGCTTCCCGATCTATCCTGATCTCGGCTAGTCCATGCGTTGCCCCTTCTGTCAAAGCCTGAACACACATGTGAAAGATTCACGGCCCGCCGAGGATAGCGCTGCTATTCGTCGGCGGCGCGTGTGCGGCGATTGTGGGGGCAGGTTCACCACTTTTGAGCGTGTACAACTGCGCGAACTAACTGTTGTTAAGCGCAATGATGCGCGCCAAGTGTTTGATCGTGAAAAGCTTTTACGATCAGTGCGTATTGCCGCACGCAAGCGTCCGCTGAGCGAAGAGCAGCTGGAGCGTTTGGTTTCAGGCATTGTTCGCCAACTGGAAAGCACCGGCGAGACGGATGTAAAATCCGACCAGATAGGCTTGCTCGTTATGGATGCGCTCAAGGGGCTGGATGATGTGGCTTATGTGCGCTTTGCTTCGGTCTACAAGGATTTTCGCGAGGCGCGCGACTTTGAAGAGTTTGTCGAAGAGCTTGCAAGCACGTCTGGTTTGAGCAAAGCCAACACCGCTCAAATCGACGATTAAACGGCGCTACGCACCCTATGAGTGATGATCTACATCGACGCTATCTAGCCGCTGCCATTCGGCTGGGTGCAGGCCAGCTTGGGCGCACATGGCCCAACCCTGCCGTTGGCTGCCTTATCGTGCGCGATGGTGTGATTGTGGGTCAGGGTGCCACCGGGCAGGGCGGGCGGCCCCATGGGGAAACGCGTGCTTTGGCCGATGCTGGCGATAAGGCCCATGGCGCAACGGCCTATGTGTCGCTGGAACCGTGCGATCATCAAGGCAAAACCGGCCCTTGCACACAGGCTCTTATTGAAGCTGGCATTGCAGAAGTTTTTATTGCGCTTGGTGACCCGGACCCGCGCGTCTCTGGCGCCGGTGTAAAGCGGCTTCAAGCTGCTGGTATGCATATTCGCAGCGAACCCTTTGCTGATCTTCGAGCGATGGCGGTGGTGGCGCATGCAGGTCACATAAGTCGCACGCGCCTTGGCCGCCCCCATGTAACCCTAAAATTAGCGTTGAGCGCTGATGGAGCCATTGGTGTGTCGGGAGATGGCCAGGTGGCGATCACGGGCGCTGCAACCAACCGGCTGATGCACGGTCTGCGTAGCCGTATGGATGCCATTGCAGTTGGCGGTGGCACGCTGCGCGCTGATGCGCCAAAACTAACTGTGCGCCTGCCTGGGCTAGAAGGTTGTGCACCCAAGCGGGTTGCGTTCACCACAGGACATGCACCAGATGGTTTCCAGGCACTTGTGGGCCGTGATCTGCAAAGCGATCTTGAAACGCTTGGCGCACAGGGCATCACGCGCTTGCTTGTTGAGGGGGGGGCAAAATTGGCCCAAAGTTTTCTGCGTAATGGGTTGGTGGATGAGCTGATTTTACTGAAGGGCACCGGTACTCTTGAGACAGACGCTATTTTCCCCTTTGCAGCCCATCCTTTTGAGGATTTGGCGGCCGCTGGCCTTGCGCGGTGGCGCATCGTAGAACGCCGAAAGATTGGCGCTGATCAGATGATGGTCCTACGGCCATATCAATAGGACAAGCGATGTTTACAGGCATAGTCACCGCAATGGGCACCGTGGAAGCGGTGGATACGATGGATGAAGACAAGCGCTTCACCATACAGTCGTCCTATGATGCGGCGGGCATCGAACTGGGTGCGTCCATCGCCCATGATGGGTGCTGTCTCACGGTCACAACCCTGCAACAAACCGCTCAAGGCGCGCGTTACACCATTGATGCATCAACAGAAACCTTGCGCCTTACCACATTGGGGCAATGGGCTTTGGGCACTTCAATAAACCTTGAGCGCTCGCTAAAGCTGGGTGATGAAATGGGCGGCCATCTGGTCACCGGCCACGTGGATGGCATGGCGCATGTTACCCGGCGCGAGGATGGTGCGAACACATCTTTGTTTGAGATGAAAGTTCCCGCGGAACTTGCCAAGTTCATCGCAAAAAAGGGCTCTGTTTGCCTGCAAGGAACCTCGCTCACCGTGAATGACGTGGACAGAGATCTCTTCACGGTGATGCTCATTCCACATACCTTGGCAGTAACCACATGGGGCCTGCGACAGGTCGGCGATCAGATGAACCTTGAGATCGACCTCATGGCGCGCTATGCCGAGCGCCTGATGGGCCAGTCTTAGCCCAGCCCTTCTATTTTTTGGACATGTATGGCGCATTTTTTGATCGCTGAAGCTCGCTTCTACACCGACCTTCTTGATGAACTTGCCGCTGGCGCAATTGAGGCGCTGGAGGCTGCTGGTCACACCTACACCCGTGTGGAAGTGCTCGGTGCGCTGGAGCTTCCTGCTGCGTTCCTAGCCGGTCACCAGGGCGGCACGCATTTTGATGGCTATATTGCGCTTGGCGTGGTGATCCGCGGCGAAACCACGCATTACGATATTGTAGCGGGGGAATCCTCGCGCGCGCTTATGGATCTCACCCTCAGCCCAGGTCTTGCTATCGGCAATGGCATTCAGACGGTTGAAAACAGCAAGCAAGCCTGGGTGCGGGCCAATCGGTCTGAGAAAAACAAAGGCGGCGGCGCAGCATTGGCTGCCATGGCAATCGTTGATCTCAAACAATCGATGGGCGCTGCATCGTGAGCGCTGATGTGACAGCAGCACGCACCTTAAAGCCTGCCAACGCACGCGGTGTGGCGCGGCTTATCGCTGTGCAGGCGCTTTATCAGATGGATGTTGGTGGTACGACACTGCCCGATGCGCTGGCGCAGTTCGAACTGTTTCGCTTGTCTGAAGAGGTGGATGGATGGGCCTATCGTCCAGCCGACAAAGGCTATTTTCGCCATCTGGTGAGCGGCGTTGTTGACGGGCAAAAGATCCTTGATCCCGCCATTCATACAGCTTTGCCTGATGGATGGCCGCTGACACGCCTTGATACGTTGCTGCGCTCCATTTTGCGCACAGCTGCGTTTGAAATTATGAAGCGCCAGGATATTCCAGCGCCAGTGATCTTGAACGAATATTTGGATGTGGCGCGTGCGTTTTATGATGATCAAGAAGTACGCCTGACCAATGGCGTTCTCAACGCGCTGACCAAAAGGTTTCGGTCCTGAACCGAGATTGCATAAGCATTATTGCAGCTAGACGCCCGCCACCACAGGCGCGATATCGGTTTCATGACACTCGCCTCTTCTGAACCTGTCGAAATCCACGATGATCCACGTGCCAAGCGCAATGCGCTTGTGCTGGCGGTTGGCCAGGCCTTGGGCGGGGCAAACGCATCCATCGTTATTGCAACAGCAGGTCTTGCTGGCGGCTATGTGCTTCCGGCTGAGAAGGCAGCGTTCGCAACCATTCCGGTTTCGCTGTTCATTTTGGGCACCGCGTTCTGCACACTGCCAGCACAAAAGCTGATGGGCCGCATTGGCCGTCGTCCGGTGTTTATCGGCGCGGCAGCTTTTGGTGTGCTGGCCGGTTTGGTGGCGATGCAGGGCATTCTCATCAATGCGTTTTGGATGCTGTGCCTTGGCACGTTCATGGCGGGCATGTTTGGCGCTGTGGTGCATTCCTATCGGTTTGCCGCTGCTGATACCGCCTCTCCGGCGTTTCGTCCTAAGGCAATATCTTGGGTGCTGGCGGGCGGTGTCGCCTCCGGCTTGATCGGTCCGCAGGTGGTCATCGCGTTTAATGACTTCTTCGATCCCATCCTTTTTGCTGGCGCCTTTATGGGGCAGGCAGGCCTGGCTTTGCTTTCGATCCTCGTCGTGAGTTTTGTCGATCTGCCCAAGCCAGTGGTGCAAACCGCTGTTAGCAAGGCGCGGGTGCGCCCGATGCGCGAGATTGCCAAGCAGCCACGCTTTCAGGCCGCATTGTTCAGTGCTATCGTCGCTTACGCCCTTATGGCGCTTGCAATGACAGCGGCCCCAATTGCAATGATTGCCTGCGGGCATTCAGTGGGTGAGGCAGCCCTTGGCATCCAGTGGCATGTGATCGGTATGTTCGCCCCGAGTTTCTTCACCGGCTCCTTGATTGCGCGCTTTGGCGTGGAACGCATCATCCTGATTGGCTTTGCCATCCTAGCTGTTTGTGCCGTTGTTGCCCTTAATGGCATCACGGTTGCCCATTTCTGGATAGCGCTGGTGCTGCTGGGCCTCGGTTGGAATTTTGCCTTTCTAGGGGCAACCTCAATGCTTACCGAAACCTACCGCCCAGAAGAGCGCAACACTGTACAGGGCTGGAACGATTTCATCTTGTTTGGTTTTGTTGCTTTTGCCAGCTTCTCCTCTGGCGGCCTGCTGCACCTATTTGGCTGGGGCGTGATCAACGGCCTGCTTCTTCCCATACTTGGTGCCGCTGCGCTGTTTTTGCTGTGGCGCGGTCGCGCACCGGCGCCAGAGGCCGTTTAATCACTAGACTTTGGTTGCAAGCTTGGCTTTCAAGGCCCTCCCAGCGTTCACCATCGCTTGCTAATGCTCGCCCTTTTTGGCATCACTTTCGCGGCTAGGGGCGGCCAGACCCGCTCACCCGCGAGGTGGAAGCGTCCCAAACCAGCCAAATCAAAAATCGAATGTGTGGCGTGGCAACGCGCTCACAAACGCGAAGAAAACAAGCGCATCAAGCGCTGTGGAAGGCTTCTAGGGGACTATCAATGGAACTCATTTTCGTCATCGTGTGTGGCGTCTTGTCGATTGTTTACGGCGTCTGGGCCGTACAATCGGTTATGGCAGCCGACGCGGGCAACCAGCGCATGCAAGAGATTGCAAGCGCAATTCAGGAAGGCGCTTCGGCCTATCTGACACGTCAGTACATCACCATCGGCATTGTTGGCGCGGTGATCTTTGTGCTGGTTATTTTCTTACTCGGCATTCAAGTTGCCATCGGCTTCCTTATCGGCGCCGTGCTTTCGGCTGCTGCTGGCTTTATTGGCATGCACGTATCCGTGCGCGCAAATGTGCGTACAGCGCAGGCTTCTTCTCAGAGCTTAGCTGCCGGCCTTTCCATCGCGTTCAAATCGGGCGCGGTGACAGGCATGCTGGTGGCGGGCCTCGCTCTGCTTGGTGTTGCAGTTTATTATTACTTGCTCACCGGCCCTATGGGCTACGACAACACCTCGCGTGTCGTCATCGACTCGCTTGTGGCACTTGGCTTTGGCGCCTCGCTCATCTCCATTTTTGCCCGTCTTGGCGGTGGTATCTTCACCAAGGGTGCAGACGTTGGCGGTGATCTGGTGGGTAAGGTTGAAGCAGGCATCCCCGAAGATGACCCTCGTAACCCTGCTACAATTGCTGATAATGTGGGCGACAATGTTGGCGATTGCGCTGGCATGGCAGCTGACTTGTTCGAAACCTATGCGGTGACCGTTGTGGCCACTATGGTGCTGGCCTCGATCTTCTTCACCGGCGCTACTGGTGAGAAAATGATGTTGCTTCCGCTGGTAATCGGTGGGGCATGCGTCATCACATCCATCATCGGTACGTTCTTCGTGCGCCTTGGCTCCAACAACTCCATTATGGGCGCGTTGTACAAAGGCTTCTGGGCTGCCGCGGGCCTGTCCATCGTGGCACTTGGTGCGATCATTTGGGGCTGGTTGGGCGCTGACAGCGTGTTCACCACATCCGGCGGCACAAGCTTCACGGGCGTTGATCTGTTCCTGTGCGGCGTCATTGGCCTTGCAGTTACCGGTGGCATCATCGTGGTGACCGAATATTACACCGGTGTTGGCTATCGCCCTGTGCGCTCCATCAGCCAGGCTTCTGTTACCGGCCACGGCACCAATGTTATCCAAGGCTTGGCGATTTCACTGGAAGCAACGGCTCTGCCTGCGCTTATCATTATCGCAGGCATCATCGGCACGTTCCTGCTTGCAGGCCTATTCGGTATCGCAATCGCGGTAACGACCATGCTTGCGCTGGCCGGCATTGTGGTGGCGCTGGATGCATTTGGTCCTGTGACCGATAACGCTGGTGGCATCGCTGAGATGTCGAACCTGCCAGATTCGGTGCGTGAGACAACGGATGCGCTGGATGCGGTCGGCAACACAACAAAAGCTGTCACCAAAGGCTATGCCATTGGTTCTGCTGGCCTGGGTGCACTGGTGCTGTTTGCGGCTTACACCGAAGACTTGAAGTTCTTCGCGGCCAATGCAGAGCCCGGCACCTTCTTTGATGGTGTCGCCGTCGATTTCTCGCTGTCCAACCCTTATGTCGTGGTTGGTCTGCTGTTCGGTGGTTTGCTGCCTTATCTATTTGGCGGCATGTCGATGACGGCCGTTGGCCGTGCTGCTGGTTCCATCGTGGAAGAGGTTCGCCGTCAGTTTAAAGCTGATCCGGGCATAATGGAGGGCACATCCAAGCCCAACTATGCACGCGCGGTGGATCTTTTGACCAAGGCGGCGATCAAAGAGATGATCGTTCCGTCGATGCTGCCGGTGCTTTCGCCTATTTTCGTGTTCTTCACAATCAACGCCATTGCAGGCAAGGACCAGGCCTTTGCGGCTGTGGGTGCGATGCTGCTTGGTGTGATCGTCAATGGGCTTTATGTGGCCGTCTCCATGACC
>JBGCDM010000027.1:0-29376 GCA_045105395.1 Devosiaceae bacterium | reverse complement strand
CTGGATGTGAAGCCAGATCGCGGCGGACCTTCGGTGTTTGTGCCGTTCACCAAGGCGGTCGTACCAACGGTCAAAATGGCCGATGGTTATCTGGTCATCGATCCGCCAGAAGGCCTGCTGGATCCTCCAAACGACAAACCTGATGCGTCGGATAACAGCTGATGTTTAAAGCATCGGTTTTCACGCTCTATCCCGATATGTTCCCCGGCACGCTGGGTGCCGCTCTTGCCGGTAAAGCTTTGGCAGGTGGGCGCTGGTCGCTGGAGGCCCATAATATCCGCGATAGCGCTACCGATAAGCATCGCTCGGTTGATGACACGCCCGCTGGCGGCGGGGCCGGCATGGTGCTGCGCGCTGATATTCTGGCGAAGGCGCTGGACACGCATGTGCCAGATGATGATCCGCGCCCGAAGCTGCTTATGTCGCCGCGCGGGGTACCGCTGACCCAAGCCATGGTGCGCGATTTGGCCAATGGTCCTGGTGCAGTGATCGTGTGTGGGCGTTTTGAGGGCGTGGACGAACGCGTGATCGAGGCGCGGGGTCTGCAAGAGGTTTCCATTGGCGATTATGTGCTTTCGGGTGGCGAAGTGGCCGCGCAAGTTTTGCTGGACGTAGTTGTGCGCTTGCTGTCAGGTGTGATGGGCAATGAAATCTCGGGCCAGAATGAGAGCTTTGAAACTGGCCTGTTGGAGCATCCACATTACACCCGCCCAGTTGAGTGGGAGGGGCGATCCATCCCCGCTGTGTTGCGCTCAGGCGATCATAAGAAAATCGATGCATGGCGGCGTGACCAAGCACAGGCTCTTACCCGTGCCAGGCGCCCTGATTTGCTCGATTGAAAGCAAGGCCAGCCACTCGACAAGGCGATAAGCCTGGTGTATGCGATCCGCTCACCCGGTAGGAAACTGCCGGGCTTTTGATTTTTAGACCAGCTCGTGCACCCTGCGCTGCTTAGCGCATGGTAGATCGCTTTGATCCTCACCGACGGGCTTACCAAGAACACGCACGCATCCCGCGGCTCCACTGGCGCATTAACGCGTTAAGGCCCTTGTGATGCCTCTGGATGAGATTAGGAGATCAGCAGATGAACCTCATCGCTGAACTGGAAAAAGAACACGCCGCTGAGCTTGAAGCCAAGCGCCCCATCCCCGCATTTTCGCCAGGCGACACGTTGAAAGTGAACGTGCGCGTGACCGAGGGCACCCGCACCCGTGTGCAGGCCTATGAAGGCGTTTGCATTGCACGTTCAGGCGGTGGCCTGAATGAAAGCTTCACAGTGCGCAAGCTTTCCTATGGTGAAGGCGTGGAACGTGTGTTCCCAGTGTATTCACCAGTGCTGGAAAGCATTGAAGTGATCCGTCGCGGTAAAGTGCGTCGCGCAAAGCTTTATTATCTGCGCGATCGTCGCGGTAAGTCAGCGCGTATCGCTGAAGCAACCAACGTACGTGCCCGTGCGCTTAATGATGAAGTGCGCGCTGGTGTAGTTGCTGAAAAAGCAGCTGCCCAGGCGGCAAAAGAAGAAGCCAAAGCGGCTGCAGAGGCTGCGAAAAAAGCAGCTGAGGCAGAAGCTGCAGCAGCAGAGGCCGCCGCGCAGGCAGAAACTCCGGCTGAAGACAAAGCTGAATAAGCCTCTGAGCTTTTTGATCGACGAAAAGGCGGCCCCCCAGGGCCGCCTTTTTTGTGCCTACAACACTTTAGCTTTCTGCAGCTTTCTTCATAGCCAGGTGCTGCAACAGCATTATGGTTTTTGCATCGTTGATTTCCCCGGTTGCCATCATTTCCAGTGCCTGCGCCAATGGTAGGTGAAGCACCTCAATGTCTTCGCCTTCATCCTCATGGCCGCCACCGTCTGAAACCTGATCATCGGCTGTATAATTTCCAATAAAGCACACGATCCGCTCGCTCACGGATCCTGGGCTCATAAAGGCATCAAAGACTTGGGTGAGGTGGGAAACTTTAAAGCCAGTTTCCTCTTCCAGTTCAGCGCGCATGCGTTCGGCAGAGTCCAGACCCTCCAACAACCCCGCAGGGGCTTCAATCAAGAATCCATCATGCTCATTGAGGTAAGCTGGTAGCCGAAACTGGCGCACCAGAAGCACCGTGTCTTGCTGAACATTGTAGAGCAAGCAAGCAGCGCCATTGCCGCGATCATAAACCTCGCGGGTTTGCTCTTGCCAAGATCCATCACGCCGCTTGAGCGCAAAACTGTGCTTGGTCAGTGTGCCCCAGTCATCTGATAATATCTCGTCAGCCTTGGCTTTGAGAAATTCCTGGTCGTTCATTTGGTCACCGAGATTTTAAAAAATGTTGCGGCCATAAAAAACCCAGCTCTGAGGCCAGAGCCGGGTTTTGCGTTGTTCAATGGTTCAGGTTTAGCAGGCAACGATGCGATAGGTGCCATTGCCATTGGAAACGGCACATTCATCGCGTGTGGCGTGTCGTGCATAAAGCGCACCTGCGGTCGCGCCTGCAGCACCGGCGACAACAACCCAGCCAGCGCTTGCGCCAAAGGCTGCTGCTGTAAGTGCGGCCAACCCACCGCCAACAACACCGCCAGCCAATGTGTTTGTATCAGTACGGCTCATCGATTGGCATCCAGCCATAGCTAGTGCTCCAACAAGCACAGCGCTTGCTGCAATCATTTTCTTGCTCCGTTTGGAGCGGTTAGGCGTGAGTGCGTAGGATGTCATCTTTAAAATCTCCTGCTTGCGGTGAACGCGCTTTGTTTGTGACGCGCGGCTTAAGAACAATGCCCCGAGATAACCTGTCTGTCGATTGATCGCGGCCAAAGCAGCCTTCACAAATCACTACATTAGCGATCTGCCATAAAAAAACGGCGCCTAAGCGCCGCTTTTCAAACTGTGCAATGTGCTTGGTTAAATGGGTTATTTTTTGCCGCCACCTGGTACGTTTGGTACGGTGCCTGCATCTGCGTTCGCATCGCGCACCGAAAGCGTTGCTGGCGCATTGCCTGCGGTGCCAAAGGTGCCAAGCCAAACTTCATACGTCCCAGCCTGCGCTCCGGATAGCAAAACAAGCGGGTTCAGATCGCCGCCGGAATCATCATCACATGTCACTTGGCCATTGGGTCCGCGAACAACCAGTGTTGTGTCTTCAGCCGAACGAACAGTCATTTCCACGTCCACGCCGGCATCTTCAACAAAGGTGATAAAGTCTGGATTGCCTGCCACGAAACCGTTGCAGTTGCCGCCAAACGTGCTGAACGCTTCAAACGATCCGCCAGCCAGTAGGTCGAAATCCTGCCATGTTGTGCCAAAGCCAAGGTTGGTTTCTGTTAGCGCGCCATCAGGCAGCACTTTGTCATCCAGCAGCTCGGTGATTGCCAATGTGGCATCAGGGTAGTCGCCTGCCGAAGCATAGGTGCCAATGAAAATTTCATACAGGCCAGAAACAGGAGTTGCGATGGAAAGCGCTGGGTTCAAACCATCGGCATCATCGTTGCAAAGCACTTCGCCACTTGGCGTGCGCATCAGCAAGGTCGTGTCGGCGGCTGAGTCAACAAACACCCTTAGCGGCCAGTCGCCAGAAGTGTAGTTCAGCACAAAGTCTGGCTGCGCGGCGATGTTGCCATAACAGAAGCCATCAACGGTGCTGGCATCAACAACGCCACCGGCTGCCAAAGTTGTGGTGAATGGATCAGGCGTGAACCCAGCGGTTAAGTTAACCGAGGTGATAGCGCCAGATGGCTGCACTTTGTTGGCAGATATTTCTTCTACCAAAAGGGAAGCCGTGGGATAGGCATCGCCTTGAATGGCACCAAAGGTACCAATCCAAATGGCATAGTCACCTGCTGCGCCATCATTGGTGATGAGGCCAGGATTGAGCCCGTTAAAGTCGTCGTTACAGAGCACTTCACCGCTTGGGGTCACAACCACCATGGTGGTGTCATCATCGGATGTGGCGGTGATGCGAAGGTTGTCGCCACCACCAAAGCCCACCACATAGTCTGGTGCATCAGCAACAAAACCGTTGCAGAAGTTGCCAAAGGCGCTGGCGTCTTCAAAGCCGCCGGCCTGGATGTCCACGTTATGTGGCGCAAAACCACTGCGCAAACTGACCGAGCCGAAGGCAGGCGCAAGGCGCGCACGATCTAAAATGCCATTGCTGGGGGCAGTTGTTGTGCCGCTGGTGCCAGAAACGCTGAGTACCGTATCGGGGTAAAAGTCATTTTCAATGGGCGAAAATGTGCCGACAAATATGGAATAGGCGCCGGCAGACGCACTGTTGATGGTAACCGCTGGGTTCAGGTCCACAGCATCATCATTGCAGTACACCGTACCATCTGGGCCGACCACAACCAGTGTTGTGTCAACTTCCGAGGTTGAAGCGATGGTCATTGGGCCGCGACCGCCTGCATAGTCGATAACGTAATCAGGCGTGTCAGCGACATAGCCAGCACAGGCATTGTTGGCATTAAAGGCATCCATATTGCCGCCTGCCTGCAGGGTGATGCTGTGGCCTGCTGCAAGATCAGACAGGCTGATGCGGCCAAAGGTTGGTGTGCCTGACACATCAAATCCACCGCCACTTGCAGGTGGTGTTACGCCTGGAACTGTCGGGGGCGTGTTGCCTGGTCCTGTGGCAATTGTCAGGCTGGCATCGGGGTAGAAATCGTTTTCAATCGGCGAGAATGTGCCGACCCAAACGGCATAGTTGCCGCCTTCAGGGTTGGCGATGCTGAGGGCTGGATTGAGGTCTATGTCATCATCGTTGCAATAGATGGTGCCATCAGGGCCAACGACGACCAGCGTGGTGTCCTGCGTGGACGCCACCGCAATATCCAGTGCTGCGCTGTTATCGGAATAGTTGATTACATAGTCTGGCACTTCGGCCACGAAACCTGCGCAGGCACTGTTGGTCGCGAAGGCATCGACTGCGCCACCAGCTTGCAGGGTAAAGGTTTGCTGGCCAAAGCCGCGGGTCACAGAAATCTCACCAAACCCTGGAGCAGCCTGGGCATCAAACCCTGTGCCAGCCACGCCCTGCGTCGGCGTTACCGGTGGAGGGTTCACCGCTGCTTCGGTCACCACAATATCGGCATCTGGGAAGGTATTGTTTTGAATGGGCTCATACGTACCGATCCACACGGCATAGCGCCCTGGCTCGCCGAACGCTGTTTGCATGCCTGGATTGAGTTCATTGAAATCATCATTGCAGATGATCTGCCCGTCTGGTGCCTCAACCAACATGGTTGTGTCGACATTGGCATTGCCTTCAATGAAAACAGATGCCTGGCCACTATAATCAAACACGATATCCGGTGCATCAGCGATAAAGCCGTTGCAGCCTGGCGCAACGCCGCTTGCATCAATATCGCCGCCAGCTTGGATGGTGAGGCTGAAAGAGCCGAACCCTTCACTTTCTGTAAACGTGCCAAATGTTGGTGCCAATTGACTGTTCTGAGCGGTGGCGTTCGTGGCCAGGCTCACCGACATGCCCAGTGAAAGCGCAGCAAGGGCAACCCCACTTAACAGAGTGCGTTTGGAGCGGAGCGGGGTGCAATACATTCTAAGATCTTCCTTTTTATTCATTCAGCCCGCCGCACGCATGGGTGCCAGCTGGGCCGTGATAGATCAACGTTACGCCTGGTGCCTACAGCTGTCCACTTTCATACGTGGGCGCGCGTGACGGCGCATGGTGTGTCTAGCAAAGTGGTGAGACTAAGCCGTGACACCCATCACATTGGTTGGCATCACCTGAACGGCGTCTGAACCATCCGCACGCTTACAAAACCGGCGGCCACCAGCGCGACGTCAAACCATTGCAACGTTGGGCTAGAGGGTCTATTTCAGGCGCAACATATTTCACCTGCACTTAGGACAATGACCATGGCCGACGCTTCGGGCACGCCCCGCACCAATCCGCGTACAATGTACGACAAAATCTGGGATGATCATCTGGTGCACATGCAGGATGATGGCACCGGGCTGCTCTACATTGATCGCCACCTTGTGCACGAAGTGACAAGCCCGCAGGCATTTGAGGGCTTGCGGATGACCGGCCGTAAGGTGCGTGCACCTGAGCGTACTCTGGCCGTGGTGGATCACAACGTTCCAACAACCGATCGCTCCAAGGGCATCGATGACCCAGAAAGCGCGCTGCAAGTGGATACGCTGGCGCAAAACGCCAAAGAGTTTGGGGTTGATTATTTCAACGAAGTCGATATCCGCCAAGGTATCGTACACATTGTGGGGCCCGAGCAGGGCTTCACCATGCCGGGCATGACCATTGTGTGCGGCGATAGCCACACATCAACGCATGGTGCGTTTGGCGCGTTAGCCCATGGCATTGGCACATCGGAAGTTGAGCATGTGCTGGCCACGCAGACGCTGATCCAGAAAAAAGCGAAAAACATGCGCGTTACCGTCAATGGCAAGCTGCCTGCCGGGGTCACCGCTAAAGACATTACCATGGCGATCATCGGTGAAATTGGCACCGCTGGCGGCACTGGGTCCGTGATCGAATATGCGGGTGAAGCCATCCAGGCGCTTTCCATGGAAGGGCGCATGACGCTCTGCAATATGGCCATTGAGGGCGGCGCCCGCGCTGGCTTGATTGCACCGGATGAAAAAACCTACGCCTATATTGAGGGTCGCCCGCGTGCGCCTAAGGGCGAGGCATTCGATCAGGCGGTGGCCTATTGGAAGACGTTACCAACTGACGAAGGCGCGCATTTTGACCGCGAAGTTGTGCTGGATGCCGCCAATCTGCCCCCCATCGTAACATGGGGCACGAGCCCGGAAGATGTGGTCTCAATTTCCGGATCGGTGCCTGATCCTGCCGATATTACCGATCCCAACACGCGCTCCTCCAAAGAGCGGGCGCTAGCCTATATGGGCCTTGAGCCTGGCACCAAGATGACCGACATCAAGCTTGATCGCGTGTTCATCGGCTCCTGCACCAATGGCCGCATCGAAGATTTGCGCGAAGTGGCAAAAGTGGTGAAAGACAAGAAAGTGTCTGACACGCTCTCGGCGATGATCGTGCCCGGGTCTGGTCTTGTGAAGCAGCAAGCTGAGCAGGAAGGCTTGGACAAAATTTTTGTTGAAGCTGGCTTTGACTGGCGCGAGCCCGGCTGTTCCATGTGTCTTGCTATGAACGCGGATAAACTATCACCGGAAGAGCGCTGTGCCTCTACCTCGAACCGCAATTTTGAAGGCCGTCAGGGCTTCAAAGGCCGCACGCATCTTGTCTCGCCAGCCATGGCGGCGGCGGCGGCTATTGCTGGGCATTTTGTTGATATCCGCAAGGCGTAGCACCCCGTAAAGAGGCTGCGCGCTTGTGCTTGGTTCAAGTGATTAACAAGGCGTTAGCTCGCCTTGTGCTATACGTCATGCATGAGTTCTGAGCAGGTATCTATTTTCGCGCCGCCACCGGTTTCTAGATTTCTCGACTGGCAAACGCATCTTCGCGCCGAGCGACGGCTGGCCGATGCCACCTTGCAGGCCTATCGCACCGATGTTGCCGGATTTCTGGCTTTCCTGGCGCGCAGCGGTAATGATGTGATGGTGGCTTTGGCATCGCTTAAGCCTGCCACGATCCGCAGGTTTCTAGCACAACGCGTGGAAGAGGGCGCCAGTGCTCGCACGCGCGCTCGTAACTTGGCGGCCATCCGTTCCTATCTCGCTTTCTTGGAGCGTGAGGGTTTGGCGCAGGCCGCACCTGCCCGGGCGATCAAAACCCCCAAACTGCCGGATCGCCTGCCGCGGCCCATTGATGCTGATGCAGCCTTGCAGATGGCACGCGGGCAGGCGGACGATTTTGAGGCTGAACCCTGGATCATTGCCCGCAATGCTGCGGTTTTCTCACTCATGTACGGCGGGGGCCTGCGTGTATCCGAAGCCCTGTCGATCACGGCAAGCACAGCGCCTACTGAAGGTAGCAAAAGCCTGCGCATCACCGGTAAGGGCGGCAAGACACGCATTGTGCCGGTGCTCCCGGCGCTTGGTGCAGCGTGTGATGCTTACAAAGCCCTTGTGCCTTTTGCTCTTGAACCTGATGAACCGTTTTTTCGCGGGGCGCGCGGTGGCGCGCTGGACCAGCGCATTGTGCGGCGGGTGACGCAGGTGGCGCGTGGGCGGCTAGGCCTGCCCGCAACAGCCACACCGCATGCGCTTCGCCATGCCTTTGCCACGCATTTGCTGGCTGGTGGAGGTGACCTGCGCACCATTCAAGATCTGCTTGGCCATGCCAGCCTGTCTACGACGCAGGTTTACACCCGCGTGGACAGTTCTGCGCTGCTTGCCAGCTACCGACAGGCGCATCCACGTGCGCGGGTTGAGGAGTGAGCTATGCGATATTTTCTAGCTGTTGCGGTTATCCTATCAAGCTTACCGTCCATGGCGCTCGCGCAAGCCAACCTAACCGTACCTGCGCCCAATTGGTGCCTGCATGAGGGAACATCAGTTTGGCAGGCGCGCCGCCCAGCACAAAATGATTTGGCGCGTTTGACGATCGATTTGCGCTGCATTGATGATGTGGTGAGCGGTGTACGTGTGAAGGCTGAAACGCGCTGCGGGCGTGCGCTGTGCACCTGGAGTTTTGCTGAGGAAGCAACCGTTTCAGGCCCCGCCATTGAAGCCTTCTTTTTGACCTTTTCGGCCACCCGAAAAATGACCGTTCAGCTTTCCGGCGATCAAATTAGCCTTGTCGTGGAGAATGATTACAACCAGCCGGGCCGCCAGACTGACACCACGCAAACGATGATGTGGTTGGACGACTAACCGGCGGTCGCTCGAGCTAAAGTCGGTTAAAGCCCCTGTATCGGCTTTACCGTCAGCGGGGCTATCTTCAAGCTGGTGATCCGGTTGCTCTGGCGGCGCAGTACATTGAAGCGGAAGCCATGAAAGGTGAACGCCTGGCCACGATCTGGGATGAGGCGCGCTTCATGGATCACCAAGCCCGCAATGGTGGTGGCCTCTTCATCGGGTAAATCCCAATCCATCACCCGGTTAAGATCACGGATCGGCACACCGCCATCCACCACAACCGATCCATCAGGCATCGGTCGCACGCCTTCGGCTGATACATCGTGCTCATCGGTGATATCGCCGACGATTTCTTCCAATATGTCTTCCAGAGTGATGAGACCCTGCACCTCGCCATACTCATCAACGGCCAGCGCGATATGCGCCTTGCGTTTGAGGAAGGCATTCAGCTGTGCCTGTAGCGTTGTGGTATCGGGCACAAACCATGGTGTTTGCGCGATCTCGGTCACATCAACATCGCTAATATTGCTGTTCTTGGTATGCACGGCGCGCAGCACATCTTTGGCATGAATAACGCCAACAATATTGTCTGAGCGGTCCTTCCAAAGCGGGATGCGCGTGTAGGGGCTGTTGAGGATGGTTGCCAGGATCTGCGTGTTGGGAAGGTCAATGTCGATCGACTGCATTTTGGTGCGGTGGATCATGACGTCAGACACTTCCAGATCGTGCAGGTCGAGCACACCGCCCAGGCGGTCGCGATCATCTTTCACCACAGACCCTTCGCGGTGCAAATAGTCGAGCTGGCCGCGAATTTCCTCGTGCGCCGACAGCACATCCATGTTCTCCACATCAATACCGAATAGTTTCAGCAAGTTGCGGATGAACCACTGCACCGTGGCCGTAACCGGTGCGAACACAAACACCACCACGCGCACAATCGGTGCCACAATCATGGCAAAGCGATCCGTGTTGGAAATGGCTAGGGTTTTTGGCAGTACTTCGGCAAAGATCAGGACCAAGGCGGTCATGACGAGGGTCGCGTAGGCAACGCCGCTATCGCCAAACAGGCCGGTGAACAGCACGGTGGTGAGCGCCGAGGCAAAAATGTTGACCAGATTATTACCCAGCAACAGCGCGCCGATCAGGCGCTCGCGCGCTTCGGTTAGCTTACCAACAAGACCTGCACGTTTATCACCAGCCTTCTCGCGCTGCATCATCCGTGCCCGTGAGACAGCCGTCAGCGCCGTCTCTGAGCCAGAGAAAAAGGCTGATAGAATCAAAAGGCCGAATACGGCCAGGCCCGTGAGCCAAACTTCAGTTGTGATCATGGGTCGATCTTGTTGGTCCTAAGAACGGGTACGTGTTTGCTCAAGGAACGCGCGCAAATCCTCTTCAGGCACGTCATTGGCGATAAAGCTTTGGCCGATGCCTCGGGTGAGAATGAAGGTTAGCGTTCTGCGTGAGACTTTTTTGTCCTGCTTCATCGCATTCACCAGATCATCAACACTTGGCGTAAAGCCTTCAATAACGTTGATATCGGTCGGCATGCCCAACCCTTCAAGGTGGGCAACAACGCGTTCGACATCTTGGCCAGAACAATGGCCCAAATGGTGCGAAAATCGGTGCGCAAGCACCATGCCGATGGAAACGCCCTCGCCATGTACCAAGCGATCAGCATTGTAGCCGTTGAGCACTTCTAGGGCGTGGCCAAAGGTGTGGCCAAGGTTAAGCAGCGCCCGGCGCCCACCCTCGCGCTCATCGGCTGCCACAACGCGCGCCTTGGCAGCGCACGATGCAGCAATAGCGTGGGCTCTTGCTGCTGGGTCGCCCGCTATCAAGTCCGCTGCGTTGACTTCCAGCCATTGAAAAAATTCCAGATCGTCGATGAGGCCGTATTTCACTACCTCCGCATACCCCGCTTTCACCTCGCGCTCAGGCAAGGTGTCTAGGGTTGTGGTGTCGGCCAGCACCAAAATAGGCTGATGAAAAGCGCCCACCAGGTTTTTGCCGTGCTCGGTGTTGATGCCCGTCTTGCCACCAACTGAGCTATCAACCTGTGCCAACAATGTGGTTGGAACCTGCACAAACCGCATGCCACGGCGCGCAATAGCAGCAGCAAAGCCCGCCAAATCACCAACAACGCCGCCACCAAGCGCAATAACCAGATCGCCGCGTTCTAGCTTTCCACCCAAAATTGCATCGGTAATGGTTTGAACGCCATGCCAGCTTTTTGACCCTTCACCGGCAGGCACCACCGCTGCGTAACTATCTATGCCGCTGGCTTTCAGGCTTGCTTCCAAAGCATCCAGATGCAAGCGCGCCACGCGTCCATCGGTGATGATGACGCTGCGCGAACCAGGTGCCAGCGTGGAGAGGCGTGGCCCTGCCTGCGCCATTGCGCCTGCGCCAATCACAATGTCGTAGCTGCGCTCGGCAAGCTCAACACGCACAATGTCTGTGGTTTGGTTGATAGTTTGGGTCACGAATGGGTTGCCGTCACGTGGAAATGTTGGCAGAGGGCCGCCAAGCAGGCGCTGACCACATCGGTATGGGCGCCATCGCGTGATGGCACGGTAATGGCAGCCAAAGTATAGTTGGGCGAACGTGCCTCCAAAAGCCGTGTCATTGTGCCTTCGGGGTCTGGGCCCTGCAACAAGGGGCGATGGGAACGGCGGCGCACACGCGCCATCAGCGTTTCAAAGTCTGCCTTCAGCCAAAGCGACAGGCCATGCTCGGCCACTTCTTGGCGGGTTTGCGGGTTCTCAAAAGCGCCACCACCCAAGGCGATCACCTTGTTGCCCTCTGCCAGAAGCCGAGCGATGACCTTACGTTCGCCGTCGCGAAAGTGTGCCTCGCCATAGGTTTCAAAAATTTCTGGGATGGTTTGGTTGGCTGCTTTTTCAATTTCATCATCGGAGTCGACAAAGCCGAGGTTAAGCGCCTGCGCCAGCCGCCGCCCGATGGATGATTTGCCAGCGCCCATCATGCCGACGATTACAATAGCTCGCCCGCCCAACGCCTGGCGTACGCTGGCTATGTGAGCTGCGTTGATGCGATGCTGACTTGCCTCACCAATGGTGGCAGCAGCATTTGAAGAAGAATGTGCGGTCATGGTAGATTTGCTTAAGCGTTTTGCGGCACTGTGAAAAGCCGATTGCCTATAAAAGGTTTACCGCGCAAAACACGGGACCTGCGACCACCTGATCCACCATCTGGCGAACCAACCTGATGCCCACGACTTTTATCTTTTTGACCCGGCTGGCCATTCTTGGCGGACTTGCCTATGGCGCGATTTTTGTGCTGGCCAATTATGTGGAACCAACGCCAGAGCCGATATCTATTCGTATTGCGCCGGAGCGCTTTACTCAGTGAGCGATATCACGCTGTTCTTAGATATGTTGACGGTGGAACGCGGGGCCTCGCCCAACACAATTGCTGCCTATCGGCGTGACCTTTCTGATTTTTCTGATGATCTTTCAAGTGATCTCAATGCCGCTAGCACGCAAGATGTGCGTGATTATTTGGCCCGCTTGGAAGCCAATGGCGCGAAGGCTGCCACGGCTGCACGCAGACTTTCCGCGCTGAAGCAATTTTACCAGTTTCTTTATGCCGAGGGCCTGCGCGCTGATGATCCGTGCGAGCCGCTGCGCGGACCCAAAATGCCTAAGCCCTTGCCCAAAGTGATGGACGAGCAGGCCGTGGACTGCTTGCTGGCGGCAGCCAAGCAGGCCTGCGATCTGCCTGATCAAAGTCCATCGAAACAGATCAAAGCGTTGCGCCTGCGCGCCTTGCTTGAGCTGCTCTATGCAACGGGTCTGCGCGTCTCTGAGTTGGTGAGCCTGCCGCGCAGTGTGGCAGGCCGGGCGGAGGCCTTCGTGGTGCGCGGCAAGGGTGGGCGCGAGCGGTTGGTGCCACTAACCCCCGTGGCGCAAAGCACCATGCGTGCCTATCTTGAGGCCTTGGATGCCGACAAGCGCCAGATGCGTTCGCCCTTTTTGTTTCCCGCTGACAGCGCGCAGGGGCACCTGACGCGGCAGGCATTTGCGCGGGATCTTAAAAGTCTTGGGGTTGCTGCGGGTCTCAACACCAAGGCTTTGTCACCGCATATTCTGCGCCATGCTTTTGCCAGCCATTTGTTGGCTCACGGGGCGGACCTGCGTACGGTGCAATCGCTGCTTGGGCATAAGGACATTGCGACCACACAGATTTATACCCATGTTTTGGAAGAACGATTGCACGGGCTGGTGACACAGTGCCATCCGTTGAGTGAGGCGTCTTAGCGAACGGCTTTGGGGTCAGCGCCCTTAAGGACGCTGGCAAACAGCGCGCTTGTTTGCCTTGACTTGTCGGGCTGATCGGCTTTCAAGTCCGGCCTGAAAATGACCGGCTAAGGGCTTGGTCAAATCCTATTGAGGCGTGATGCACACCTATCTCGATTTTGAAAAACCTGTCGCAGACCTGGAAGGTAAAGTTGTTGAGCTGAAAGCTCTGCAAGCTGAAGATGCTGCGGTGGATGTGGCCGATGAAATCGCGCGTTTGGAAGTTAAAGCGCAGAAGGCCCTCACTGATCTTTATGCCAAGCTGACCCCTTGGCAGAAAACGCAGATCGCGCGTCACCCAGACCGGCCGCACTTTAAGGCCTATGCGGGGTCGCTGTTCACCGATTTCACCTCGCTTGCTGGTGATCGGGCTTTTTCCGATGATCACGCGATCCAAGTGGGTATGGCGCGTTTTGATGGCCGCGCGGTGATGGTTATTGGCCATGAAAAGGGCGATGATACCGCCTCACGTCTGACCCATAATTTTGGCATGGCGCGCCCAGAAGGCTACCGCAAAGCGATCCGTGCGATGAAGCTGGCTGACCGGTTCAACCTACCGATTATCACCTTTGTTGATACAGCCGGTGCTTATCCCGGCATTGGTGCAGAAGAACGCGGCCAAGCCGAAGCGATTGCCCGTTCAACCGAGCAGTGCCTAAGTGTGAAAGTGCCCACCATCAGCGTTATCATTGGCGAGGGTGGATCAGGTGGTGCCATCGCGCTGGCGACCGCAAATCATGTGTTCATGCTGGAACATTCGATTTATTCGGTGATTTCGCCTGAAGGTGCAGCCAGCATTTTATGGCGCGATTCAGCCCGTGCCTCGGATGCGGCCTCTGCGCTCAAAGTGACGGCAGAAGATCTGACCGCGCTTAAAGTGGTTGATGGTGTGATTGAGGAACCATTGGGCGGCGCGCATCGTGATCCAGCCCATGCCATGGCCAATGTGCGTGAGCGCATCAAAACAAGTTTTGAGGCTTTTGACGCGGCGCCGGATACAGACTGGCGCGAGGATCGCCATGAGAAGTTTTTGGCGATTGGCCGCACGCTGAGTTCCTAAATTCAGGTTCCTAAAGCCAGGCTCCTAAAGCCAGGCTCCTAAGGCTGTACGATCAGCAACGTCTGCTCAGCGCCATTCTAGAGCCATAATTTTTGGCTTTTGCGTTCCTTTGCTTTGGCGAGCTTGATGACGATTGCGTGATCATGCCCCTTGCTGGCGGCTGTTTGGCTTTTCTCTGGGCCCAACCGGTGATAGTTGTAACGCATATTGATCGTGCGATAGCCCGGGTCTGGGTTTTGGTAAACCTTTTGTAAGCTCGCAAAGGCAAAGTGAATGGAAATGGCTCCATCTGTTTGTTTGCCATACGTTTGTTTTGCGTCGTGAAGGTCCCGCATTCGATGTCCAAGGTTCAATCTTCTCTTCCCCTTAGCCGCCGCACTCTGGTGAAAGGCTTGCTGCTTGCCAGCGCCGCGCCGATTCTGGCCGCCTGCCAATCTGATTATCTGCCTAAACATTTGCAGCCTCTGTCTGCTTCTATGCAGTTGAAAATGCAGCGCCTTGCGATGGATGAAGGCGATCCGATTTTCATGCGCATCTTCAAAGAAGAGGCGGAGCTGGAAGTTTGGAAGCGGGGGCCGCAGGGGCGCTATTTGCTGCTGGAAAGCTATGAGATTTGCACTTGGTCGGGTGAGCTTGGTCCGAAATTCCAAGAGGGTGATCGCCAAGCGCCGGAAGGCTTTTACACGATCACACCTGCACAAATGAACCCGAACTCTTCGTTCTATCTGTCGTTCAATCTTGGCTTTCCCAACAGTTTTGACCGTTCCCATGGTCGCACTGGCTCGCACCTCATGGTGCATGGCGCGTGCTCCTCGGCTGGCTGTTATGCCATGACCGATGATCAGATTGGCGAGATTTACAGCCTAGGACGTGAAGCCTTTGAGGGCGGCCAGCGCGCTTTCCAAGTGCACGCCTTTCCATTCCGCATGACACCAGAAAATATGGCGCGTTTTGCTGGCCATCGGCACTTCCCGTTCTGGCAGATGCTGCAAGAGGGCTACCAACATTTTGAGCTGACTAAGACACCACCGCAGGTGGATGTGTGTGATCGGCGCTATATTTTCAATGCAGTTACTGCTGATCAATTCTCTGCCGCTCAGCAGTGCCCCAGCTATCAGTTGCCGCCCGATCTGGAGCGTGCGTTCAGCGCCGCGCAGGCCGAGCATCAAGCTGCTTTTGAGGTGGCGCTGGCAGATATGTATCCAGATGGCATTCCGGCTGAATTGGCCAATCAACGCGTTATGTTTGCTGGTGCTCAGCCAACAACGCCTGCGCCTGTGGCAAACGCTGCTGCGCCTACGCCACCTGTGAGTGTACCTGCCCCTGTGGTCGCTTCGGCTCCTCCCTTAGCCCCTGTGGCACCTGCTGCACCTGCGCCGCCACCACTTGTACCGGTCGCTGAGCCTGTAACGGCTGCTGTTCCTGCATCGGTGCCGGTTGCGCCGCCGCTTGAGCCTGTTGCCAGCACGGTGGTTGAGCCTGTTGTGGAAACGGCTGCAACACCTGCGGCGGAAAACTCATCCTTTGCCGCGCGCGCCGGCGGGCTGTTCGACAGCATGTTCTCTGGCAACTAGTGCGCCGCGATGCCCTTTGCCACACTTGATGGTCGCCGGATCCACTATACCGACACTGGCGACTTAGACGCGCGTCCAGCGCTGATTTTTGTTCACGCCTACACCTGCAATGCTAGCCTGTGGGATGGGATGATTGCCCGCTTCGCGCTGCACTATCGCTGTTTGGCGATAGACTTGCCCGGCCATGGTCAATCCGATCCCAGTGACCGCGCTAGCGAGATGGCGTATCTGGCGCAAGGCGTTCTGGCGGTTCTTGATGACGCTGGCGTTGCCAAAGTGCATATGTGTGGTCTGTCAATTGGCGGCATGATTGGCCAACATCTGGGACTGTCACATGCTGATCGTATGCTCTCACTTACGCTTGCCTGCACCACAGGGCAGCTTGCGCCGGAGGCGGTTGAGGTCTGGGATGGGAGATTGGAAACAATCACCACAAAGGGTCTCTGGGCACAGATCGAAGAGAGCATTGAGCGCTGGTATGGCGATGGGCTGATTGCAGATTTTGGCCCTGCGGATCTTGATCCCATCGCGCGAATGATCGGCTCAACCAGTGTGGCCGGGGCTGTTTCGTGTGGGCTGGCGGTTAAAGCGCATGATGTTTTGGACCAGCTTGGAGCCATCACCACGCCAACACTGGTTCTGGGTGCGGACCGCGATCTTTCCTTCCCGCCGCAGCACCCACAGGCGTTGGCCGATGCTATTGCTGGGGCGCAGCTTGTGATGCTGGAAAACGCCGGACACTTGGCTCCCGTTCAGGTGCCGGACGCCTTTGAACTGGCGCTGCGCTCCTTTTACGCTACCCTTTAAACCCACGCCTTTGTGTCTGAGGTTGAATTGCCGCACCTGAGGTGGCGCGTTACCACTTTGGCGTGAAAACACGTTCTATCCTGATTTTGATGATCGCCGAGATTTGCGGCATGAGCCTTTGGTTTGTGTCTGCGGCTGTGCTTCCTGGCATGGTGGCAGACGTTCCCATGGCGGCTGCCCAGCAAGCGGCGCTTTCCAGCGGTGTGCAGGGCGGGTTTGTGCTCGGTGCTTTGGCGTTGGCCATCACCGGTTTGCCCGACAGGCTGGACCCACGTCATGTGTTTGCCGCATGCGCTGTGCTCGCAGGCCTCGCCAATGCGCTGTTATTGGTTGTGCCGCCTGATACCTTGGCCGCGGTGCTTTTGCGGGTATCCACTGGTGCCCTTCTGGCAGGGGTTTATCCCATTGGCATGAAAATCGCCGTTGGTTGGGGTGCAAAAGACCGCGGGCTATTGGTGGGCGCGCTGGTTGGAGCCGTAGCTCTGGGTTCAGCTTTGCCGCATTTGTTGGCCTTTAGCGGCGGTGCGGACTGGCGCACAACGGTGGTGCTTGCCTCAGGCTTAGCAGTGTTTGGGGGGGTGCTGGCGCTCTTCTCGCAGCTTGGACCGCACCATGTGCGTGCGTCAGCGTTCAACCCGCGTGCCATCGCCACAGCATGGACCAATAAGGGCGTGCGCCTGGCCATCCTTGGATACCTTGCCCACATGTGGGAACTTTACGCCATGTGGGCCTGGATTGGCCCCATCGCGGCGGCATCTTTTGCGCTGGCTATACCGGAAAGCGACCCGCAGCGCTTGGCAACGCTAACTGCCTTTGTGGTGATCGCAACGGGCGCTGTTATGTGCGTACCTGCTGGGTGGCTGGCTGACCGGGTTGGCAAGGCGCAGGTTGCTGCTGGTGCTATGGTGATCAGTGGGGGCGCTGCGGTGCTGGCTGCCTTAACGTTTGGCGGGCCGGTGTGGCTGGTTATGCTGGTGCTGATCATCTGGGGCGCAAGCGTGATCCCAGATTCGCCCCAGCTTTCGGCATTGGTGGCCGACCATGCGCCCGCCGATCAGACCGGTAGCTTGCTCACCTTCCAAACCGCACTTGGCTTTGCCCTCACTATGGTCACCGTGCAGGCAACGCCGGTGCTTGCCAGCCTTTGGGGTTGGCAGCCGGTTCTGTTGGTCATGGCCTTAGGCCCGGTGGTGGGCGTGTGGGCTATGCGGGCGCTTATTCGCACCCGCTAAACCATGTCATCAGGTTTCGCGCAGTTAAACTGCAACATCTTGGCTTTGCGTGGCTAAACCGCGCCGTGGCAATGCTTGTATTTTTTGCCAGATCCACAAGGGCAAGGCTCGTTGCGGCCCACTTTGCCCCAGGTGCTGGGGTCGTTTGGGTCGCGGGCTTCGGCTGGCACTTGAACAGGTGCACTTTCACCGCGCAGTGCCGCCATGCCCGCAGCGGCCTTGGCCATAGCCGGTGATAGGGGCTGGGCAGGTGCTGGTGCGGCGCCAGGCACTTCATCGGCCGAGGGCAATTGTGGCGGTGCTTCGGTGCGCACCTCAACCACCATCAGGTGCTTGGTAACCGTTTCGCGTAAGTTTGCCAGCAGCGCTTCAAACAGCTGGAATGCTTCTGTGCGATATTCCTGCAGAGGATCGCGCTGGCCGTAACCGCGGAAACCCACCACCGAGCGCAAATTGTCGAGCGTTGCCAAATGTTCGCGCCACAGACCATCAAGGGTTTGCAGCAGCACAGCACGTTCCACCTGGCGCATAACATCGGGCCCAAAGCGGGCAACGCGGCTTGCATAAGCTTCATCGGCTGAGCGTTTCAGTCGCTCCATCACATCGTCTTCAGCAATGCCTTCTTCATCGGCCCAATCAACAACGGGTAGATCAAGGTTCAGAACATCTTTAACCTGAGCTTGCAGGCCTTCTGTATCCCATTGTTCGGGATAGGCTTTTTCAGGAATGTGCGCGGCCACCATGTCTTCGATCACATCGTGGCGCATGTCTTTGACTGGCTCTGCCAGGTCATCTTCTTCCATCAGTTCTAGGCGCTGATCGAAGACGACACGGCGCTGATCGTTCATTACATCATCATATTTCAGCAGGTTTTTTCGGATGTCGAAATTGCGCGCTTCCACCTTCTGCTGGGCTTTTTCCAGAGCCTTGTTGATCCAATTGTGGATGATCGCTTCGCCCTCTTTCAGGCCAAGCTTTTGCAGCATGCCGTCCATACGGTCGGAGCCAAAAATGCGCATCAAGTCATCCTGTAGCGACAGGAAGAATTTTGAGTGACCCGGGTCGCCCTGGCGGCCAGAACGGCCACGCAGCTGGTTATCAATGCGGCGGCTTTCGTGGCGCTCTGTGCCCACAACATAAAGCCCGCCAGCGTCCAAAGCTTGTTGTTTTAGCTTGGCAACTTCCTCGCGTACTGCAGCCTCTTTGGCATCACGCGCTGGGCTGGGTTCCATATCGCCCAACTCGTCCAGCAGGCGCATATCTGCGTTACCGCCCAGCTGAATATCGGTGCCGCGACCGGCCATATTGGTGGCGATGGTCACAGCGCCTGGCACACCAGCCTGCGCCACAATAATCGCCTCATCAGCGTGGAAGCGGGCGTTCAAAACCTTGTGCGGAATGGGTGGGTTTTTGCCCTTGGTGGACTTGGCTTTTTCTTTCAGGTGTTCGCCTGCGCTGCGCAGATAATCGGCCAGTTCTGGCTCACCTTTGTCGGTGGCATCAGCTTGTGCAACCAGCTTATCAGCGATCATGTTGACTGCTTTTTTGTCCGACAGCATCTGGGAGAGAATTTCAGATTTTTCGATGCTCGTGGTGCCGACAAGAATGGGTTGGCCACGGCGTGAACAATCCACGATGAGGGCGACGATGGCGCGGTATTTATCCTCAAATGTGCGATACACTTCATCATCATCATCGATGCGAGCAACCGGAACATTGGTAGGAATTTCAACAACTTCCAGGCCGTAAATGTCGGCAAACTCTTCCGCTTCAGTTGAGGCTGTACCGGTCATGCCGCCCAGTTTGTTGTAGAGGCGGAAATAGTTTTGGAACGTCACCGAGGCGAGGGTTTGGTTCTCAGGATTAATCGACACATGTTCTTTGGCTTCTAATGCCTGGTGTAGGCCATCAGAGAAGCGGCGGCCTTCCATCATGCGGCCGGTGAACTCGTCAATGATGATCACTTGATCGTTCTTGACGATGTAGTCTTTGTCGCGCTGGAACAGTGTGTGGGCGCGCAAGGCTTGGTTCATGTGATGAACAACTTGAATGTTCTCCACATCGTAAAGATCGGTGCCTTCTTCAACCAGTCCAGCTTCTTGCAAAATGCCTTCCAGCCGCTCTGTACCGCTTTCGGTAAAGTTGGCTGAGCGCTGCTTTTCATCAATCTCATAATCGTCCGGCTCAAGCTGTGGCACCAGCTTGTCGATGGCGGTGTAAAGCTCAGACTTATCGGCCAATGGGCCAGAAATGATAAGCGGTGTGCGTGCCTCATCGACCAGAATGGAATCCACCTCATCGACGATGGCAAAATTGTGAGCACGCTGCGCCATCTCGGTGCGGCGATACTTCATGTTGTCGCGCAGATAATCGAACCCAAGTTCGTTGTTGGTGGCGTAGGTGACATCGCACGCATAGGCCGCGCGGCGCTCTTCATCGCCCAGGCCATGCACAATGGTGCCAGTGGTGAGGCCCAAAAAACTGTAAACTTGGGCCATCCAGGCCGCATCACGTCGGGCCAAATAGTCGTTCACGGTCACCACGTGAACGCCAGTGCCCGGCAGTGCGTTCAGATACACAGCCAGCGTGGCAACAAGGGTTTTACCCTCGCCGGTCTTCATTTCGGAAATTTTACCCTCGTGCAGCACCATGCCGCCAATGAGCTGCACATCGTAGTGACGCTGGCCCATGGAGCGTTTGCCAGCCTCGCGCACCACTGCAAAGGCTTCAACCAGCAGATCGTTGAGCGTCTCGCCATTGTTTAGGCGCTCACGAAATTCTACCGTTTTGCCGCGCAGCTCTTCATCGCTGAGCGCTTCAATGGTTGGTTCCAGCGCATTGATCGCATCAACACGGGATTGATAATTTTTGACCACACGATCATTCGATGAGCCAAAAAGTTTGGAGGCGATGGAGCCAAGGCCTAGCATAGCGGGGAATATCTCCTCGCACCGGGTACGCCACATCAAGGGCAAAGGTGCGATAGTTTTTAAAAGAGCAAAGCGTGCTGAACGGCAGATGAGACACGAGCCAGCAAGTGTATAAGCGCCACACAGATAAGAATGGCCCTTTTGCTTGTCAATGTGGGCAAAGACCGCCATGGTCCGGCCCGATTTCTAGGGGCAGAGTTTGCGCTCCCCCCACAATGATGACTTAAGGATTATCCGCATGTTGCATACTGTCTCCCGTCTGGCGATTGCTGGGCTCACTGTGCTCGCTGTTTCAGGCACATCCATGGCGCAAGATGCGCTGGATCCGGCCACTGTTTTGGCCACCGTGAACGGTCACGAAATTACCGAAGATGAAGCGATGATGGCCAGCCAAGATTTTGCTGAGCAAATGCAGCAGGTGCCTGAAGATCAGCGTCGGGCGGTGATTGTGGATGCTTTGATCGATCTGCATCTGCTGGCCGGTGCTGGCGAAGCAGCTGGCCTTGCCGACAGTGATGCGTTTGAACGCCGCATGGCCTATCAGCGCGCGCGCACTTTGCGCACCAGTTATCTGGTGGAAGTGTTGGCGCCAACCGTGGATGAGGCAGCCCTGCGTGCGGCCTATGATGAAGCTGTTGAAGGTTTTGAGCCTGAAGAAGAGCGCCGTGCCCGCCATATTTTGGTGGAAAGCGAAGAGGATGCACGCGCGGTGATCGAAGAACTGGATGGCGGCGCTGATTTTGCGACCCTTGCTGGCGAACGGTCCACTGGCCCCAGTGGCCCCAATGGCGGCGATCTTGGGTTCTTTGGCCGTGGCCGCATGGTGCCCGTGTTTGAAGAAGCCGCTTTTGCGCTGGAAATTGGTGATTACACTCCCGATCCGGTGGAAAGCCAGTTCGGTTGGCACGTGATCATCGTGGAAGAAGCCCGTGAAACAGAAGCGCCAGCTTTTGAGCAGCTCGCGCCACAAATTCAGCAGGGCCTTTTGCAGCAGAGCTTCGTGAATGCCATTGATGGCTTGCGTGAAGAGGCTGAGATCACCTTTGAAATGGAAGGCCTAGAACCACCAACTGCTGCGCAGTAAGGGTTGGTTTGCATGGATTTCCCCTCGCCATTTACCCCTGCACAGGATCCTGTGGTTTTGCCCATTGAGGGCGTGCGCATGGCAACGGCTGCTGCTGGCATCAAATATGCCGGCCGCACCGATGTTCTGCTGATGGCGTTTGATGCCGGCACCAGCGTTGCTGGCACCTTCACTCAGTCTGCCTGCGCTTCGGCGCCGGTGGATTGGTGCAAAGATAAGCTAGGTCAAGGCGCAGCGCGGGCTTTGCTGGTCAATTCTGGCAATGCCAACGCGTTCACGGGCATGAAGGGGCAGGCGTCCGTTGCGCAGTCTGCCGATATTGTTTGTGATGCTTTGAGCGTGCCCGCAGAGGCTGTGTTCCTGGCCTCAACCGGCGTTATTGGTGAGCCGCTTACGGCGAACAAATTCTCCGGTGTGATGGGCGCCATGGTTGGTTCGCTTGATGGTGCTGGTGCCCGGTGGGTGGATGCTGCCCGCGCCATTATGACCACCGATACCTTTCCTAAGGCGGCCTCACGCCAGGTGGACATAGACGGGCAAACCATTACCCTGTCGGGCATCTCCAAGGGTGCTGGCATGATAGCGCCGCATATGGCGACCATGCTGTCGTTCGTTGCAACCGATGCTGCCATTTCAGCTGATATCTTGCAGGGCATGATCGCGCGCGCGGTGGGTGGAAGCTTCAACCGCATTACCATTGATAGCGATACATCCACATCCGACACGGTGTTGCTGTTTGCCACCGGTAAACGGCTGGTTGATCACCCCATTACCCAGCCTGACGATCCGCGTCTGGCACCTCTTCAAGATGCATTGGATGATCTGACGCTGGAACTTGCCCATGCCATTGTAAAAGATGGCGAAGGGCTGACCAAATTTGTTACCGTGCGTGTTGAGGGTGCAACCAGTGAGGCAAGCGCAGACGCAATCGCCCGTGCCATTGGCAATTCGCCGTTGGTGAAAACGGCTTTTGCCGGGGAAGATGCCAATTGGGGCCGGGTGGTGATGGCGGTGGGCAAAGCTGGGCAGCCAGCTGACCGTGATAAGCTCGCCATATGGTTTGGTGCTGATGGCAAGCATGTGCGTGTGGCCAATGAAGGCGCACGTGACCCTGATTACAGCGAAGAGGACGCTGCTGCCATTATGAAGCAGCCGGAGATTGTTTTGCGGGTTGATCTGGGCCTTGGCCGAGGCGCAGCGACCATTTGGACGTGCGATCTCACCAAAGCCTATGTAGCGATCAATGGTGATTACCGCACATGAGCCTGAAGATTGTGCTTGTTGCTGCCGCAGCGCTTGTGGACACCGATCACCGCGTGCTGATTGCCAAGCGACCCGAAGGCAAAACCATGGCGGGCCTATGGGAGTTTCCAGGCGGTAAAGTGGAGGCTGGCGAGCGACCAGAGGATGCCTTACTGCGCGAATTGCGCGAGGAACTTGGCATTGAAACGCAAAGTGCGTGTCTTGCTCCGCTAACCTTTGCCAGCCACGGCTATGATGATTTTCACCTGTTGATGCCGCTCTATGTGATCCGTCGCTGGCAGGGCACGCCTAGCCCGCGCGAGGGCCAAGAGCTTGCTTGGGTTAGGCCAAATCAATTGCGCAGCTATCCCATGCCGGAAGCCGATGGCCCGCTGATCGCGCCTCTAATCGACTTGCTTTAGGCAAAAACCCTCATAGTTTTGTAGCGCTCTTAACGACCCGTGAACTGATTTGATCTACCGCTATAGGTTGTAGTGTGGATGGGCGTGTGAAGAGCTTTCAGGGTACAACAAGACCAACTTCGTCTTTCGACTTGGAGCGCAACCCGGAGTTTACTCCGTTGGTTGAGGCTTGGCGTGCCTCAAACAGTGCCGATCTTGATGATTTAGCTTCCAGTGCCTTTTCTGACCATCTCGATGACCTGGTGGTTGTTGAGGAGCTGGGCGATGGCCACTATGTGTATCTTCACTATGGCGCGTCGGTAAGCGGTGACGCCGGCCTTGATATGGCTGGCAAGAAAACCAGCGATTTTGTCACCGATATTGGCAAGTATTTCGCCGAAACTTATGACACAGCTTTGCGGCTCAATCGCACGATGTATTCGGTCAACAAGGCTGCCGTTACACACCTAACGCACAGTTGGCAGCGTTTTGTGATGCCGTTCCCCGGCAACCGAAATCGCCCAGGGCGTGTTGTTGCCTTCGTGCGGCGGTTGGTTTGGGTTGATGACATTCTTACCGATTTTGCCCGTGATACCGGGTTTTTGGGCGGTTCTTTGGAGCCCGTGGTCGAAGAGGATGCGATCCATGATTTTGCTATTCTTTCGCTCACCGGTACCGAAGAGGTTTTAGGCACACAAGTTTCGTATTTGAGCGAGCTGTATGGACGCCCACTCAATGCCAGTGAGGCTTCAAAGATATTGCTGGCTGCAGACGGTGAAATCGCCACCGCGTTCGAGTTACCGCGTTCAGTTCAGCGTTATGGCCGCCGGTTTGTTTTGCAAATTAGCGGCGCGAAACATCAACCGATTTTTATGCTCAATGATGCCACTGAATTGCTCAATGCGCGCAATGAGGCTGAAGATCAACGCGAGACGATGAGCGAGCTCGCCAACATCGCATCTGATTGGATGTGGGAAAGCGACGAGAACCATAAGTTCACCTCGATGACGGATGCGGTGGAGGTTGTTTCTGGTCGTTCCGCATCCTCGTTCATCGGCAAGTCGCGGTTCGACTATGCACCGCTTCCAGACAATCATGAAGCGTTTGAAGCCCATCGCAAAACGCTGGATACCCATGAGCCGTTTAAGGAATTTGTTTATCAAGGCCGCACGCCAAAAGGCGAGGTTCGCTGGTATCGGGTCAATGGCGCTCCGCGCTTTTCCAAGTCGGGCGCTTTCTTGGGTTACCGCGGTACCGGCAGTGATATCACCGCTGAGGTGGACGCACGGCGTCTTGCTGATAAGCAAAAATCGGCGATGGAGGACTTTGCCAATACAGCCTCTGATTGGATGTGGGAAACCGACGCCTCTGACGTGTTTACCTATGTTAGCAAAGCCATTGAAGAGCAGACCGGATCTCCGCCGCAGCGTTACCTTGGGGTGAATTGGTTTGACCTGGAAGATGTTCCGGAAAATGTGGATGCCTTTGCTGCACACCGGCTTGTGCGCCAGGCGCATCAACCGTTCCAAAATTTGGTCTATAAGGGCTTTCGCGACGATGGCACGGAGCTATGGATCCGAACCAATGGCGTGCCTTGTTTTGATGATGATGGAAAGTTTGCCGGTTACCGCGGTACCGGCAGTAACATCAGCGAAGAGATAGAGGCGCGCCGTACAATTGAAGCGCAAAATGAGGCGATGGAAGATTTCGCCAAAACTGCTTCAGACTGGATGTGGGAGAGCGACGCTGAGCATAAAATGACGATGCTCACCGATGCTGTTACGGCCCATTGTGGACATCCACCATCTTATTTTATCGGGAAAAGCCGTCTTTCTTTTGCCAATCTACCTGAAAACGCGGACGTCTTTGCCGCGCATATCCAAGACATTGAAGCGCATAGGCCGTTTCGTGATTTGGTTTATCTCATTCAGGTGGCTGATGGGAGCTATTGTTGGTTCCGCGTTAATGGCGTTCCGCGTTTTGATCCTTCGGGCACGTTTTTGGGCTATCGTGGAACCGGCAGCAATATCACCGATGAGGTGGAAGCACGCGAGCAAGCCGCCCGGCGCGCCGAAGACCTTGCCGAAGCTCATCGTCTTGGCCGGCTCGGGGCTTGGTCCTACAATCGGCGACTGGGCACGGTGACCATTAGCCCTGAGTTTTTAGAGTTGACCGGTCTGCCGCCCTCACAAACTGTTATGAGCGGCAAGCGGTTTGCCGCCTTCATCGCCACCCAAGACCGCGCTGGCGTGGGCAAAGCGCTGCGCGATCTGTTGGTGACCAAGGAAACCCAAACAATCGATATCGCCTGGCAGCGGGGTTCAGGGGCCACTATGGACCTGAGCGTCATTGCGCGTGCCCGGATCGATGCTGATGGCCAAATCAAAGAGATTGTTGGTACCGTACAAGACATATCCGCACGCAAGAAATTTGAGCGAGAACTCGAAGAGCTTGCCTTCCACGATCCTTTGACCCGTCTTGGCAATCGCGCTTATTTTAGTCGTGAACTGGACACTGTTTTGGACCTGGTGAAACAGGGGCGCATGAGTGCAGGCCTTCTGCTGCTGGATCTGGATCACTTTAAAGAAGTGAATGACACGCTTGGTCACGCCGCTGGTGATGAGCTTTTGCGCCGTGTGGCGGAACGTTTGTCGCGTACCATGATGTCTGATGGCATGGTGTTTCGCTTAGGCGGCGATGAATTTGCTGTGCTTGTGCCAGATGTGAGTGAAGCTGCCGAGTTATCGGCCCATGCCAGCAATATCATATCCGCTTTTGCTGGCACTGTGCGCCTGATAGAGGGGTCAGTGCACATTTCCACCAGCATCGGCATGGTTACGCTGCCTGATCAGGCCAGCGATGCAGATGAGGCAATGCGTTTTGCTGACCTTGCGCTTTATGAAGCTAAGTCCTCAGGGCGCAATCGGTCACTGCTTTTTCACACTGGTCTTGATCAAGAGGTGCAAGATCGGGTGAGCTTGGCGCGTGATCTGCGTGAGGCTATTACGAACGACCAGCTTGAAGCGCACTTCCAGCTGCAGGTCGATGTAATGGCCGGCAAGATAACCGGTTTGGAAGCGCTAGCGCGGTGGAACCATCCTACGCGCGGCTATATCCCGCCGGACAAGTTCATACCCATCGCGGAAAGTTCGCGCCTTATTGCTGATCTTGGCGCATGGATGCTGCTGCACGCCTGTCGTCAGGGCAAAGCGTGGCTGGATGCAGGTGGCGCGCCCTTGCAGATGGCAGTCAATCTTTCAGTTGCTCAGATATGGCACCGCAATGTAGAACAGGATGTGAAAGATGCACTCAAACAGTCCGGTTTTCCGCCTGAACTGTTGTGCGTGGAGCTGACCGAAAGTGTGTTCAGTGATGATGCGTTGCCGCGTATCCAGCGGCTTTTTGCCAACCTGAAAGAGCTTGGTGTGAAGATTGCGCTGGATGACTTTGGAACCGGTTATTCATCCCTGCAATATCTCAATACGCTGTCGGTGGATAAGCTGAAAATTGACCGCTCCTTCGTTGCTGATTGTGACCAGAATCCCGAGCAACTTCGCCTGTTACAAGGTATTGTGGGCCTGTGCCGCGGCCTTGGACTAGGCGTTGTGGTTGAAGGCATTGAGCGCGAAGCTGAGCTTCAAGTGGTGTGCGATCTTGGCTGCGAAGAAGTTCAGGGCTACTTCTTTTCCTATCCCAAGCCCTTCCATGAAGCATGCTTGGATGCTGCCCAAGTGGAGGCTGACTACGGCTTTGCATCGGTGCTTTGGAAGGGCCAAGCGCGAGATGAAAGTGCTTCCGGTGATCAAGCCGTTCAGCCTGTCAAACGCGCCGGTTAGGCCCTTTGATGGCTGACAAGTAAATTCATACAATTTTACCAGCTTTGCTTGCTAAGTTTTATCGCCTGGCGGTTAAGGTCCGAACACGCGGATGCAATCAATTGGCAATCTGAAGGGTATCATGGGCACTTTACTGAAACACTTTTTGCATGATCACTCCGGCGCCACAGTGGTCGAGTACTCTTTGGTTATAGCAGGCATTGCGCTGGCCACAGTTGTTGCGATGGGCATACTGGGTGGTAATTTAGGGACCGCTTTTGATAGTATCGCCGCTGCATTGTTGTAGCTGAGTTAGCTTCCTGGTTTCTCGCCGCTGGGTATCTCATTGACGCCCAATGCATCGGCCAGGCGTGTTTTGGCTGAGCCTGGACGCAGCGGTTTTTGCTGCACCTGCGACGGGGCCCAACCGGAAAAAGAAATAACCTGAAATGTTGCGCGGATGCGCCCATCATTGTCAGCGTAGCGCTGCGCATAAAGCTGTGCTGCGCGCACGGCCCGGCCCTTTGTCCAGGGTTTGCGTGAGCGATGCACCAAGGGGTTGGTTGCCCCCATAGCGCGCAAGTCTGCCATCAGCACAAACAGGTTTCCATAGCGCACAGTGTAGCTATCAACATCGGTAACCGGCAGCGCAAAGCCAGCACGCTGGAGCAGGCTACCGAAATCACGAACATCGACAAAGGGCGCCACTTTCGGGCTCGCCCCACCGGTGTTTTCTTCTTCCTCAACTGCCAGTACATCGCGAAGTTCGTGCAGTGTGTTGCCGCCGATCAATGATCCAAGAAACAGCCCATCTGGCTTCAGCGCGCGCCGCACCTGGACCAGCGTGCCCGGTAGATCGTTGACCGTCTGCAAGCCAAGCACGGAGGTGATAAGGCTCAAGCTTTCTGGCTTGGCGGGCAAGTGTTCTTGCCGGCCACGAAGCACCGGCAGGCCATTGGCAGTGGTGCTGTTTGATAGGCTTGTAAGCCTTGCCATCTGCGTAACGCGATCATGGCGGGCAATGCGATCGGCTGTGCGCCCATCATCATCAGAAATATCTAGAGCAAACTCAAACTGGCGCTCGACGGCATCCAGGCGCTCGCACACATCTTCAATGGCTTGATCCAGCAGAAACCCACCATCGCGTGCGCCGGGCTTGCCCGCTGCCAGGATTGCGCGCTGCTTTCGCGCGGCTATGAGGTGGGTGTCAAAAATTTCTGGTGCGCTTGATGGCGCTGTGGTGCTGGTGGATTGGGACATTTTGCGCGGCACCCGTTTGATTGAGAAACGCCTTGGATGTAGCCCAGCCTGCTTGATGGTTCTACCTTTGCCAGCCGCGTAATGCCGCCTCATACGCACGTTTTTGCCCCCAATAGGGAATCTGCGCATGACAGAGCCGAGGCCTTGCCATACGACTTAGGGACCATGACCTTAGTGGCACGGCGTGCTGTTAATGCGCGTTCTCTTTTTCGAGGTCATTTTTTTGGCGTCATGGCACGGCTAATCTGGGGTTTGTATGGCCAAGCGTTTGTCTGCTCCTGTTGCACAGAGTGTTGCCGCCGATGGCATTACTGCGCGCGGTTCGATGATGCCGAGGGCTGTTAGTCAGCTGGTCTCCAAGTCTTACAATGTTGTGCGCTCATCGGTGGTTAACACCATCGATTTTGTGGTCCCGCCCACATGCCCCACCTGCCGCACTTTGGTGCAAGATGATGGCGGGCTGTGCGGTTCTTGCTGGCGGCAAGTTCCCTGGATTGAAACACCGGTGTGCAATCGTCTTGGGTTGCCGCTGGCTTATGATCTTGGACCCGGTGCTGTATCGGCTGAGGCGTTGGCCAATCCACCGGAGTTTGACCGTCTGCGTGCAGCTTGCACCTATGACGGGATCGCCCCACGTTTGGTGCACGCCTTGAAATTTGCTGATCAGCGGCACCTTGCCGATTCTTTGGGAGCGATGATGGCGCGCGCTGGGCGCGCGCTGTTGCACGAGCCAGATACTGTGCTGGTGCCAGTGCCCTTGCACCCGCTGCGTCAATGGCCAAGCCGTTATAACAAAGCAGCCCATTTGGCCCGAGCTATCGGTGCTCTGACCGGTGTGCCTGTGGTGTATGATGGGGTGAAACGGGTGAAGCGGACGCGTCAGCAACTCCCATTGTCGCGCGGTGATCGGCTGCGCAATGTAC
>JBGCDM010000026.1:0-8740 GCA_045105395.1 Devosiaceae bacterium | reverse complement strand
GTGGCAACGCTGCTCTTGATTGCCTCAGAAAACGCGATCTACGCGCGCGGCGTTTCATTGGCCCCGCAGGAGTGGGTTTACGCGCTGATCGTGATCTTTGGTGCGATTGAGCTTACCCGCCGCGCCACGGGCGTGATCATTCCCATTCTCATCATTCTGGCGCTCACCTACCCAGCTTTCTGGGGCCAGCACCTGGACAATGTATTCCGCTTTGGCGGTCTGTCGGTAGAGACAATCGTCTTCCGTACGATCTTCACCGATGAGGGCATGTTTGGCACCATTGCCAATATCTCGGCGACGTTCGTGTTCCTGTTCATCCTGTTTGGCGCGTTTTTGGTGCGCTCGGGCGCGGGTGAATTCATCATCGATCTGGCACGTGCGGTAGCTGGCAAGTTCATTGGCGGGCCTGGCTATGTGGCTGTGTTTTCCTCCGGCCTTACTGGCACCATTTCTGGCTCGGCGGTGGCCAATACAGTGTCCACCGGCGTCATCACCATTCCCCTGATGAAGCGCTCTGGCTTCCCGCCACGTTTTGCTGCGGGTGTGGAAGCGGCAAGCTCTACCGGTGGCCAGTTGATGCCGCCCATTATGGGTGCGGGCGCGTTCGTGATGGCGAGCTACACGCAGATACCGTACCTTGATATTGTGGCCGTCAGCTTCCTGCCTGCCATGGTGTATTTCCTGTCGGTTGGCTTTTTTGTGCGCATTGAAGCCAAGAAGCTCAACATGCAGGTGGCTGCTGATGACGCGCCATCGGCCATGGACGTGCTTAAGCGCGGTGGGCCATCGTTCCTTATTCCGGTGATCACACTCATCAGCTTGTTAATCTATGGGTTCACGCCGGTGTTTGCGGCGATTTGGGCGATCCTCTCGGTGATTGTCGCCAGCTGGCTCACGCCCAACCGCATGGGTCCCAAAGCCATCATGGAAGCGCTGATATTGGGCGCTAAAAACATGATCATGACCGGCGTACTGCTGGTCGCCGTGGGCGCGATGGTCAACGTGATCGCCATGACCGGCATCGGCAACACGTTCAGTCTCATGATCGCCGAATGGGCAGGTGGCAATCTGATGATCGCTATCGCCCTTATCGCATTGGCATCATTGGTGCTGGGCATGGGTTTGCCCGTTACGGCGGCCTACATTGTGCTTGCCACGCTATCTGCGCCGGCTTTGCATGCGCTCATCCAAAACGCGCATCTGGTGTCTGCCTTGGTGGATGGTACTATTCCTGAAGTGGCGCGCATGAGCTTTATGCTGGCTGATCCAGGCATCTTGCCTGCGCTTGCCGAACCGATGACCCGGCCAGAGGCCTTGGCGCTGATGCAGGCCATGCCGCCTGAACTGCTATCGGTGGTCTATCCGCAGGTGCTTGATCCGGTGGTTATCACCACTGCGCTTTTGTCCGCGCACATGATCATCTTTTGGCTTAGTCAAGATTCCAACGTGACGCCGCCGGTGTGTTTGACAGCTTTTGCGGCAGCGGCCATCGCGAAAACCCGGCCCATGGCGACCGGCGTGATGAGCTGGAAGCTCGCTAAAGGCATTTATTTGATGCCGGTGCTGTTTGCCTACACCAACTTTTTGGGTGGTGATTTCATGGAGAGTGTCTTCATTTTCATGGCGGCGACCTTAGGTGTGTATGCGCTTGGCGCTGCCATTGAAGGGCACATGGAATATCCGCTGGGCTGGCCGCTGCGCATCCTAACGGGCGTTTCAGGTATAGCGCTCATGTGGCCGAACCAGCCGATCCTCGAGACCGTTGGCGCGCTGGTGGTGTTGGGGATATTGGCTTGGAGCATCAAGAAAGATAGGGCGCGGCAGGCGGCGCCAGAAGCCATCTAGTTTAACAGTTGCTGCGTAACTATCTCATGCCAGCAACGATCCTGATCACATTTTCCCTTGCCATCAATGTGTTGGTCTTGGTGCCTGTCTGTTTTGGCCTGCTCAATGATTTGCTATGGGCTCGCCAGGCCTATGGTGAGCCAACGCCAGCCCGCGCGATCCTTCTGGCCGTTTATATGGCTATTCTTGTGGTCTCGTTGGTTTTGCTTGTTGTTCAAAGCACCCCCATGGTTGCCGCTCTTTTGCTTGTGCAGGTTGTTTATAAGGCGCTGACGCCTTTGACCGCAGGGTCTTGGGACCATCCTGTTGTTATCGCAAATCTTGTTATCGTTGGTTTGCACGCCATCACGCTGTTTGTTGTGTGGCGCAGCGCATCGTCTGCAAACTAGTTTTACGCGCACTGCTACCGCCAAGCTGTAGCGCTATCGCTGCATCAAAACCTGAGCAAACGATCGCTCTTTGAGGCTTTTCAAAAATGAAAAGCCTCTTGCAACCTTGTGCGCAGAAAAAGCTCTTCTGGCCGGTTAGATGTTGCCGGGCAAAAAGGAGTTTTCTTATGATGCCAGTTATTCATCCACGTGCCGCCCGCCCTTTGTCTCAGGAAGAGTTCTATGCGTTGGGGGTCTCTGGCCCTTCCAGCTTTGTTTCTATCATGCGGCCTCTAATGCGGCGCTTTGTTGGTCGAGCGCGTCAAGCGATACGCGATAAACTTAGCCAAGGGCGCAGCGAGATCGCGCCTAGCCGCGCCAGCATGCCGCTTTAACCCAAACGCTAGGCGCGCTAGGATGCTTTCCAAACCTTTTTTTGGAGACGCCCCATGCCCGTGAACAATCGCCTTGCTGCGCGCGCTGATACCATCAAGCAGTGGCGCCATGAGCTGCACCAGAACCCCGAGATCATGTACGACCTGCCCGACACAATGGCCTATGTAGCGGCTAAGCTGCGCGCCTTTGGCTGCGACGAAGTGGTGGAAGGCCTAGGGCAAACCGGTGTTGTCGGCGTGATCAAAGGCGCAAAAGGGGCGGGTACTGGCCCAACAGTAGGTTTGCGCTCGGATATGGATGCGCTGCCCATTGAGGAAGAAACCGGTAAGCCACACGCCTCGCAAACTCCTGGAAAAATGCACGCCTGCGGCCATGATGGGCACATGGCGATGCTGATGGGGGCGGCAGAACATTTGTGCGAAACGCGCGGGTTTGCTGGCACCGTGGTGGTGATTTTTCAGCCTGCTGAAGAAGGTGGCGCTGGCGCCAAAGCCATGATGGATGACGGTCTGTTTGAGCGTTTTGGCATCCAAGAAGTCTATGGCATGCACAATTATCCAGGTTTTCCCGTCGGTACTTTCGCCATCAAGCCTGGGCCGATCATGGCGGCCACGGATATTTTCGCCATTGAAGTGACAGGACAGGGTGGCCACGCTGCGCGCCCTCACACGGGCATTGATCCGGTGGTCACGTCAGCGCAGATCATCACCGGGCTGCAATCTATCGCCTCGCGCAATGCCGACCCGCTGGAAAGTTTGGTGGTATCGGTCACCACAGTGCATGCGGGCAATGCTGATAATGTGATCCCTGAACGGGTGACCATGACCGGCACGGTTCGCACGCTGATCCCAGACATGCGTGATCTGGCAGAGCGCCGCATTGGCGAGATTGTGCAGGGCGTTGCAGCCTCAATGGGGTGCACAGCGACCCTAAACTATGAGCGCAACTATCCGGTGGTTGTGAACCATGAAGCGGAAACGGATTTTGCTGCGTCCATCGCCGCTAAAGTGGTGGGCGCAGACAAGGTGGAAACCGACACGCCGCCGGTAATGGGCGGAGAGGATTTTGCCTTTATGCTGGAAGGGCGGCCTGGCGCATTTATTTTCACTGGCAATGGTATGGACAGCGCCAACCTGCATTCACCGCATTATGATTTCAACGATGATGTGATCCCCGTTGGCACCAGCTATTGGGTGGAGCTTGTGGAGACCCGCTTGGCGGGGTGACCATACGCACGCAATGATCGGTTCTACCCTTCTTTCCCTGCTGCCTGATGGGCTATCCGCTCTGTCGGCAGGCATCCTCGTCATTACCGCCTTTTTCACCGCCGCACTCACTGCTGCCTTTGGCATTGGTGGCGGTGTTGCGATGTTGGCCGTTATGGCCTCCATCGTGCCCATTGCGGTGTTGATACCGGTGCATGGCGTTGTGCAGCTTGGCTCCAATGCTGGGCGTGCGCTGGTGCAGCTGCGCCAGGTGGTGTGGCCGATGCTTGGCGTTTTTACTCTTGGTGCGGTGGTTGGGGCGCTCATTGGTGGGCAGTTGGTGGTCACACTGCCCGAAGCGTTGCTCAAAACCTTTGTTGGCCTGTTTGTGCTTTTCACCATCTGGGGCCCGAAGGTGAAGGGTGCCAAGGGTGGGCCGATTGGCCTGGCTTTGGGCGGCGGATTTGCCACCATTCTTACTATGTTTGTGGGCGCAACCGGGCCATTTGTGGCCGCGCTGCTCGCGCCAAGGCTTGATGATCGGCGGCACTACGGTGCCACGCACGCTGCGGCTATGGTGATGCAACATGGGTTAAAGGTGGTGGTTTTTGGGTTTTTGGGCTTTGCATTTGGCGCTTGGGTGCCCGTGTTGGCCGCGATGATTGCCGCTGGGTTCCTTGGCACTTTGCTGGGCACGAAACTCCTGCATGCCCTACCAGAAGAGACCTTTCGCAAGGGGTTTAAACTGGTGTTGACGTTACTTGCCCTGCAGCTCATCGCATCAGCGGGGTGGAGCTGGCTGACTTAGGTTTGATTGACGGGATTCAATATTTCGATTATTCTAGTTTTATTGAAATATGAGGGCGCTATGGATATCACACAGGCAACGGCAGGTTTTGCTGCCATGGGATCAGAGCCGCGCTTCGCTGTGGTGCAGGTGCTGGTGAAGGCTGGAACGGATGGATTGCCCACTGGCGCAATTGGCGAACGCACTGGCATTCCGGCCTCTACACTTGCCCATCATATCAAGTTTTTGGCCGCTGCCGATTTGATCACACAAGAACGGCAAGGCCGTATGATTGTGTGCCGTGCTAACTTTGAGCATCTCAAAGCGCTTGCTGCGTACATTATGAAGGAGTGCTGCGCAGAGCAGAATGCTGAAAGCGAGGCTGCGGCATGAGCGATACCGTTCTCACACCAGCAGACGCTTTTTGGCCGAGAGCCAGGAAGCTGATTTTCACACCGTGGGCACTGACGGTGGCCTTGCTTGCTGGGGTCGCGCTTTTTGATCCTTACAATCTTTTCGCCACGGCCGCTTTTGCCAGCAGTGCGTTTCTCAACACGCTGCCTTACATTCTTTTTGCGGTTCTGCTGCTTGCCTATCTTCGTGCGTCTGGCGCGGAGAAGCTTGTTTCGGCGGCGTTTCAGGGTCGCGAATATCGCATGATTGTGTTGGCCGCTTTGGTTGGTGGTCTTGCGCCCTTTTGCTCGTGCCAGGTGATTCCGTTCATTGCCGGACTGCTGGCTGTAGGCGCACCCCTTTCGGCTGTCATGGCGTTCTGGCTATCCTCACCGTTGGTTGATCCGGGCAACACTCTGGTGACAGCCGCTGCGCTGGGTTGGGATTTTGCCATTGCCAAAGCCATTGGCGCGGTCGCGCTGGGGTTGATGGGTGGTTTTGCCGTTGCAGCGCTCAGCCATACCGGTGTTTTTGCCAATCCACTGAAAGCGCAGCCCAAGAAAAGCTGTTGCAGCAAAGCGGACCCACTGGATGGTAAGCCGGAGTGGTGCTTCTGGCAGGAGGCTGAGCGGCGCACCATATTCTCCGACACGTTCTGGGAAATGGCGCTGTTTTTGGTCCAGTGGCTGGTGCTTGCCTATGTGCTGGAGGCGCTGCTGGTAAACTATGTGCCTGCCAGCATGATAGCTGGCCTCGTCGGCGGGCAGGGCCTGCAACCTATTGCGACAGCGGCCTTGGTTGGCATGCCTGCTTATCTCAACTCGTATGTGGCACCGCCCATGCTCGCCGGCCTCATTGAGCAGGGTATGAGCCAAGGCGCTGCGATGGCGTTCATTATGGCAGGCGCGGTAAGCTCTGTGCCCGCAATGGCGGCGGTTTGGTCGCTGGTTAAGCCGCGGGTGTTCTTCACCTATCTGGGGCTTGGCGTAAGTGGGGCTATCCTGTCTGGCGTCATTTTCCAGATGGTCGTCGGGTCTGCATAGTGCAGGTTAGGCAGTTTGCAGGCCGCCGGTCTCTTTCACAAAAGCGACAATCTCGTCCACGCCCATGCCGGTTTTCAGATCGGTGAACACATGTGGGCGCCCAGCACGGGATTTTTTGCTATCCGCTTCCATCCTATCCAGGTTCGCCCCGACATAGGGCGCCAGATCCGCCTTGTTGATGATCAGCATATCCGAGCGCGTAATGGCCGGGCCGCCTTTGCGCGGAATGTCCTCGCCCTGGCACACCGAGATAACATAGAGCGAAAGATCGGCCAGATCGGGTGAGAAGGTGGCGGCCAGATTATCACCGCCCGACTCAATCAGCACCACATCCAGATCTGGGTGCTTGTTCATTAGCCGCTCAATGGCGCGTAAGTTTATCGAGGCGTCCTCACGAATTGCCGTGTGCGGGCAGCCGCCAGTTTCCACACCCATAATACGGTCAGAGGTGAGCGCCTGCATGCGCACCAAAGCCTCGGCGTCTTCCTTGGTGTAGATATCATTGGTCACCACGCCCACCGAATGGGTGTCGCGCAGCGCCAGGCAAAGCGCGGCTGTCAAGGTGGTTTTGCCAGAGCCAACTGGCCCGCCAATACCGATGCGCAAAGGGCCGTTTTGGGTGGTGCTACTCATGACAGGAAAATCCTTGGGCTCAGGGTTTCGTGGCGGGTGCACATGATGTCGGCGATGAAGGCCGATCCACCCAAATCATCCAGTGCGGAGGTTTCTGCTGTGTTGGCTGTTTCCAAAATTACCGGTTCCAGCGCTGCGAGCAGACGTGCCGCGCCGGTTTGGCCGATAAGTGATAGCCGGATGGCGGCTTGAAGTTGGTTGGAAACAAGCGTTTGCAGTGTTGCGGTGAGTGCGTCGCTGAGCGGAATGGCCGCCAGCGCGCACACTTTGCCCAAGGCAACCGGTAGCGGCGTTTCGCGTGGAACATTGAAGGTATCCCAGGCGCTGGCCGCGTCCAAAAAAGCTGCACCCTGGTCTAGCGTTTCACGGTGGCGTTCACCGCTCGGGGCGAGAGCGCTGGCAAGTGCGGATGCATCTTCGCCGCGATAAGCTGCGGCCAGTAGCACCGCCTCGTTCCAGAAGCTGCCATGGGTTAGGAGCGTTGTAAGCCAAGTCTCTAAATCCGACTCAGCCTTTACTAGGCCGTCAGCCACCGCCTGTTCCAATCCAGCCGAATACGCAAAGCCGCCCGTTGGGAAAACGGGTGATAGCCAGGCCATCAAGCGCGCAAGTGATGCACTCACTTGCCGCCCATCCCGGACTCGTCTGCCCAGTTTGCAGTGATCTGGCCAGTGGCTTGGTTGATCGTGACGGAGAGGTCGCACTCGTTCACACCGCCAGTGTCATGGTTGTATGTGCCAGAGGGTAGTATCAGCGTTAGGCCTGTTGCCGGATCGTAGCTGGACTGCGCCGACGCTGGGATCATCCGGGCAAAGCCCAAGCTGCCATCCAGTGACACCACTTGGCATTGCTTGGCCCCTAGTTCGTCATAGGGCGGGGAGATGATCACCAGATGGTAGGCACCGGCAGCCGGCTCGATCATGTCGGTCACAGTGATGCGCACATCGCCATTGGCAAAGGTGCGCGTGTGCTCTTCCCAAGGGGCAGGGATGCCTTCCAGGGATGCGCGCCAGTCGCACGGCTCCACGGTGATGGCCACTGCCGGAGCCGCTAAGCAGGCCAGCGCTGTGAGGCTCAGAAGGAAGCGTCTAATCATGATGGTGATGGCTTGCATGCTGATCTCCATAGGCGCCGCCTTCAGGGTCAAATGGCGCATCGATCTCGGTCACTGTCGCGCCCAAACCTTCTAGCATAGCCTTGATCACATGGTCAGCGCGGATACGAATGCGATGGTCGGTGATGTCAGCGGCCAGATGGCGGTTTCCGATTTGCCATGCCAGTTGCACCAGATGGCTAGGGTTCTGCGCTGTAACCTCATACAGCGCTTCGGGGTGGGCATGCACCTCTATTACTCGGCCATCTGAGAGCTTCAGGCCCTGCTTGTGTTTCAGTAAGCGGGCTTTTGGCAGATCAAGCAGAAATGCGATGCCACCATCCGATGTCATCCTCATGCGGCGGCGATGCCGGTCAGTTTCATCCAGCGTGATAGTGTCGGCCGGGTGATGGGTATGGTCGAGGATGGTGGTGCAGGTGAGGATTGTCATGGGTGCCTAAGGTGACGATGCAATTGGCGCACCGTCTCCCATTGGCCCAGACATGTCTATCCGCCCTTGCGCCTGACTTTTAGGCAGTTGGCACAATGCGCGCGCGTTAGGCGGCTTGCGCCTGTGCGGCCTTGGCATAGGCCTCCTCAAACACGCCAACCCAGCCACCATCATAGCCTTTGCGCATATCCTGTGCCCGCTCGCCCAGCGCTTCCCATCCTGTGTGGGTTAGCTCAACTTGCGTGCCGGTGGGCGTTGGTGTGAACCGTACATCGACAGTAGTGGCGTCGCTTTCCGGCGCATTGATATGCCATGCTAGCCGCAAATGATCGCCGGGCTTGAACACTTTCACCGATCCCCAATTGTGCACGGTGCCATCATGCCCAATTTCGGTTAGGCTGCCGCCCTCTTTCAGTTCCAGTTTCACAGCCTGCGCCACGCGTCCGTCCATGGCCGACACGGAGTTGACCCCCAGCGGCCACCAAGTGGTGATGTCGCGGGTGAAAATATCGAATGCCGTGCCGGG
>JBGCDM010000025.1:0-59843 GCA_045105395.1 Devosiaceae bacterium | reverse complement strand
GATGCAGCCAAAGCACCGTCCGTATCAAACGCATCGCCCTCACGCTGAAGCATCAAATCATCCATGAACACATTGGCCGGGCCAATGTCGGCTGCAACCAGATTGGCCGGGTCGGTATCAGTAATGAGCGTAATATTGGCGATGCCACCCAGGTTGAGGATAGCGGCAGGAAGCGCCGTGCGCGAAGCAATGAGTGCCTGATGATAGAGCGGCGCCAGCGGCGCACCCTGCCCGCCTTCTTGCACATCAGCGGTGCGAAAATCATCCACCACGCGAACGCCCGTTGCATCAGCTAGCACTTGCGCATTGCCCAATTGAAGGGTGAAAGCGTCTGCTGGCTTCTCTGGGTTAGGTCGGTGCAACACCGTCTGGCCATGATGGCCTATAACATCCACAGGTCTATCCAGCTTTGCCTGAAGTGCCACCAACGCTTGCGCATGACGGCGCGTGGACAGTTCGGCAGCCGCGATAAGATGGGGGTGATCAACAGCGCTGGCGGCATCAAGCGCCAGGGCCGTTTCCACCGCCTGGAAGAGCACCGCCCGCTCATCGCTTGAATAGTCCAGCGTCAGATACGCGCCATCTATCGCCTGCACCTGGCCCAAGCCATCCGTTTCGATCAGCGCAACATCAACACCGTCCATAGATGTTCCGCTCATGGTGCCAATTGCGCGCATCATGTGTGCGCCTGGCGCGTTGCAAAGGTGGAGCCAGCATGGCAAGAGCCACGCTCCCTGTCCCAAACCATCAGCAGAACCATGCCTCAGTCCTTCCAGTCCGATTTTCTACGCGTCCTTGATGAGCGCGGCTTCCTCCATCAGCTTTCAGATGCCGATGGGCTAGATGCCGCCCTCAAAGAGGGCCCGCTTACCTGTTATATCGGATTCGATTGCACCGCGCCCTCCCTTCATGTGGGATCGCTGGTTCAAATCATGATGCTGCATTGGTTCCAGCAGACCGGCAACACGCCGATTGTTCTGATGGGCGGTGGCACAACACGCGTTGGCGATCCTTCGGGCAAGGACGAAAGCCGCCAAATGCTGACGGCTGAGCGCATCGAAGAAAACAAGGCAGGCATTCAGCAGGTTTTCTCGCAGTTTTTAAACTTTGGCGATGATACTGCCCGCATGGTGGACAATGCCGACTGGCTGCTAGACCTGCACTATGTGGATTTGCTGCGTGATGTCGGCCAGCACCTGTCGGTCAATCAGATGATCCAACGCGATGCTGTGCGTATGCGGTTGGACCGTGAGCAGCATCTTTCGTTCCTTGAGTTCAACTACATGGTGCTACAAGCCTATGATTATGTTGAACTTTACCGGCGTACCGGCTGCCGCCTACAAATGGGCGGTTCTGACCAGTGGGGTAACATTCTCTCCGGCATTGATCTTGGTCGCCGTATGGAAAGTGCATCGCTTTTTGCGCTCACCACGCCGCTACTCACCACAGCCTCTGGCGCCAAAATGGGCAAGACAGCTGACGGGGCTGTCTGGCTATCACCGGATATGCTGAGCCCGTATGATTACTGGCAATTTTGGCGCAACACTGAAGACGGTGATGTTGGCAGGTTCCTGAAGCTTTTCACCACCCTGCCGATGAATGAGATTGCGCGTCTAGAAGCGCTGGATGGTGCCGACATTAATGAAGCAAAAAAGGCGCTGGCCAACGCAGCAACCACGCTATTACACGGCGCAGATGCCGCGGGCAGAGCAGCAGATGCCGCGCAAAAACTGTTTGAGCAAGGCACGCTGTCAGCTGATATGCCGAGCGTTGATATCAGCGCATCGCAGCTCAATGAAGGCCTGGGTATTTTGGCGGCTTATGTGGAAGCTGGGCTTGCTACGTCTAATGGCGAGGTACGACGCGCCATCAAAGGTGGCTCGGTGCGCATCAATGATGAGCAAAGCACGGATGAACGTCGTGTGCTTGGAGCCAGCGATGTACAAAATGGCGCAATTAAACTCTCGCTTGGCAAGAAGAAACACGTGCTTCTCAAGCCCGTGTGATCAGCCGCCCTGCTGGAATTCAAAGATGTTGCGGAACACACCCGGTGCCAGCAAAGACATTGGATTGACCCGCAATTGCGGCTGATCAACAGAGCCAACCAATTCAAAGGTTACGCCCAGCAACCCTTCTGAGTCGCGCCCACCAAGCGCCTGGCCAATGATGGGTATGCGGCTGAAAAAATTGTTGATCGTGAAGAACGGCACATATGTACCGCGCAGGCGAACATCATCAGCTTCGTAATTGATAATGCCCTGAATATTGCCACCAAGAGATGGCCCCCACCCTTCAGCCTTGTGTATGACCAATCGCTCAGGCGTGCGATCAAATGTAACATTGGTCACCTGAATATCGATACGGTCCGAGGTCTCAAATTCTCCCGGTAGAACAATATCGCCGCTGTTGCTGGCTTGCCGGGCGCCATCATTGAAAATACTCTGCATCGCTGGCTCATCAACAATCTGGTAGTCAGATAGCAGCAACTGACCGACAACTCGGCCACCAACAGATGAAGGCTCCAGTATCAATGTTGCACGGCCTCCCTGAGCGCGATCATAAAGGCCCAGAAATCGCAAAAACGTGCCAGCATTGCCAGAATTGATCAGCAAAACATTGCCGTTTTCAGTGGGCGCAAGTGACCCAACCAGCTCCGTTCCATCAGAATGTTGTGCACGCAGGTCAAAGGCTGTGATGGCCGAACGCGTTTGCGAATAGTTCAACCGTAAATTGGATAGCCGCGAACCTTCTTGCGTCACCAATTCATCGACCTGAATATCAAGTGCAAGAGCGCCGGCAGCTTCCCGGTCCCCGCGCAAAAGATCTGGCTTCAAAACAAACCGTTCACCGCGTATGCGCGCCGTGGTGCTGGTAGCGTTACGTGTAAGCACAAGGCCAAACCGGCCGACATCCTCAACCGCGATGCTTTCAAAATCCGCAAGGCGCAAATCACCATCACGAAATTCAAGATTGCCGCGAACGGCCAGTCCCTGCGCAGCGATAACCAGATTGCGCACTTCGCGTTGCGCTTCGCTCTCGCGTAGCTCAAAACTGGCCCGCCCCGGCACACCAGGTGCTTTGCTCCATCCAATCTCAGGTATGGTCAGCCGTGCATTGGTTAGGTCCACCACCATGGGCCGTGTGCCAGCTTCGGTTTCATCCCCTATCTCAACATCAATGGTGCCGGTGAGATAGTCGCCAAAATCAAGCCCCAATTGACGGCGGCCTGCAGCATCCAACCGTAAGGCGATTTGCAGTCCACCACCATCGGCAGAATTGTAGTTAAGCTCGGTTGGTACGCCATCCAAAAGAACTTCACCAACAACTGATGTGCCGCTCTCATCTGCCTCCAGAGTAAAGGCACCACCAGTAACTGCGCGGCCATTGATGGGGTCGATACTGGCAAAATTGGTCACGGTCGCACTGGTTGTTGTGCGCACCGCATCGCGATCAATGCGGTCAGCAAGCACGGTTTCAATCGTTGTGGAAAGCTCCACATCACCCGTTACCGTTTCAGCGTCGAACGGAATTTCATCGCCCAATTCAATAGGGTCGAGCAGCGCCATTTGGGCAAATCCAGACGCGGTACCAGACATTTCCAGCTGGAGCCTAGCAAAAGGGTCGCGCTGCGCGTGGTCAGGGATAAAAAACTCAGCGCGGGTAACTTCAATCATTTCACCTGACGCCAGACGACCAATGCCATCTTCGCCAACCATACGAACTGTCCGTCCCGTGATTTCAATGTCACCGTCTAGGCCAAACACAGGCGGCAAGTCGCCAACGGTGCGCATGACCAGGTTTTGATACGGCACCTTGAGGCTCAACATATCATCGCGAAGGTATGCCCGCCCATCGCGAACTTCGATGTCACTGAGCTGCGCAGCAAACGAAAACTCTGCTGCATCTAAGCTGCCTTCGGCGATATTTTCTAGGAACCAACTGCGCGCTTGGGGCGAGATTGGCAGCGGCCAAAGCGCAGCAAGGTTGACAACCCGCATAGGGGTAGAGCGTCCAACCGCAGCAACAACTGGTGAGTCCCCCGACAGATCGATAAGACCGGCATGGGCAACCTGCACCTCACCCATCACCATTTCTAGAAGCCTAACATCAATCTGCTGCGCATCATCATTGATGAAGGCATCCAACGTTAAAGCTGCTGAAGCACGTTGTTCATCACGGCTCAAACTGGGTTCAGCAGGTATTGTTAGCCGATAAGCAGGCGCTTGCAGTGCCAAGCGTAGGCCAGCCTGGCCTGCCTGCACCGCAGGCTCCAGCGTGCCATTGAAGACGCCGCCAGTTTCTTGAAATTGCACACGAGCAGAAACGATATCAAAGCGCCCAGACTGTCGCGTGTAGATCATCGGTATTGAGGCAAATTCTAGGATCGTCGCCGAATGCTCCCCTGCAACCAAATATCCTGCATCGCTCTCAAACAGCGCAACAATCTGTTCCACGCCAATGCCATCGTCTTGGCGCGTGATGATGATCTCAGCAGCTAGGTTTGATTCAAACGTAATCGGTCCATTGCTTTGCAGAGCGCTGGTTAAGTCGCTGGTTTTTAACCCGCGCAAAAGCAGATGTGAAAATGGATCGTTTTCGCCAATTTCTGCACCCGCAATGCGCGCAAGAACCGCCGGGCCCTGTGGTGCGCCACTCTCAGCATGGCGCACAACCAAGCTGATTGGCTCAACTCGATTGATACTCTCCAACCGCGCAACCACTTCACGCGCTGTTTCGCGTTCAATACCCAGACGGAACGGCTCTGGCTGGCGCAGCAAAGGCAACCCTGCCTGTGGACGTGGATCAAATTCTATCCGCTCAACCGTGATGCTTTCCAGGCTTTGCCACGTCGCACCAACGGTGATGCCAGCCAGCGCCTGATCGAGCGCGTCAAAGGCATTGACCAGCCCATCCATGGCCAAGCTTTCAAGAATTTCTGCCTGCGCCATTTGAACCGTGCTGTCGCTGGGCGCATCAGCGTCTATGCCACCGGCAAGGGCCGAAAAATCGTCGATAGCGACCACTGGATCGCTCTGAAAACCGGAACCTGGAAAAACAGTGGCCAGCGCGCCCATCTCACGCATGGGCGATAGGTCATCAACCGAAACGAAGGCCCGCGCCACCTCGATACGCTCGGGTACCAAATTGCGTTGTAAGACATCCAAGTAGCGAACACGCACACTCACATCTTCCAGCGCCAAAGAAAGGCCCGGAGCTGAGAGCACAGCGCCAACCAGCTCAACACGAAGCGTTGCACCACCCACTGTGGTTTTCAGCTCATCAACTTGAAGCGTAAAGGGGGCAATGGCGGAGGCCTCAAGGCGCGCAAGCAATGGCGCCTCAATCGCCCGCTCCACCAGCCGCTGGCCTGGCGGTGTGCCCAGCGCAAAGAATGGAAAAAGCAGAAAAATAATGACAAAAAACGCAGCGCCAATCACCGGAGCACGTACGGGCCTGCGTCTGCGATTTGGTATAGCTTTGTCAGCAGACGCTACAGGTAGTCCACCCGCGGTGGGCGCATCTTCAGTAGCCTGTGGTGTGTGCGGTTCGCTCACTGCTACGGCGCTTTCCTCAAACTCTTCGACATAAGCCGAATCGCGCTTCTTAATCGAAGCTGCTTAGCCTTTAAGCTTGTGCCTTACCCATGACACCGGTGCAACTGCGCGGCGGTTGCAATCCGTGGCTTGCTCTTGTCCGTAGGCTCTGACACACGCTGTCCATACCTAGCCGTTCAGGAGAAACCAATGACCAACTCACCCGATACGCGCGTTGCTGAAGGCGATGCTGCCCCCAACTTTACCCTGCCCACCAATGGTGGGAATTCAGTTAGCTTGAGCGCACTTTCTGGCAAACCTGTGATCGTCTATTTTTATCCCAAAGACGATACATCTGGCTGCACCAAACAAGCCATTGGCTTCTCAGAGCAAAAAGCCGCATTTGATGCCCTAGGCGTGACTATCCTTGGTATCTCGCCGGATTCAGCAGCCAAACACGATAAATTTGTCAACAAGTATGACCTCACCATCCAGCTGGGGGCCGACGAAGACAAAGCTGTGGCGCAGGCCTATGGCGTGTGGGTCGAAAAATCGATGTACGGCAAAAAATATATGGGCGTAGAGCGCTCAACTTTCATCGTTGGGCCAGATGGCACAATCGCCAAGGCTTGGCGCAAGGTGAAGGTGCCAGGCCATGTTGAGGCCGTGCTTGAGGCGGTCAAAGAGCTTTAGCCTTGCCGTCACCAGCTTTACCCTCACCAGCCCTGCAATCTCTGGCGCACGAAGCGGTTCATGTGGTTGGCCTTGCTGATTTAGAGGCCAAGGCCGAACACGCCTACCGTGTGGCCAAGGCATGGTTTGGCGGACAAATTGGCGTTGGCCATATCGATGATCGCCACTTGCCGCTTTTGCCTGGCAGACCGTCGGCGCCAGAATTGTTGGCGCCAAGCCGCATGCCACGGCGCTCGAAAGGCGGTCTAAAGGGTCGCGTTGCCTTGCTGCACGCCCTTGCGCACATTGAGCTTAATGCGGTGGACCTAACGTGGGATATGATTGCCCGGTCAGCAGGCACGCGGCTTCCGCGCTCCTATTATGATAATTGGGTGCAGGTTGGGCTGGAAGAGGCCAAGCATTTCAAGCTTCTTGCAAACCGATTGGATGCGCTGGGCTCGCACTATGGTGCCCTACCCGCCCATGCCGGGCTTTGGGAGGCTGCACAATCCACCGGGCACGACCTAACAGCGCGGCTGGCAATTATTCCGCTGGTTTTGGAAGCGCGCGGCCTGGATGTAACTCCATCCACCATCAGATCGCTTGAAGGACAGGGTGATGAGGCCAGCGCAGCCATTCTGCGCACCATCTACCATGATGAAAAGAAACATGTGGCGTTTGGTGCCAAGTGGTTTCGCTATTTGTGCGACCGTGAACGCCGCACGCCCGAACCCACGTTCCATGCTTTGGTACGCAAACATTTTCGCGGGCCCATCAAGCCGCCAACCAATGACCGGGCGCGCGCCGAGGCTGGCTTAACGCCTGGGTTTTATAAACCGCTCATGCCGCTCACAGGCCACTAACTGACCACTCATAGCGCCCTGTTCGCACGGGATTTTTGCTCCCATTAAACCAAGCATTAACCATGAATGCCCCACTGTGCCCGCAGTCGCGTAATCAAGTGGTGGGTACCCAATGGCGAATGTCGCCTCGCATGGTTCTTCGAAGGCTCAAATTGCACCTTCTTCGTCCCAGTCTGAATATCAACAATCCGTCCAAGCCAAACAGGTAAAACGATCACGTGGTGACCGGCGGATTATCTTTGCCCACGGCGATTCGGTTCAGGTTTTGCGGATAGCACCCTGGTTGGGTGCATTGCTTGTTTTGTTCGTTATGGCCGGCTCAATCGGCATTATCGCCTCGGCCAGCTATCTGTTTTTCCGCGATGAGCTTTTCACCGCCTCCATTAAGCGCCAGCACCAAATTCAGGTGGCTTATGAGGATCGCGTGTCGGATCTGCGTCGCGAAATTGACCGCATCACTTCGCGCCAGTTGCTGAACCAGCAAGCCTATGAGGCTCGCGTTGAACGACTGCTTACCGAGCATGTGCAGCTTTATGAACAGGGGTCGCGCCTCAATGTGATTCTCGATCGCGCAGGCTCGCTGGGTCTGGTGCCACGCCCTGCACCGCCCTCTCCTGTTGTGCCGCCAAACCAAGAGGCGAGCATCTCGCCACAGGTGCGCCAAGGCACCATGTCGACCGAAACCGCCCGCTTCAGCCCTATTCCTGAAGGTGAATTGATCACCGGCAGCATTCCACAATTGCCCACGCAGCGCGGCCTAAGTGCCATGCAGCAAGCCGTGATCGATCCAGGCACGCTGCTCACAACACTTGATGAAACGTTGGAGGCACGCGAGCATAACCAGATGATCGCACTGGCCAGCTTGTCAACGCAGGCAGGACGCGAAACCGATGCGATTGTTGAGGCAATCGGTGATTTGGGCGTACGCTTGTCACTGCCCAGCGCATCCATGGACCCACTGCCAACAACGCTATCTGAAGGCGTTGGCGGACCTCTTCTTGCTCCTGTTTCTGGCGTGGATCGTTTTCAACTCTACGCTGATGATGCCCTGCGCTCCATTGAGGACCTCAATGCTGCGCGCTCAGCCATTGATCTGGTGCCGGTAGCAGCCCCAGCGCGCAATGCACGGCTTTCCTCTCGCTTTGGCAATCGGCGTGATCCGTTCACCCGCCGCTCTGCCTTTCATTCGGGCATCGACTATGCCGCGCCCACCGGCACACCCGTTTATGCACCTGCCGATGGCGTGGTAATCCGAGCCAGCCGCGCAGGTGGCTATGGCCTCATGGTTGAGATTGATCATCAGCACGGGCTTTCCACGCGGTTTGCCCATCTCTCACGCATGCTTGTGTCCAACGGGGCGCAGGTGCGCCGCGGCGATATTATTGGCCGCATTGGCTCTACCGGCCGCAGCACCGGTCCACACCTTCACTATGAAGTGCGTCGTGGTTCGCGCGCGATTGATCCCATGCCCTACATTCGGGCCGGGCAACGCATCGCTGATTTGTAACGCTCAAGCGCTAGTTACTTGCGCGAGAACACCATTTTCTGGTCAGCCAGCTTGTCTTTTGGCCCCACCCACGCATACGCCATCAGCGCAGGTTCACGGTTGGACACCGTTATGCGGTGGCGCTGGTTGGGTGGATTGAAGATCATGGATCCAGGCGCATAAACGCCCTGGTGATTTTCTGAAACGGCACCCGACAGGCACACATAACTCTCCGTGATCCCATCATGAGAATGGGCCGGATAGGTGCAGTTGGGCGCAAACAGCACCAGACCAAGGATCACCTCTTCAGAGATGACAGGGCCTGTAGGGCCACACAGCTCTGCATAGGCATATTTGTCTTTTAAGCCCCGCGGCACTTTTTCATAGCCATATTGCCAATCGATCACGTGCTGAACCGCTTCAAGCGAGCGGATCATCGTCGCGTGCCGCTCTGGTATGCCTTCATCCAGCGCGCGGCGCAGATGCGCCGTTACCGGCTTGGTTATTCCTGTGCCTGACACAATGGGTGCATTGGATGCCATCACCCGGCTTATCGCCTCGCGCACGGCACGCTGGTGGGCTCGGATTTGGTTGCTACCACCAGAGGATAAGTAGCGGTAAATCTCGTAAAACTCACGCAGCAGATAGACCCAGTTTGGGTTATCGTTCAGCCGCATTTCACCCTGCGGCGCTGCGCCTGTAAAAACCTCATCATCCATGGACACTGCCCTATACGCTTCTGGTTGGACGCCATACCTTGCGGCCATTATGTAAGCCACAGACCGCATCGCTTGGCGAGCGATTTTCAAACCAATAGACCCATTCCTTCAGGCGCTAAACTTCCCTAAGTTAGGCTGTATTTTCTGGAACCATGCCAGGTGCCAAAGTGACGAGACAGGATACGCAGTGAGCATTACCAACACGCAAGCGGGCTATGGCTCACTTACCAAACTCTTCCACTGGTTGATCGTGATCCTGTTTGCACTTCAATATGTCGGCGGGAACATCATGACCGGCATGGGCGGCGGCGATATCGTGCTCGGGTTCACCCAGGCTTTCTATTACAATTGGCACAAATCACTTGGACTTCTGGCCCTGGTGATTGCCATTCCGCGCCTTATCAATCGCCACACTGGCCGTATGCCAGACTGGGCGCCAACCCTTACAAAAACTGAGCAGACCTTCATCCACCGGGCTGAGCAGGTGCTTTACACCGCTATGTTTGTGATGCCGGTCTCAGGTTATTTCTACGTGATGGCTGGCGATTTTGGCGTGCACCTGTTTGGCGTTTGGCGCCTGCCAAACCCAATCGGCAAATGGGACGAATTGGCGTTCATCGCCAAGTGGATCCACATCATCTCAGGCTATGTGTTGCTGGCGGCCATTGCGGGCCACTTGTTTGTGGTGCTGCGCCATCAGTTCATCATCAAAGATGGCTTGATCAAACGGATGCTGCCTGGGCGAGGAAAATAGGTTTTCGCCCTAGTCTAAATCAGCAACTTCCGCTGTTCCGCCATAGGCACGCTGCGCCAATGTCGCTTCCATAAAGCTATCCAGCTTACCGTCCAGCACATCAGATGGCGCGGTGCTTTCATGGCCGGTGCGCAAGTCTTTAACCAGCTGATAGGGCTGCAGCACGTAGGAGCGAATTTGGTGGCCCCAGCCAATGTCCGTCTTGGCAGAGGCCTCAGCGTTGGCTTTGTCTTCGCGCTTTTGCAGCTCTAGCTCATAAAGGCGCGCACGCAGCATATTCCACGCCGTGGCACGGTTCTTATGCTGTGAGCGCTCATTCTGACACTGCACAACAATGCCAGTGGGGTTGTGCGTGATGCGCACAGCACTATCGGTCGTGTTCACGTGCTGCCCACCGGCGCCAGAGGCGCGATAGGTATCGATGCGGCAATCGCTTTCGTTGATCTCAATGTTGATCGTGTCATCGATGAGCGGATAAATCCAAACGCTAGCAAAGCTGGTGTGACGGCGCGCATTGGAATCATAAGGTGAGATGCGCACCAGCCGGTGTACGCCAGCTTCGGTTTTCAGCCAGCCATAGGCATCCTCGCCCTTCACCAAAATGGTGGCCGATTTGATGCCAGCTTCTTCGCCCGATTGCTCTTCCAGCAGCTCCACCTTGCGGCCAGAACCTTCAGCCCAGCGAGTGTACATGCGCAGCAGCATATTGGCCCAGTCCTGGCTTTCTGTACCGCCAGCGCCTGAGTGAATTTCAACATAGGTATCGTTGCCATCAGCCTCGCCAGACAGCAGCGCTTCTACCTGCAAGCGGCGGGCTTTGGCGGAAAGATCCTGCAAGGCGAAAACGCCTTCGCTGGCCATTTCTTCATCGCCCTCCGCCTCGCCCATCTCAATCAACTCGGCAGTGTCGGCAAGGTCGGTGCGCATGGTGTTCATGCCATTGATGGCATCATCCAGCTTTTGGCGTTCGCGCATCAAGCCTTGGGCTTCTTGCGGGTTGTCCCAAAGGCGCGGGTCTTCAGCCAGGGCGTTCAGTTCGTCGAGGCGTTTGATCGATGCATCCCAGTCAAAGATGCCTCCTTAGCAGGGTGAGTGCCTGCTCTATGTCATCAAAAAGCCGCTGTGCTTCGGCGCGCATGGGTCGATCCTAAGGTCATGTGAAACAAAAAGGGCGCGTACCGTTCAGCACGCGCCCGATGCATGTGGGATATGTTGGGCGGTTAGTAAAGCCCACCGGTACCCGACACCACAGCCCTATCGGCCTGCGGGTCTACGGTGAGCTCACGGCCCAGATCATCGGTGAAGCCGATGATGGAGTAAGATGATGGTGGTGATGTGCCGGGGCGGAACGCCTCCAGGATCGAGCCATCGGTGCCAGCAGCCACTTGCAAGCCCGTGCTGCGATTGATCGGGATGAGCGAGATACCACGTGGCACCTGAAATTCGGTGCGTGGCTGGCCTTCCAGCGCGGCTGACATGAAGTCTGCAAATATCGGCGCGGCTAACCCACCACCGGTGGCAGACCGGCCCATGCCGCGTGGCGTATCATAGCCGATATACACGCCAACAGCGATATCGTGTGAGTAGCCAACAAACCACGCATCACGATTGTCATTAGTGGTGCCGGTTTTGCCAGCAATGGCCCAATTGGCAAGCTGGTTAGAAATGCCACCTGCCGTACCACGGCGCACAACACCTTCCAGCATGGATGTAACCTGATAGGCCGTCATCGGATCAAGCACCTGATCGCGCTCATCGATGAGGTTAGGCTCATCCTGGCCTTGCCATTCAGCCACCGCGCACCCTTCGCACAAGCGCGCATCATGGCGGAAGATCGTATCGCCATAACGATCCTGCACGCGGTCAATCAGGGTCGGTTCAATGGAGCGGCCACCATTGGCAACAACAGCGTAAGCTGCCGTCATGCGCATAACTGTGGTCTCACCAGAACCCAGCGACATAGCGAGCACAGGCGACAAGTCATCATAGATGCCAAAGCGACGGGAATATTCCGACACCAGCGGCATCCCCATGTCGCGGGCCAGGCGCACAGTCATCACGTTACGCGATTGTTCAATGCCAACACGCAATGTTTGCGGGCCGTAGAACTGGTCAGAGTAGTTTTGCGGGCGCCAGATACCAAGGCCCGGACCTTGATCGATTTCGATAGGCGCATCCATCACCACGCTTGAGGGCGTGTAGCCATTATCCAGTGCAGCGGCATAAACAAACGGCTTGAACGAGGAGCCGGGCTGGCGCTGTGCTTGCGTTGCCCGGTTGAACTGGCTCTGGCCGTACGAGAAGCCACCAACCATAGCCAACACACGCCCGGTATAGGGGTCCATCGCAACCATGCCGCCAGACACTTCGGGCACTTGGCGCAGCGCGTATGTCATCGTGCCGGCTTCGGTTGGCTCGGCGCTGACATAAACCACATCGCCGACGGAAACCGTGTCCGTTGGGCTACCGGCCCAGCTCATCGCGGATGCTGGCATGAAACCCGTTGGACGTTCATTGGATAGTTCGCGCGAGGTAAGGCGTGGTGGATCGATACCAAGCTGCACGCCATCTTCGCCGACAGCCAAAACAACGGCCAGTGTCCACTCTTCGACGTCGGAGAGACCCTCAACTTCACTGAGGGCAAGCCCCCAGTCCTGGCTGATGTCGATCGTTTGCGTTGCACCGCGCCACCCTTGGGCACGATCAAACTCTTCCAAACCATTGCGCATGGCGCGGCGTGCATGGCTCTGCAGCAGCGGGTCAAGCGTGGTGCGCACCGATAGGCCGCCTTCATACAGGCCATCATTGCCATAGCGATCAGCGATCTCACGGCGCACTTCTTCGGCGAAGTAGTCAGAGGCCTCCAAGAAAGTGCCAGTGTTACGCGGCACAACCGTGAGCGGCTCAGCCTGCGCGGTAACGCGCTGCTCATCTGTGATGTAGCCGTTTTCAAACATGCGATCGAGCACCCAGTCGCGGCGCTCAATAGCGCGCTCGGTCTGGCGGAACGGGTGATAATTGTTGGGCGCCTTCGGCAGGGCAGCCAGGTAGGCAGCTTCAGCCAAGGTAAGCTCGTGGACGGACTTATCGAAATAGACCAGCGAGGCAGCCGCGATGCCGTAGGCACCAAGGCCGAGGTAAATCTCGTTGAGATAAAGCTCTAGGATCTCATCCTTGCTCATCGCCTGCTCAATGCGCAATGCAAGGATCGCCTCACGCACCTTACGCTCAATCGCAACATCACCGGACAGCAGGAAGTTCTTTGCAACCTGCTGCGTGATGGTGGAAGCACCAACAGGGCGGCGGTTGCTACCAAGATTTTCGATGTTCACCAGGATCGCGCGTGCAATACCAGTAAAATCGAGCCCGCCATGATCGTAAAAGTTCTTGTCTTCGGCCGAAAGGAACGCCGCCTTCAACGCATCGGGCATGGACTGGATTGGCAGAAACAAGCGCCGCTCGGTGGCGTACTCAGCAATCAAGGCACCGTCAGAGGCGTGCACGCGGGTCATCACCGGCGGCTCATAGTCGGCGAGAACCGTGTAGTCTGGCAAATCTTGCGAGTAATAATGGATGCCATAAGCAACGCCGCCTGCCACCAAAAGGAAGCCGAGCACACCAATGCCAAAAAGATAACCTAACAGTCGCGCGAACATACGTTCATCCGATATCTAAAACTTGTGTCCGGTGTGGCAGCCAGCCCCACCTCATTTCGTTGGCACGCGGGCCACATGTGGCGCCGCTCCTGCCAGTCAACAGTAACATGGTAAATGCACCGTTAGTTTTCACCCTGTCTAACGCTACAGCGCCCATGTTCTGGTCGGTAGGCGAGCTTGGTACGGCAGAAATAGGGCAACATGCACGCCAGCCTTACTTTGCTGGCTATGAAGGCTAGAACAATGCAGCGCTATGGCGCACTTGCAACACGTTGCTCGAAAAACCGCTCAACAGCAGTTGAAAGCGAGGCAATTGTGCGTTCACGCCAAGCAGCATCAGCCAACAGACGCACATCATCCTCGTTCGAAAGGAATCCAAGCTCCAACAATATGGAGGGGATTTCCGGTGCTTTGAGTACCCGGAAGCCGGCAGAACGATGGGGATTATTGACCATGCGCGTTGCTGTTGAAATCTCACTTACCAGATCTTCGGCAAAAGCCAGAGAGAAGCGGGTCGTTTCCCGACGCGTTAAATCGATAAGAATATCAGCCACTTCGCTTGTCGCCGTCTCGGTCACGTCCATACCCGCGAGCATTTCAGAGCGCCGCTCATTGTCCACCAATTGCTGCGCAATGGCGTCAGAGGCGCGATCAGAGAGCGTGTAAACGGTCGCGCCGCGCATATCACGGTGGCGCACGAGGGAATCAGCGTGGATCGATAGAAACAAATCCGCTCCCTGGTTTTGCGCAAAGCGCACGCGCCCAGCCAGGGGGATAAACACATCATCATCGCGGGTCATGTGCACTTCAAAGCGCCCACTTGCACGAAGATCAGCGGCAAACTCACGCGCAAAGCGCAACACAACGTCTTTTTCCAGCACGCCGGAGCGGCTCACCGCGCCCGAATCAATGCCGCCATGGCCCGGATCAATCACAATGATCGGTAGGCCACTGTCGCTGGCCACATCCAGACGGTTCTCTTTGGGCGCTTCAACGCTGGCCAAAAAGCTTTCGCGGGTGCGCTCCACTTCGGCCAAAAAGCCCGTTTCATCGGTACGCACCAGATCAATCACCAAACGTGCAGGCTGGTCATCAAGCGCTGCCAGCAACAGCACCTCATCCACCAGCACATAATCGGACAGATCAACCACGATACGCCCACGCCCAGGAGCAAAGGGGCCGTAACGAAAAGCAGAAATTAAGCCACGCGGCTCAACGTCTTCATCGCCCATAGGCTCGAAGGTGAGGCCTGGCAGATCTAAGATCAAACGATTGGGTTCAGGCAGCATGTAAAGGCTGGGTGCAACTTCGCCCTGCAGATCGAGGATAACGCGCGTGCGCTCATCATCACCTGCTATACGCGCAGCCAAAGCCAAAGCGTGATCAGCGGCCTGGAAAGAGGTTTCCTCAGTTGCGCTAGCGTCTGAGACACTGGTTTCTGTTGCACCTGCTTGCCACGGCCATAGCAATCCGATCATCAACGCCATGCACAGCATCGCCTTTGAACAAGCCATAGCATGCCCAAACCTGCCCGCGTGCGGTTGAACGCTGCCTGCTGGGGTGAGTGCTGGAAATTGGCTATCTATGACCATCATCGGAACGTGCGCTGCTCTGTAAGCTTCGTGGTTCGGTGCAAGGCAACCCTTGATTTGTTACTGTACCTTAAAGGTCGATGGTAAACCAAACCGAAACGCCTGCCCATATCCGCAGTCTTATGGGCCAACTAAAACCCGGTTACGCTGTACGTTCAAATGCTTGTAGCCTCTAAAGTCGATGACGACGCTTGCAAAAATGCCGCACTGCGCGTACATCGAAAAGGCTTGCAGGACTCAGGGCTGAACCGAAATCTGGTTCGTTCTCACCGGGATTGCGGGCGGTATGCGGCACCTATTGGGTGGCATTTGACACAGTTGTCAGTGGCCTCTCACACTTTAAGAAGTTCAGGCTGACCGCTGGCAAAATTGGCCGCCAACCAAGCGTACTTACGCGGGTTGCTACCAAGTTTGCTTGATATCGCGCCGTTGTCCCTCATCCCTGTGTTTGTGCAAGATACTTGCTTTTTGAGCAGTGCGCCCTGGTGCTCACTTGCTCTTTAGACCGGAACAATAATGGTGCTGCGCTCTAGCTCCTCTGCCGAACAAACTGCCGCTATGCGGCCGGTTTCGGTGTGGCTCGCGCCCAATTGCATGGCTGCTAGCGGTAGCATGCAAAAACAATCCATCATCACTGGTGTTCCAACCACTTTCGCTAGACCTTTTGCTGATGAGTCGCCTGCGACCACCACAAAGGGCAGCGCTTTTTTCTCTACAGAACCGTTGGCGATCGCCCCCGTGCTTCCTTTGAAAGCTCGGCCTGCGCGCCTCAAGGAACCCTTCAATGTCATCCAAAATGTTAATCGATGCCACCCACCGGGAAGAGACCCGTGTGGTGGTGAAGCGTGGCAACCGCGTCGAGGAGTTTGATTTCGAGACTCTCGCGAAAAAACAGCTTCGCGGGAATATTTATCTGGCCAAGGTTACGCGGGTTGAACCCTCGCTACAGGCTGCCTTTGTCGACTATGGCGGCAATCGCCACGGCTTCTTGGCTTTCTCAGAAATCCACCCTGACTATTACCAAATTCCACAAGCCGACCGTGATGCGCTGCTTGCCGATGAGCGCGGCCATGATGATGATTCGGACGACACTGAAGCGCCCACTAAAGCGTCAAAATCGGATTCAGAGGCTGATGACGCCAATGAACCCGAAGCAGAGGAAGCTAATGGTGACGGCATCACAGCCAAACAGGCTGTGACAGCGGGCTTATTTGCCGCCGATGATGCTGCAGATTCCGGTGATGCGGATGCATCTGATGATGATGATGTGGACGAAAGCGGATCAGATGATGCGCTGGAAGAGGCGCGCCCACGCCGCCGCCCCAGCCGTCGTCACTATAAAATTCAAGAAGTCATCAAGCGTCGCCAGATCATTCTGGTCCAGGTGGTGAAAGAAGAGCGCGGCAACAAAGGCGCGGCGCTTACCACCTATCTGTCGCTGGCTGGCCGGTATGCCGTGCTTATGCCCAACACGCCGCGCGGTGGCGGTATCTCGCGCAAAATTACCTCCGCAGCCGATCGTAAACGCTTGAAAGAAGTGGTCAGCGATTTGGATGTGCCCGATGGCATGGGCGTTATCCTGCGCACCGCTGGCGCAAACCGCACCAAGGTCGAGATTAAGCGCGATTTTGAGTACATGATGCGCCTATGGGAAACGGTGCGCGATGTGACGCTCAAGTCCGCCGCCCCTGCCCTGGTGTACGAAGAAGGCAGCCTAATCAAACGGTCGATCCGTGATCTCTATTCGCGTGATATCGACGAAGTGGTGGTTGCTGGCGATGAAGGCTACAAAGAAGCCAAGGGCTTCATGCGGATGCTGATGCCTAGCCATGCCCGCAATGTGAAATCCTATCGCGAGCCAACGCCGCTCTTCACTATGCAAGGCGTGGAAGAGCAGTTGGACTCCATGTTCGAGCCAACGGTGCGCTTGAAGTCTGGTGGTTACCTAGTGATCAACCAGACCGAGGCGCTGGTTGCCATCGATGTGAACTCGGGCAAATCGACCAAAGAACACAATATTGAAGACACAGCCGTTTCCACCAACCTGGAAGCGGCTGATGAAATAGCGCGTCAATTGCGCCTGCGCGATCTTGCAGGCCTGGTGGTTTGCGACTTCATCGACATGGAAGAAAAGCGCAACAATCGTGCCGTTGAAAAACGCATGAAAGACGCGCTGAAAAGTGATCGCGCCCGTATTCAAGTTGGCCGCATTTCGCACTTTGGCCTTCTGGAAATGTCGCGCCAGCGCATTCGTACATCGCTTATCGAAAGCACGATGGAGCCCTGCACACATTGTGCAGGCACGGGCCATGCGCGTGCATCTTCTTCTGTCGCTTTGCAAATCTTGCGCCAGGCAGAGGCTCAATTGCTGCGCCATCAGGGGCACCATGCCAGCGTAACGCTGCGCTCAGAAACTGCGCTCTATATCCTCAACCATAAGCGCGACATGCTGGCAGAGTTGGAAGGCCGCTATGGGCGCCGAGTGAACTTTGTTGTTGATCCAACCATGGCCACTGACGCTTTTGCGATTGCGCGCGGTGATATGGCAGACCCACGTGATGTGGTGCCGGTGGTTATAGCTGCACCTGCAAATCTAGATACAGAAGCAGAAGATCGTGCTGACCAGGCCGCAGCGGAAGCTGCCGAGGCCGAAGAGCGCGCCGAGGAAACGGCTGCCAATGATGATAGCCGTTCTGATGAAAAGCGAGCTGACGAGGAAGAGAGTGGCGATGGCCGCAAGCGTCGTCGGCGCAGGCGTCGTCGCAAAGGTGGCGCTGAGGATGAAGCAGAGCGCAGCGAAACATCGGATCAAGATGCTGCTGAAGGCGATGCTGAAGCCAAAACATCCGGTGATGAAGAAACCACCGATGAAGATGGCGAGCCTAAGAAACGTCGCCGTTCACGCCGTGGTGGTCGCCGCAGGCGCGGTGGGCGTGGCAACAGCGAAGCTGAAACCGAAAATAGCGAAACTGATAGCGAAAATGCTGAAGCAGCCGGTGTCGAGCGGGCTGGTGATGATGCCGCTGACGTTGAAGCCCAACCTGAGGCTGAAACAGTGCCTGAACCCGTTGCAGAAGAAGCTCCGGCAGAAGTTGAACCAGAGCCTGTAGAAGCTGCTGTTGAAGAAGCCGTAGTGGAAGAAGCTGTTTCTGCTGAGCCCGCCAAAACTGAGCCAGAAATGGCTGAGCCGCCCAAAGAGCCTGTTATGGAAAGCTCTACCAAAGAAGATACCGGCCCGAAAAAGCAGGGCTGGTGGCAAAAGCGCTCTTTCTTCTAAGGCGCGCGGTTTGGTCGACCTACCTGATAACAAAGGCCCGCGCCTAGCAGTGCGGGCCTTAATCGTTGAGGTCGGCAAACTGCTGCTCGTCAATGCCTATGCTGGCGGCGTATCTGACCTATGGTGTGCGCCCGGCGGCGGGGTGGAAAAGCACCAGTCCCTGCCCAACAATCTGGCCCGCGAAGTTTATGAAGAAACCGGGCTGACAATCCAGGTCGGCGACCCGGCTGGCGTGAACGAGTTTCACCACCCAGAAAGCGGCTTCCACCAGGTTGATCTTTATTTCCGCGTCAGGGTCATTGCAGGCACGCTTGACCCTAATTGGAAGGATGCAGATGCCATTGTTGACCAGCGACGTTTTGTGACCCGCGCAGAAATGGCAAGCCTTCGCTTCAAACCAGATACATTGCCCGACATGGCATTTGGCTCGGGTGCGATGATCTATGATCCATTGGAACATTTGGTGTCGTAATTCGCGACAAACCACGACGCAGTGCACGGACAAAGCGCGCCTTAGTGCTCGGACAAGCTGCGCCTTTGTCTGGACCAAATCTCAAAAATATCCGCTGCTTTGGATACCATATCGCAATCACCAGCGAACGAAATACGCACACTGGTTTTGCCATGGATCGGATCAAAATCATCGCCAGGGGTGATCGCAATGCCCGTCTCAATAAGCAAGGTTTGGCAAAAGGCCACAGCGTCTTCACCGGGTAGCAAAAGCGTCTCAATCGGCCAATACATGTAGAATGCGCCATCGGGTGGCGGGCCACTATCAAGGCCCAAAGCATGCTGTGTTTTGAGCAAACGAGCGCGATTTTTTGCGTAATCAGCCTTGATTGTTTCCAGTTCATCGGTCGCATCAAAGGCTGCAATAGCGGCGGCTTGAGAAAGCGTTGGCGGGCAGATGTACAAGTTCTGAGCCAAGGCCTCGGCGGTGCGCACCAAGCGCTCAGGCAGCACCATCCAACCAATGCGCCAGCCCGTCATGCAATAATATTTGGAGAACGAGTTGATGATGATCGCATCGTCATCACAACCCAGGGCACAAGTTTCCTGACCATCGAAAACCAGGCCGTGATAAATCTCATCTGAGATGTACCAAATACCGGATTGCTTGCAATAATCCGTTAATTTTTCAATAGCTTGCGGTGGCATAACCGTGCCAGTTGGGTTGTTCGGCGAGGCAATCAAAACCGCACGGATGGGCACATCATCATGCGCCTTGGCCAGATCTTGCGGTGTGAGCACCCAGCCATCTTTGGCTTGCAAATCAATCTCCACCGGCTCCAGTCCAAGCGCCCGCACAATATTGCGGTAAGCCGGGTAGCCAGGGCGTGGCAGCGCGATGCGATCACCTGGGTCACACAACAGCAAGAACGCCAGCGAAAACCCAGCCGATGAGCCGGTTGTGGCCATAATGCGTGAGGGATCCACGCTGAGGCTGAATTGGTCGCGATAATAGTGCGAAATACGCTGGCGCAGCGCCAGTGTGCCAGACGCCTCGGTGTAACCAATCCGTCCATCCATCAGCATGTTGGCAGCAGCATCACGAACCGTCGATGGTACGGGCGCGCCGGGCTGGCCAACTTCTAAATGATAGGTCGCATGCCCACTGGCCTGGCGCGCATTGGCAGCGCTGAGAACATCCAATGCGATGAAGGGATCAACATGGCGCGCCTGCGCCACCATCCGCATTTTGGATTGCGCGACTACGTTTGAAGCGTTGAAAGATCGGGTGGACATGATGTTTTAATGGCCGAGCATGGTTTGCGTCATCGCCGCGCTGATACGAGCTATAGCGCCGCCTCGCAATGCCAAGCATAAGCTTCCTTCACAGCGATCACGCCAGTTTGTAGTGCGCGCGCGTTGACCAGGCAGGCTTGGGTGCTACCTTCAGCCAAATGTTTGTACCAAGTCTGCTTTGCCGCAATCCTGCCGCTTGCACCAATCAGTGTGATGCCATGAACAGTTCTTCTATCCGCCCCACCGTTTCACTGCTTGCATTTACGCGACTTTGGATCATTTGCAGTGTGCTTATTTTGGCGCAGATTGCAGCCACTGCAGCGCAGGCTCAGCGACAAATTTCAGTGCTGCGCGATGCTGAGGTTGAGGCGCTGGTTGCTTCCTATGTTGTGCCGATTTTGCGCGCTGCGGGCATTCGTGGCGACTCGGTGCAGATCGTCTTGGTCAACGACCGTGATTTTAATGCCTTTGTTGCTGATGGACGGCGCATCTTCATCAATGTTGGCGTGATCATGCAGGCTGATACGCCCAATGAGGTGATTGGCGTGCTTGCGCATGAAACTGGCCATTTGGCCGGTGCCCACCTTACCCGGCTTCGCCAACAGCTTTCGCGTTCGCAGATCATTTCCGCTGTTACCATGCTGGCCGGTGCTGCGGCGATGGCGGCTGCTGTTGGCACGGGCAATAGCGAGGCCGCACAGATTGGCCAAGGCATCGTTTTGGGCGGCCAAACGGCAGCGCAACGCTCGCTGCTTACCTATCAGCGCAGTGAAGAACTGTCAGCTGACCGTGCCGCGATCACCTATCTTAACGCGACCAACCAATCAGCTGCCGGCATGCTGCGCGTGTTTGAACGCTTTGCTGACCAAACGATGTTCACCGGACGCTTTATTGATCCCTATGCCCGCTCGCACCCAATGGCGCGCGACAGGATCAACCAAATTGAAGCGCTGGCGCAGCGAAGCCCGCATTTCAATCAGCGCGATTCTGCCCAATTGCAACTGGCCCATGATATGGCCAAAGCGCGGCTCACAGCCATGCTCGAAGGGGAACGCACCGTTATGCGCCGCTTCCCAAGCTCAGATACTTCGCTGCCCGCGCGCTATGCCCGCGCACTAACGGAGGGGCGCACAGGTTCGCCGCGCCAGGCGGTGAGCCAGCTTGATCAACTGATTTCAAGCCAGCCATCCAATCCCTTTTTCTGGGAAGCGCGCGGCACAGTTCAGTTTGAAAGTGGCAACCCACGCGATGCGGCGCAAAGCTGGGCCCGTGCACTGGAACTGGCGCCCAGCATGAACATTTTGCGGGTGTATTATGGGGCGGCGCTGGTGGAAACCGGCGATGATGGCCTGCTTGCCACTGCCATTGGCCAGCTAGAACGAGGCCTTGCCAATGATACGAGTCTTGCCTTTGGCTACCGTTTTCTTGGCCAAGCCTATGCGCGCAGTGGCGACACCGCCATGGCGCAGCTTGCCTCCGGGCTAGAGGCCTTTGCACGCGGCGATATCCAGGGTGCCAAGGGCTTTGCCGCCCGCGCCCAGCAAAACCTACCGCGTGGATCGACCGGTTGGTTGCGCGCGGCTGATATTTTGGCCTACGACGGTTAAATGCCGCTGACGCTTTGTTAAAATTTCTAGGATTGCTTCATGTCACGCCCTCTGTATGCGATTGCCTTTGTGTCCATGGTCGCCGCGCCACTGGCAGCGGGGGTGTATGCCCTTTCGACCTCTGCGCCCACCAGCAGCTTTGGAGATAGCCACACGGTGGCCGGTATTGATGATGTGGTGGTCCAACAGGCTGTGACAGCTCCGCTGGAGCTTGCACCCCAACTTGCACCCCAGGCTGCACAGGCCCCTCACGCAGATGCGCCATCGGCACCAGCACGAGAAACTGGGTTGGCGGAGCTTGCAGCCAACGATCGTGCAGGCGCAATTGCATTTGTGCGCCAAGCGCTGCTTGATGACCCAGAGATACTGGAAGAAGCGATTGCAGCATTGGAGGCTGGCCGCGCCTCCGCTGAAGAGATGCAAATGTCGCAAGTTATTGCCGACAATGCTGATCTTTTGTTTTCCGCTGAGCATGCAAGCGTGATGGGCAATCCAGATGGCGCCGTCATTCTGGTGGAATTCCTCGATTACAATTGCGGGTTCTGTAAACGCGCCCATCAAGATGTGATGCGCCTGATTACCGAACATGATGATGTGCGCGTTTTGGTGAAAGACTTTCCCGTTCTTGGCCAAGGATCGCTGGAAGCTTCACAAGTCGCTGTTGCCTACCGTGCGATTGGCGGAGATATGGCAGCCTTTATCAACAGGATGATGAGCGAAGACAGCGCGCCAGCTGATGCCTCTCTGGCACGGTCAGTGGCGCTGGAGCTTGGCGCCAGTGAAATTGCACTGGATTTGGCACTGGATAACCCAGAGCTTATGCTGCCCATTGCGCAGGCTTATGAATTGGCCGAGCAGCTCAACATTCGCGGCACGCCAGCCTTTATTTTGGGTGATCAACGGCTGATGGGCGCGGTTGGATTTGACCCCCTGTCCCAGGCCATCCAAGCTGAGCGCGAGCGCCTGGCGGCGCTCTAGTCGATTCGCATTCCCGCCTTCTCATATATGGCTGGGAGACTTCCAGGAGGCCCTGATGGCCACGGTTTTCATACTCAACGGACCCAACCTTAACCTGCTTGGGCAACGCGAAACGCACATTTATGGCCACGAGACGCTGGACGATTTGGACGCCATGTGCCGCGACCATGCCAGCGATTTGGATTTGGATGTGGATTTTCGCCAATCCAACCATGAGGGCGTGCTGATTGACTGGGTGCATGAAGCACGGCGGCTGGCTGATGGGATAATTTGCAATTTTGGTGGTCTAAGCCACACATCTATAGCCTTGCATGATGCGATCAAAGCCAGCGAACTACCGGTGATTGAGGTGCATATCTCCAATATTCATGCGCGCGAGGCGTTTCGGCACACAAGCTACACAGCGATGGCATCTAAAGGCATTATCGCAGGGCTTGGTCCCACCGGTTACCGGCTGGCACTAACCGCTTTAGCCGATCTGATTGATGCGTAACCATATGCTCAAAGCAAGCATCAAGAGTGTGTGGACGATTGGACTATGAGCGGCTATACCCCGCCAACTATGTCTCCTACCGTCTCGTTCTATCCGCGCCCCAATTTTGATGCGCTGAGGTTTTGTTGAGTGAAAGAGTATCCATGTCAAAGTCCAAGTCTATGATCGATCAGGATTTTATCCGCCAGCTTGCCCTGCTGCTCAATGAGACTGACCTTACCGAGATTGAGGTTGAGCAAGACGCGATGCGCATTCGCGTGGCGCGCACACCAGCCCCTGTTACCCACAGCGCACATGTGGCGGCTCCGGCTGCCGTAATGGCAACGCCTGTGCCAGCTCCAACTGGTGCGCCTGCTGCACCAGCTAGCGGCGGCGCAGCAACGAGCGACGGCGAGGCTGTTCGCTCCCCCATGGTAGGCACTGCCTATCTTTCGGCAGAGCCTGGCGCAGCGGCCTACATCAAAGTGGGCGACACAGTGCGCGAAGGCCAAACGCTTTTGATCGTTGAAGCGATGAAGACAATGAACCAGATCCCGTCCACCATGTCTGGCGTGGTGCAGGAAATATTGGTTGGCGACAAACAGCCTGTCGAATTTGGCGAGCCCCTGGTCATCATCGCATAAGCGGCACGCGGAGTTTCGGCATGTTCAAGAAAGTTCTGATCGCCAATCGTGGTGAGATTGCCCTGCGCGTTCTGCGCGCCTGCAAAGAGCTCGGCATTGGCACGGTTGCCGTCCACTCCACCGCTGATGCCCATGCCATGCATGTGCGCTTGGCCGATGAGAGCGTGTGTATTGGCCCGCCTGATGCGCTCGATAGCTACCTGAATATTCCGCAGATTTTGGCCGCCTGTGAAATCACTGGCGCCGATGCTGTGCACCCCGGCTATGGGTTCTTGTCGGAAAACGCGAAATTCTCTGAAATTCTGGCAGCCCATAACATCACCTTCATTGGCCCCAAAGCTGAACATATTGAAGTGATGGGCGATAAAATTGCCGCCAAAACCACAGTGAAACGCCTCGGAATCCCTGTTGTGCCAGGCTCAGAAGGTGAGCTACGCTCGGTAGAAGAGGCGCGCCAGGTGGCCGACGAGATGGGCTTTCCGGTGATCGTCAAAGCCTCCGCTGGCGGTGGTGGCCGCGGCATGAAGGTTGCCAAGAACGCTGATGAGCTTGCCGATGCGGTGAACACTGCGCGCGCAGAGGCCCGTGCGGCCTTTGGCGATGATGCACTTTACATGGAAAAATATCTGCAAAACCCACGCCATATTGAGGTGCAGGTGTTTGGCGATGGCATGGGCAAAGCGATCCATTTGGGCGAGCGGGATTGCTCGCTGCAGCGCCGCCACCAAAAGGTGTGGGAAGAGGCGCTTTCGCCCGTCATTACGCCAGAGCAGCGTGAGCAGATCGGGTCAGTTTCCGCTAAAGCGATTGCAGACCTTGGCTATTCAGGTGCCGGCACAATTGAGTTTCTGTACGAGGACGGCGAGTTCTATTTCATCGAGATGAACACCCGCCTGCAGGTTGAGCATCCAGTAACCGAGGCTATTACAGGTCTGGACCTGGTGGCTGAACAGTTACGCGTTGCCGCTGGGCTTGGCCTGTCGGTGAGCCAAGATGATGTAACCTTCTCTGGTCATGCCATTGAAGTGCGCATCAACGCCGAACACCCTGAAAGCTTCCGCCCCTCGCCTGGCATGATCGAGGCGTTTCACCCCTCTGGTGGGCTTGGTGTGCGTGTGGATTCGGCCGTTTATCAGGGCTATGTGATCCCGCCCTACTATGACAGCCTGATCGGCAAACTGATTGTTCACGGTGAAACCCGTGAGGCCTGCATCAACCGTATGGCGCGGGCGCTGGATGAGTTTGTTATCTCCGGTGTGGATAGCACCTTGCCGCTTTTCCGCCGCTTGGTGCGCGAAACAGATGTGCGCAATGGCGATTACTCCATCCACTGGTTGGAGCGTTGGTTGGAAGCGCAGGGCCATTAACCTGCCGCACGTGCGCCCTGATGGCTGAGATCATTACGCCCGACCTGCTGCTACAGGCCTATGAGGTCGGCTTTTTTCCGATGGCCGAGGATGCAGAGGACACGTCAGTCTTCTGGGTCAATCCGCCTATGCGTGGGGTCATCCCGCTTGATCAATTTCACGTCCCTCGCCGTTTAGCACGCACCGTTCGGCAGGATGTTTTCGAAATCCGGATCGATAGCGACTTTGAAGGCGTGATTGATGGCTGTAGCGCCAGCTCGCCTGGCCGAGCCTCTACCTGGATCAATGCTGACATTCGCACAATTTACGGCGAGCTGTTTAACCGTGGGCATTGCCACACCGTAGAAGTTTGGCGTGATGGCGCTATGGTTGGCGGGCTTTACGGTGTTTCGATGGGCGCTGCGTTTTTTGGCGAAAGCATGTTCAGCCAAGAGCGCGATGCCTCAAAGGTCGCTTTGGTGCATTTGGTGGGACGCATGTTGGCCGGCGGCTTTACGCTGCTAGATACGCAGTTCATCACCGACCATCTGAAACAGTTTGGTGCCACGGAAATTCCTGCCGAGGACTACCGCGCGAAGTTGCGTAATGCCGTGGACGCAGAGGCTGATTTTTACTGCTGGGAAGCTTCCGGTGTACCCGGCGCTGTATCACTACAACCGGTCAGCCACACATCATAAACCGGATGATCGATCGCATTGAGGCCAGGGCTTTCGGCAATCATCCAACCGGTAAAGATGCGACGAATACGACGGTCAAGCGTCAGCTCATCCACTTCCAAAAACACAGTTGTACGCTCTGGTTCTGACGGTGGACGGTCATAACAAACTCTGGGGGTAAGCTGTAGCGCACCAAACTGCACGGTCTCGTCGACAAACACATAAAATGTGTGCAGTTCGCCGGTGATTTTATCCAGGCCCGCAAACAGCGCAATCTGGTGCTCATTGCGCAGTACAGGTGCTTCTGTCTGGGCCGAAGCTGGTGAGGACAAAAAGCTAACCGGAGCGAGAAGAGCAAGAAGCAGGAGAGCGAGAGAGCGCATCAAAATCTCAAATGTTGGGACATACGTGCCATGCAGAGCGTTTTGCCATCGGTTGCCAAACCGCCCGTAAGACGTGTCGGCACATTGTGGCGATTCGATGCTAATTGCCTAGTGCAGCAACAGCGCTAATGGCCAATCAGTCGTTTGGTGACCACGCCTCATAGTCGCCAGTGGCAGCGGGACGCTTGGCTGGGGTCAGAATTGAGCCGTCTGGCCGATAGGCGCCTGGCATACCCGTTAAATTGGGTTTGTGGGGCAGTTCCCAAGACTTTGCCACATAGCCATCTTCAGTTGGTGGCACGTCTGTCTTTTTGTGCATCCAACCATGCCAGCCCGGTGGAATAGCAGAGGCATCAACCTCGCCTTTGTAAATCACCCAGCGACGCTCACCCAATGGCGCAACATCGGCCCGGTAATAGACATTGCCCATTTCATCTTCACCCACACGCTCGCCTTTGCGGGCGGTGAAGAGCATGGTGCCAAAGGTGTTGCCATGCCACCAGGTGAAGAAGCGCAAGAAAAACTGTTTCATCATCGATCCGAAAACAGGAGTGGGATGGATGCTGTTTGCCTTGAATGCGCGGGCCTGTCCAGCGCGCCCTTCGCTTAAGCCACAACCAGCACTGGCAGCTGAAGACGTTGAAACTGCCTCGCCAAAACCGTCTATCAGTTGTAGCTAATGGTTACCCCCTACACCTCATGTTGGGTTGCGCACTGGATAAACTGATCTTGTCCACACCCATCCCGTGGATAAGCCCAATCTACGTCTTTTCCCGCATATCGAGCTTGACCAGCATCTGCGACTCGGTACTTCTGGTTATGTTGAGTAATGAGGTTCAGGTGTTCTGGGCCTTTTAACACCAATTTCTAATGCGCACCCGCCAAATAGGTTTGACTTGCTTTGCTGCCTTCCGTAGCGAAACCCTTCCTTGCGGCCAGCATGATCAATATATGGTGTTAATTTCTTGTTTACACACCATATCTAGTGTGATGTGGCTAATAACCGACGGAATCGACGTTGGCCATTAAGGCCGGGCTTGAGGTGCCTGCATCAAGATATGCAGACTGGGGCAAGCCACAATGCGTTGAACCAAGTGTGACGACCAAAGGGCTAATAGGAGCATCAATACCATGCATGTCGCGCGGCATTTTACCAAAGCAGGGCAATCAGCCTATGCGGATCTTACCTTCCGCACAGCAACCAGCGAGATTCGCAATCCCGATGGCTCCATTGTTTTTCAATTGAAAGACATTCACGTGCCCGACACGTGGAGCCAAGTTGCCAGCGACATCATTGCGCAGAAATATTTCCGCAAAGCCGGTGTGCCTGCGCGCCTGAAAAAGGTTGAAGAGAATTCTGTTCCCTCTTGGCTGTGGCGCTCCGTTGCCGACGAAGATGCGCTGGCCGAGCTGCCTGAAGATGAGCGCTATGGCCCAGAGCGTGATTCCCGCCAAGTGTTTGATCGTCTATCGGGAACATGGACCTATTGGGGTTGGAAGGGCGGCTATTTCAACAGTGAAGAAGACGCGCTGGCCTTCCGCGATGAGCTTGCCTTCATGCTGGCCACACAGCGCGTTGCACCAAACTCCCCACAATGGTTCAACACTGGTCTGCACTGGGCTTACGGTATCGATGGCCCAGGCCAGGGACACTATTATGTGGATCCAGATACTGGTGAACTGACCAAATCCACCTCATCTTATGAGCATCCACAGCCCCATGCCTGTTTTATTCAGGGCGTTGGCGATGACTTGGTGAATGAGGGCGGCATTATGGACCTATGGGTGCGTGAAGCGCGCCTGTTCAAATATGGCTCGGGCACAGGCTCTAACTTCTCACAGCTTCGTGGATCGGGCGAGAAATTATCAGGCGGCGGCAAGTCGTCCGGCTTAATGAGCTTCCTGAAAATTGGCGACCGCGCTGCTGGTGCCATCAAGTCTGGCGGCACGACACGCCGCGCCGCCAAAATGGTGGTGGTGGATGTCGATCACCCAGACATTGAAACCTACATCGATTGGAAGGTGAAAGAGGAGCAGAAAGTTGCTGCCCTGGTCACCGGTTCCAAAGTTGTCAAAAAGCACATGACCGCGATCATGAAGGCCTGCGTGAACTGCGAAGGCGAAGATGGCGACTGCTTTGAGGTGACAAAAAACCCAGCGCTGAAACGCGAAGTGCGTGCTGCTAAAAAGGCGTTGGTGCCTGAAAACTACATTGCTCGCGTTATCCAGTTTGCACGCCAGGGCTACAAAGAGATTGAATTCTCCACCTACGACACTGACTGGGATTCAGAAGCCTATGGCACCGTTGCCGGCCAGAACTCCAACAACTCAGTTTCGATCACCGATGACTTCTTGCGCTCGGTTGAGCAAGACGGTGATTGGGATCTGATCGAGCGCACCACGGGTGATGTGCACAAAACCGTCAAGTCGCAAGATTTGTGGGAAAAGATCGGCCACGCTGCATGGGCATCGGCCGACCCAGGTTTGCACTTCAACACAACCATGAACGACTGGCACACATCGCCAGCGGGCGGGCGCATCCGTGCATCCAATCCATGCTCAGAATATATGTTCTTGGACGATACAGCCTGCAACCTTGCCTCACTCAACCTGCTTCAATTTAATGAGGCGAGCGATAGCGGCGCGCAGAAAACATTCGACATCAAGGCCTATGAGCATGGCGTTCGCTTGTGGACGATGGTGTTGGAAATCTCTGTGGCGATGGCACAGTTCCCATCCAAGCAGATTGCACAGCTTTCCTATGAATACCGCACGCTGGGCCTTGGCTATGCCAATATTGGCGGCTTACTGATGACCTCCGGCATCCCTTATGATTCAGATGAGGGGCGCGCCATTTGTGGTGCCTTGACAGCAATCATGACCGGTGTTGCCTATTCAACGTCGGCTGAGATGGCCAAGGAGCTTGGCCCCTTCCCCGGCTATGAAGCCAATGCAGACAATATGCTGCGCGTTATGCGCAATCACCGCCAGGCAGCCCTTGGCCGCAGTGAAGGCTATCAAGGCTTGTCTGTGAACCCAGTTCCACTGGATCACGCCAACTGCCCTGATAAACGCCTGATCGAGCACGCTACGGCAGCGTGGGATAAGGCCGTGGCGCTGGGCGGCGAGCATGGCTACCGCAATGCGCAAGCAACTGTGATCGCGCCAACAGGCACAATTGGCCTGGTTATGGACTGTGACACAACCGGCATTGAGCCTGACTTTGCGCTGGTGAAATTTAAGAAGCTTGCCGGTGGTGGCTATTTCAAAATCATCAACCAAGCTGTGCCAGAAGCGCTCCGCGTAATGGGCTACAGCGAAGCAGAAATTGGCGAAATTGAAGCTTATGCCGTCGGCCATGGCTCGCTAGCGCAGGCGCCTGGTGTCAACAATGCTTCGCTCAAAGCACGCGGCTTCTCAGATGATGCCATCAAGAAGATTGATGGTGCACTGGCCTCGGCCTTCGACATCAAATTCGTGTTCAACCGCTGGACCCTTGGCGATGATATCGCCATCGGTGAGCTTGGCTACACAGATGAGCAGCTCAACGATCCGACGTTCGATATGCTGTCGGCGCTTGGCTTTGATGCTGATGAGATCGCCATGGCGAACGAGCATGTTTGCGGCACGATGACCCTGGAAGGTGCCCCGCACCTGAAGGAAGAGCACTATGCGGTGTTTGATTGCGCCAACCCATGCGGCAAGAAGGGCACGCGCTTCCTGTCGGTGGAAAGTCACATTCATATGATGGCGGCAGCGCAGCCGTTCATCTCGGGTGCAATTTCCAAAACCATCAACATGCCAAACGCAGCCACAGTGGAAGATTGTAAGAGCGCCTACATGCTCTCGTGGAAGCTGGCACTCAAAGCCAACGCGCTTTACCGCGATGGCTCCAAGCTATCGCAGCCGCTAAACTCGCAATTGCTGGCCGACAATGACGATGATGATGAGGCTGAAGACGCAGCAGAAGCCATCATCGCGGCACCTCAGGCATTGCGCGCTGAGAAGGTGGCCGAAAAGATCATTGAACGGATCATTGAAGAGCGGATCGTGGAGAAGGAAGTTCGCCTTCGCGAGAAGATGCCAGATCGGCGCAAAGGATACACCCAGAAAGCCCGCGTTGGTGGCCACAAAGTGTATCTGACCACTGGCGAATATGAAGATGGCCGTCTGGGCGAAGTGTTTATCGTTATGCACAAAGAGGGCGCTGCCTTCCGTGCGATGATGAACAACTTTGCCATCGCCATCTCGCTTGGCCTGCAATATGGCGTGCCACTGGAAGAGTATGTTGATGCCTTCACCTTCACCCGGTTTGAGCCGGCTGGCATGGTGCAGGGCAATGAGACGATCAAGAACGCAACGTCGATCCTTGATTACATCTTCCGCGAGTTGGCCGTGTCGTATCTGGGTCGCTATGACCTGGCCCACGTTCAGCCAGATGAGGCTGGTGCAACCACACTTGGCAAAGGCGAAGATGCGGAAAAACCATCGGCCAATTCCATCGTGTCAGCTGGTCTTGTGCGTGGCAAAGTAGCTGAACGCCTACAAGTTGTGGGTGGTTCGGCAGCAGGTTTTGCTCCCGCACCCGGCACTGTAACGGCCTCGCAATCCTCAGCGGCGGTGGCAACGGCAGCGGCGGTGCAGCTTGCACCAGAACCGGTGTTGGCGGGCGACATAACCCCCGCTTTGGCCCCGACCACTGCAACCAAACCACTGGAAAGCGTTGCCGAGCAGCGCACCATCGCCCGCATGAAAGGCTATGAGGGCGAAAACTGCGGCGAGTGCGGCAACTTCACCATGGTGCGTAACGGCACCTGCCTGAAGTGCGACACCTGCGGCTCAACCAGCGGTTGCTCATGATATTACGCCTAAGCATTCTCCTCCCTGTGAAGTAGAACTGCGTGTACTGATCGCCAATCGTGCGATGGCCTGGCTCCTAACTGAGTCAGGCCTTTTTCTTTGCGGCTGCAGCGTCTAAGCCGTTTTGATGTATTCACTGGATGCCACAACCAAGCAGCTGCGCCTTAACCCGCGCGAGCCTGATTTCGTCCAAAATCCCTACCCGACCTACGCCGATATTCATGCCGGAAGCGGTCCCGATGGCCCAGTGGTGCATTGGGATGCTTATGGCCAGTGGTTGTTTGGGGGCTTGGACGCGGTAAACGCGCTGTTCCGTGACAGACGACTTGGGCGCCAGGCGCCATTTCCAACGCCAAGCCAAACGCATTTGATCGATTTTGATGCCATAGATGCGCACTCTTTGCTTGAACTTGAACCACCTGATCACACGCGTCTTCGCGGTTTGATCAATCGGGCCTTCATCTCCCGCCATGTAGAAACGCTGGGGCCAGACATTGCCGCGGAAACCAACAAAGCGATGAATGGCTTTGGCAAGATAGCGGATTTGATTGCAGACTTTGCACAACCTATTGCTGGCAATGTGATTGCCCGCATGTTGGGCATTGATTTGGTTCACGTGCCGCAACTGCTCGACTGGTCCAACACGATGGTGCGTATGTATGCCTTTGGCCGCGACCAAGCGGTAGAAGAGGCGGCTAATGCTGCCGCGCGTGACTTTACAGCCTTCGTGCGTACAGAAATTACCAAGCGGCGGGCCTCCCCTGGACCTGATCTTCTTTCTCATCTCATAACCGCCCACGAAAATGATGATCGTTTGAGCGAGCAAGAGATCATCTCCACCACGGTGCTGCTGCTGAATGCCGGGCATGAAGCCACAGTGCACACGACCGGCAATGGTTTGCGCACGCTGCTGCAAGCGAGCCCTGATGTGCGATCACAATGGCTGGCTGACCCCACTGCGCTAACAGAGGAAATTTTGCGGCAAACACCGCCGCTGCACATGTTTAGCCGCTACGTGCTGGAAGAGTGCACGCTTTACGGTGTGCCCCTAAAAAAAGGCGACACGATTGGCCTGCATATTGGCATGGCGAACCGAGATCCGCGCGCCGTGACAAATCCCGACTTATTTGACCCAACGCGAACGCCCGTAAAGCAGGTGGCGTTTGGTGCTGGCATCCATTTTTGCATTGGCCATGCGCTGGCGCGCTTGGAAATAGCCACATCAATTCCCATGCTTTTTGCGCGCTTCCCACACCTTACATTGGATGGCGTGCCGGAGCTGAAAGATGCCTATCATTTCCATGGTCTTGAACGCTTGATGGTGACGTTATGAACCAGTTTCAAATCTTTGATGGACACAATGATCTGCTTGCCAGACTCTATTTGGCGGGCGGGGTGAAGGCGGTCAAAACATTTATCGCGGGCAGGCCAAATGGCCATCTGGATGCGCAAAAGGCCAAAGCAGGCGGTTTTGCTGGTGGGTTTTTCGCCATATGGGTGCCGAACTCACAACGCGGCGGGCAGCCCGCGGGCAAAAGTAATGATCCTAATGAGGCAATGAATACGCCGCGCTATGATCTGCCCTTACCCAATGAGGTGCCACAAAGTGAGGCGCTGCACGCAGCTCTTATTCAAATTCAAACGCTACAAGCCCTGAACGACCAGCGCGCGCTCACCATCTGCACCAGCGCCGCAGCGCTTGCTGACACGATGGCAGAGGGCAAAATTGCCGCTCTCATGCATATGGAAGGCGCGGAGGCTATCGACCCTGATTTTGCCGTGCTGGATCAACTGTATGAGAAAGGTTTACGCTCATTAGGGCCAGTGTGGAGCCGGCCCACGCGATACGGCCATGGTGTGCCGTTTCGCTTTCCAGGCTCGCCAGATATTGGCCCAGGTCTCACCGACGATGGCAAGCGACTGATCAAGCGTTGTAACGCATTGAAAGTCCTGGTCGACCTGTCCCACCTTAATGAGGCAGGCTTTTGGGATGTGGCCACGCTCACCGATGCGCCCCTTGTTGCCACGCATTCCAACGCGCACGCATTATGCCCACATGCGCGCAATCTCACCGACAAACAGCTAGATGCAATAGCCGAATCTGGTGGCGTTGTGGGTGTGAACTTCGCCGCTGCTTTCTTGCGCGATGATGGCCGCATGACCAGCGACACGCCCCTATCTGCAATCCTTGCCCAATTGGACTATCTTATGAGCCGTATGGGGGAAGATCATGTGGCGCTGGGCTCAGACTTTGATGGCGCGGTGGTGCCAGCAGACATTGGTGATGTTTCGGGGCTGCCTGCGCTTACCCAAGCCATGCAAGCGCATGGGTATGGCAGCGCTTTGATCGAAAAGATCTGCACCGGCAATTGGTTATCGGTGCTGCGCAGAACACTGGGAAATTAGCGACGCTTAGCCGCCCATCAATGCGCGCATCTGCTCGCACAGCGCCTCATCGGTTGGGCTTGATACACCGGCGACCACAACAATATCGTAGAGCGCGTTCAGACCTTGCTCTCGCACCGGCCCTGCTTCCAGCACGCTTGCCCATTCATCTTGTGTATACGCGGCAATGGTCAGCATGCTGGGCGGGCGATCTGTGCGCTCGATCAAATAAGGAACGGCGCGATCCATGCGCACATGGCCCTTTCCACCAAAATAGAGCGTTGATGGCCCGCGCCCACGACCGGCAACCAGGCGCCCAGCCATAATCTGATCGCGCTCCATCTGGGCCAAGGCCATGCGGGCTGCCGCATCCTCGTCGATCAAGCCGCAGTGACCGGCAATCATGTCCGGCACCCAAGCTTCCACAATATCCTCGCTCTGCAATCCGTAGCGCGGCGCAGTTTCCATGAGCGCATCCAGCGATGCACCCACAGCGCCCAGGGGTGGCTGATCCGTTGCCACAATATGAGCGCGCGATGCGCCAACCGTTTCAATCAGCGGGCGATAGATGTTGAAATCAGGCCACCCCAGGCTCTCCCAGTCTACTCGGTCGGCAAACAGGTCAGCATCAAAGGGGCTGTTGCGGCGCCAGTCGTCCAGGTCACGCTGGCTGTTGGCTGGCACATGCTCAAGCGCCAGCACTGGCGGGCGGCTGCCTGTTTTGGCTTCCAAAATGCAGGATGCCAGCGTTACATGCTCAGGGGTTCCGTGCCGCTCGCCCAAAAACACCAGCTGCGTTGTACTTGCTTCACCAAAAAGGCGCGCAGCTGTAGTAGGCAAGCCGGTGCGCAAATCGATGATCGTATCAAACATACAAAGATCATCGCCCTCCTGAGCAGCATCTTGTGCAAACGCCGACGCTGCAAACATACCCAGCAAAGCAGCGGTCGCTGCGGTTTTAGCGATAAAAGAGAGCGGATTGGAAAAGCGCATGGATCGGCCTTTTGAGGTTCCTATTTACCACCTAATGTAGGGCCAAATACGCCTCGCGCTATCCCCTAGCGCTCTTTTGTTGCTGACTTTTGTGCGACCTTTTCTCAGCAGCCTTCCATCTCGTCTTTTCATAGCGCACCACAAACGCTAGGACAGGGCATGAATGAAGTGCCATCAAGTTCGGATATGCCTGCAATCACGCTGCGCCTTTGTGGTCCGCGCGGGTTTTGCGCTGGTGTTGATCGTGCCATCCAAATGGTGGTCATGGCGCTGAAGCGCTACGGTGCGCCCGTCTATGTGCGCCACGAGATTGTGCACAATAAGTACGTGGTGGATGGCTTGCGCGAAAAGGGCGCGATCTTTGTCAAAGAGCTGGATGAAATTCCACTTGGCTCGCAAGCTCCGGTGATTTTTTCAGCTCATGGCGTGCCCAAATCTGTTCCAGAGCATGCGCAGGCGTTGAACCTACAATTTTTTGATGCCACCTGCCCGCTTGTGTCCAAGGTACACAAACAAGCCGCACGGCACATGAAACTAGGCCGCCAGGTTGTGCTGGTTGGCCACGCTGGCCACCCGGAAGTTGTTGGCACTATGGGGCAGCTTCCCGCAGGCGCAGTGGATCTGGTAGAAACGCTGGCCGATGTTGCGGCCTATACCCCGCCAAACCCGCAAGCGCTGGGCTATGTAACGCAAACAACGCTTTCGGTGGATGACACGATGGATGTCATCAATGCGCTGAAAGCCAAGTTTCCCGACATTGCTGACCCCGCGGGCGAATCGATTTGCTACGCCACCACAAACCGCCAGGAGGCCGTAAAGGCTGCGGCACCTGGCTGTGATCTGTTCTTGGTGGTTGGCGCTACCAACTCCTCCAATTCCAAACGCTTGGTGGAAGTGGCTGAGCGCGCAGGCGCTTCGCGCGGGCTGCTAATTGCCGGGCCTGAAGAAATTCCGATGGATGCGGTATCTGATGGCGATGTGGTGGCCCTGTCGGCTGGGGCATCTGCGCCCGAAGTACTCATTGATGGGGTGATCAATCGCTTCAAAGATCGATTCCGTGTATCGCTCGATCTTGTTGAAACAGCGCAAGAAACTGAACTTTTCCCAGTTCAGCGCGCCCTTCGTGATGTAGAGCTAACGCGCGATGATATGCGCTTTGTGAACGGCTGATCCACTTTCATGGCCGTTTACACCGATGTCAGCGACGCCGACTTGGATGCGTTCCTTACCGACTATGATTTGGGCGAAGTTCTTGCCTTTAAGGGCATCGCTGAAGGTGTTGAAAACACGAACTTTTTGCTGCGCACTAGCGTCGGCTCTTACATTCTCACGCTGTTTGAAAAGCGGGTGAATGCGGGCGATTTACCGTTCTTCCTGGATTTGATGAAACATCTTGCTGATCGCGGCCTCAACTGTCCGCTGCCAATCCCCCAGCGTGATGGCGCAGTGCTGGGCGAGCTGTGCGGACGGCCGGCAACGATTATCTCGTTTTTGGATGGTGTGGCGATCAGACGCCCACGGGCAGAGCATTGCCGCAAACTTGGCGAAGTGCTTGCCAAGTTTCACCTGGCGACTGCCGACTTCCCAACCCCGCGCGCCAACGATCTATCGCTGGCCGGTTGGCACGGCGTGTATGATGGGATTGATGCAAAAGCTGCTGACGCTGCTTTTCCGGGACTGCGTGCGCGCATGGGACGCGAGCTTGATCAGATGGACAAGCTGTGGCCGCATGATCTGCCTTCTGGCATTATCCACGCCGACCTTTTCACTGATAATGTGTTCTTCCTACAGGATGAGGTATCTGGCCTTATCGATTTCTATTTCGCGTGCACCGATGCCTATGCCTACGACTTGGTGATCTGCCTCAACGCCTGGTGTTTTGAGCCAGATTTTGCCTTCAATGTTACCAAGGCGCGCGCGCTGGTGGCTGGTTATCAAAGCGTGCGCGCACTGGAACAGCGCGAAATTGATGCGCTGCCGCTGCTTGCACGTGGGGCATCCATTCGGTTCCTGGTGACGCGGCTCAACGACTGGCTTACCGTGCCAGAGGGCGCGCTTGTGGTGCCGAAAAACCCACGCGAATACGCCACAAAGCTTGCCTTCCACCAGGGCGTTTATGACGCTCGCTTTTATGGTCTTGATTTTGACTGACACTAAAACATCGCTTGTAGAAATTTGGACCGACGGTGCTTGCTCAGGCAATCCCGGTCCTGGCGGATGGGGCGCGATCCTCACGTTCAATGGCCACGAAAAAGAGCTGAAGGGCGGGGAGGAAGACACGACCAACAACCGCATGGAACTAACCGCTGCCATCCAATCACTGGCCGCTTTAACCCGTAAATCCACGGTCGCCGTGCACACAGACTCCTCCTACGTGAAGGATGGCATTACCAAATGGATGGTAAACTGGAAGACGCGCGGCTGGAAAACAGCAGACAAAAAGCCCGTTAAAAATAAAGACTTATGGGAGCAGCTTGATGCTCAGATTCTGAATCATGACGTTACGTGGCACTGGGTTAAAGGCCATGCCGGTGACGAGATGAATGAGCGCGCAGACGAGCTGGCCCGCGCGGGCATGGAGCCGTTCAAGCCCTAGAGCATTTTTACCGAAAGTGTGCGCCAGTTTTGCGTGCGAAAACGCAGCCAAAAAAGATCAGGGGAAGAGCGCGATTTGCTCCAGGCCCAAAGTCTCTTCAAAACCAAACGCGATGTTGACGTTTTGCAGCGCCTGGCCAGCCGAACCCTTCACCAGATTATCCAGCGCTGCGATGATGATCACACGGCCCGGTAGGCGGTCGGCAAACACGCCGATATGCACCATGTTGGACCCACGCACATTCTGCGTTTTGGGGATTTGTCCCTCATCCAGCACCAGCACAAAAGGCTCGTCAGAATAGCGCGCGGCAAGACCGGCACGCACATCATCGACGCTCGCTCCGTCGTTAAGTTTCACATGACAAGTGAGCAGCTCGCCGCGTGCCATTGGCACCAAATGCGGGGTGAAACCAACCGTGATCCCTTGGCCAGAGGCTTTGGAAAGTTCCTGCTCAATCTCCGGCATATGCCGGTGATGACCAATGCCATAGGGAGACGTGCCCTCGCCCGCCTCCGCAAAGAGCATGCCTTGCTTCAGGCCCCGGCCCGCACCTGAAAGCCCAGTCTTGGCGTCGATGATGATGTCATTTGCCTGGATATGCCCGGCCGCCAGTGGCGGAATAAGCGCGGTAAGCGCGGCGGTAGGAAAACATCCAGGGCACGCAATAATCTTGGCGCCTGCAATCGCCTCGCGATTGTGCTCCGATAGCCCGTAAGCCGCCTGCCCCTGAAGCTCGGGCGCGCCATGAGGAATGCCATACCACTGCGCGTAGGTGTCCACGTCGCGAATACGAAAATCGGCGGACATATCCACCACCACGCAGTCAGGATTTTCTGCGCGAATGGTTTTGGTGGTTGCCTGCGTTGTGCCATGGGGCAGCGCACAGATGACCAGATCAACGCCAACCCAGTGCACCTCATCCAGCGTGGTGAGCATGGGCAGATCAAGTCCGCGCAAATGCTCAAACACATCGCCCACCGGCTTACCGGCATGGGTGTTGGCGGTGAGCGCCACAAGCTCCAGATTCGGATGGCGCAGTGCAAGCCGCATGGCATCGGCACCGGTGTAACCAGAGGCACCAAGAACGGCGGTTTTGATGGTTTTGGTCATAAGAAAAGGCCCTGTCATGTTTTACGTTGCCACTTTATCGCAATTCGCTGCCTCTCCCGAAGGTCGAACGCGAATTGCGATAAAGTGGCCCGAGCTAAACCGCAAAACACTTAAAACAAAAAAGCGGGACGCAAAGGATGCGCCCCGCCGAAACTTGCAAAAAGCGCGAAACGCTAGCGTTTGGAGAACTGGAACGAACGACGGGCTTTCGCTTTACCGTATTTCTTACGTTCCACAACGCGGCTATCGCGTGTGAGGAACCCACCAGCTTTTAGAATACCGCGCAGGCCTGGCTCATAGTAGGTGAGCGCTTTGGAAATACCGTGACGCACCGCACCAGCTTGGCCGGAAAGTCCGCCGCCTTTTACAGTCGCAACAATATCAAACTGACCGTCGCGGGCAGCAGCGATAAGTGGCTGCTGCACAATCATCTGCAGCACTGGGCGAGCAAAATATGTTGAGAAATCGCGGCCATTGACCGTGATCGTGCCTGTACCTGGCTTAACCCATACACGGGCAACAGCGTCTTTACGCTTACCAGTGGCATAGGCACGGCCCTGCTCGTCAATTTTTTGAACGTGCACCGGTGCAGCATCCGTTACTGGCACATCAGCGCCTTCACCGGGTGCAACGCCCATCGCGCCACCAAGATCTTCAAGAGATGTAATTTGATCGCTCATTATGCAGCCCTCCGGCTGTTTTTCGCATTCAACGCTTTCACGTCCAGCACGTCTGGCTGTTGCGCTTCATGGGGGTGCTCTGCGCCGGCATAGACGCGCATATTGGACAATTGCTGCCGACCAAGTGGGCCGCGTGGCAACATACGCTCAACAGCTTTTTCCACCACACGCTCGGGGAAACGACCCTCAAGCAAGGCTTTGGCTGTGCGCTCTTTGATGCCGCCGGGATAACCGGTGTGCCAATAATATTTTTTGTTTTCGCGCTTGCGTCCGGTGAAGATCACCTTGTCGGCGTTGATCACGATAACATTGTCACCGCAATCGATGTGCGGGGTGAATGTTGGCTTGTGCTTGCCGCGCAAGCGGGTGGCAATAATGGAAGCAAGACGCCCGACCACAAGGCCTTCAGCGTCTATAATGATCCACTTTTTTTCCACCTCAGCGGTTTTCGCTGAATAGGTTTTCATGGGTTTCTTGTCCTGTTCGTCAAACAGCCAAACCATGCTCTGCCAACGCTTCTTCGCGTTAGATAGTGTGCGTAGATGGCCGATTTTGGAAAATACGGTACTCCACCAGCACATAATGCCAGGGAAGTTAGCCTGTCTATACGGACAGCGCTGCTGTTGGTCAAGCAGCAGAATGCCAATTTTCTTGTTGTTTTTCAGCGCACTATAAATGCGGTATTTATATACCACACAATATCACTGTTAGATTCTGCGATTGACCTTATGTATCGTTCTATATAAAGAACATACATTCGATATTCAGAACGCGCGGCTTCCCTGTCGCCTCCATATAACAGAACGAGGATCAATCATGAGCGATCAGCCACAAGGCTTCAGCACACTTGCTGTGCATGCAGGCGGCCAAGCCGACCCAACCACTGGCGCCCGCGCAACACCGATTTATCAGACCACGGCGTTTGAGTTTGAAAGCACGGAACATGCTGCCAACCTGTTTGGCCTCAAAGCGTTTGGCAACATCTACACCCGCATTATGAACCCAACGCAGGATGTGTTGGAGCAACGCGTTGCCGCGCTTGAGGGTGGTTCTGCAGCGTTAGCGGTTGCGTCAGGTCACTCCGCACAGCTTATCGCGTTCCACACACTGCTTCAGCCAGGCGATGAATTTGTTGCAGCTAAGAAGCTGTATGGTGGGTCAATCAACCAGTTCAATCACTCGTTCAAAAGCTTTGGCTGGAACGTTGCCTGGGCCGATAGCGATGATGTCTCTTCGTTTGAAGCGGCAATTACGCCCAAAACCAAAGCGATCTTCATTGAGTCAATCGCCAACCCCGGCGGTGTGGTGACAGACATTCAAGCCATTGCCGATATTGCCAACAAGCATGGCATCCCGCTGATCGTGGATAACACGATGGCAACGCCTTATCTGGTGCAACCGATCAAGCATGGCGCAAACATTGTACTGCACTCGCTGACCAAGTTCATTGGCGGCCACGGCAACTCCATGGGTGGCATCATCGTTGATGGTGGCAATTTCGATTGGTCCGCATCGGATAAGTTCCCCAAGCTTTCGCAGGAACTGCCCGAGTATCATGGTCTGAAGTTGCACGAGGCGCTTGGCGGCATATCATTCGCTATTGCCTGCCGCGTGCTTGGCCTACGTGATCTTGGTCCGGCAATCTCTCCCTTCAACGCCTTCCTCATCCAGACCGGCCTTGAAACCCTGCCTCTGCGCATGGAAAAGCACTGCGCCAATGCGCTGGAAGTGGCAACGCACCTGCAAAACCATGACAAAGTGGCGTGGGTTTCTTACGCAGGCCTGCCTGGCGATAAATATCATGAGTTGCAGCAGAAATACTCGCCTAAGGGCGGTGGTGCTGTGTTCACCTTTGGTCTGAAAGGCGGGCACGAAGCTGGCGTGAAGCTGGTAGAAGGCACCAAGCTGTTCTCTCACCTTGCCAATATTGGCGACACGCGCTCACTGATCATTCACCCAGCATCGACCACGCATAGCCAGCTTTCGGACGATCAGAAAATAGCTGCTGGCGCTGCGCCAGATACAGTTCGTGTTTCGGTGGGTATTGAAGATGCAGCCGACATTATCGCTGATCTCGATCAAGCACTTGCCCTCGGCTAAGCGGTAACGCATTTCCCTGAAGGCCAATTGCCAGCGCTGCCTTGTGTAGCGCTGGCTTTTTTATGCTGTCTGAACCGTGGGCAAATGGCCATGGCCACGCAAGCGTGCGACATGCAACACGCTGACTACAAGAATCACAAATGCCCAGAACTGGTGAATGAGCGCCCACTCCATTTCAATTTGGGTGAGCAGTGTAACAATGCCGATTAGCATCTGCACAAACAGCGCGATCACCAGTGCGCTTGCCATTTTTGCATCTTTACGATCAGCAGCAACGCGGCGCATGCGCAGGGCATGGAAAATGGCAAAGCCAATGAGCGCATAAGCGCCCATGCGGTGAATGAATTGTACGGTCAGCACGTTCTCACCCATGTTTATGTACCACGGCGATTGCACAAACAGTTTCGCGGCAGGCGGAATAAAATCGCCATCCATCAGCGGCCACGTGGTGTAGGTAAGCCCCGCATCAAGCCCGGCCACCAAAGCGCCAAGAAAAATTTGAAGAAGCACAAACGCACTAAGCAGCGTCGCCATGGTAGCGCCCGTTGCTGCCTGCCCATTTCTGCTTTTCTGCCTATCGGCCAATGCCGGTTCAATAGGCTTCATGCTTTGGGCAACCCAAGCGATAGCCGCCAAGATGATGGCCGCCATGGTGAGGTGTACGCCCAGGCGATACTGGCTCACATCCACACGTTCGGTGAGGCCGGAGGCGACCATCCACCAGCCAATGGCGCCCTGAAGACCACCCAGGGCCAAGAGGCCGAGCAATTTGGGCATGGATTTGGACGGCAGGGCCTTGCGCACGGCAAACCAGACAAGCGGCACAGCAAAGGCCAAGCCAACCAGGCGACCGAGGAAGCGGTGGCCCCACTCCCACCAATAAATGAACTGGAACTCCGCCATCGACATGCCGCGGTTGATCCGTTGATATTCCGGTATCTGGCGGTATTTTTCCAATTCCGCTTCCCAACCTTCCGCGCTGAGCGGCGGGATGGCGCCAGTGATGGGACGCCATTCGGTGATGGAAAGGCCAGAGTCGGTGAGCCGCGTTGCACCGCCAACAAAGACCATCAAGAACACCAAAGCCGCCACACACCAAAGCCATGTGCGTACGGGCCGATAGAGATCGACCGCAGGTGCGTTGACTTGGAGATCAGGGCTGGCAGACTGAGTGGCCATGGTGCGCTTTTGGCTGTTGATGATGGCGCGGTTATGCCTCCACACCCTCATTCTGCCTAGCCCTGCGCTTTGCGGCTCGGTGCCGCAGATGCCAGAATTGCACTTGCAGCTCATGCCCGCTGGCTTATGTGTCCGCTGCAGACCTTCTCTCAACGACCGCACTCAACGACCGGATGAAACTGCCATGGCCCTAACAATGCGTTCGCGCAACATCATCGGCACCTTTGCGCTTATCGGCTTTATCGTCGTTTATGCGCTGGTGATTATGCTGCTTGGTGTTTGGCTGCTGGAAGATGCATCACAAGTGTTTTCGGTGTTCTATTACCTGGTCACCGGCTGCGCCTGGGCCTTTCCAGCTATGATCATCATCAAGTGGATGATGAAGCCAGATCAACCCGCTCGCTAGGTAAGGTGTGTATTAGGCAACTTTTTTAAACTTGTTTGCCAGAAGGAACGGCGCGCCTGAGGTGAACAGCTCAATGTAGCGCTGCTGCTGATAATCACCATTTAGCGACACCCGCGGCAAACCAAACAGATGGTCTTTATGCTCGGCAAACAGCATGCCCTTGCGGGTTGTGACGGCCGAGGCAAACCCTGCCTCGCGCGCTAAGCCATAATCTCGTTGATCAGCCGAACCTGGATCACCATAGGGGAAAGCAAAATGCTCAGGGCGTTGTCCCAGCGTTTTTTCCAGCCATTCGGCACCCTCAATCATTTCTAGCATGGCATCCTGCGGAGAAAGTCGTGCGATGGCGCGGTGTGTCACAGTATGTGCGCCAATGGTGATCAGAGTGTGCTTGGCAAAGGCTTTAAAGTCCGGCGTTGAGAGAATAACACGCCGACACAGAGCATCCATGTCGTAGCCTTCATCAGCCGCCATTTCACGGATACAAGCGCGCTGCTCATCCTGGCCCATGGCACGCAGCGCCCAATAGAAATCCAGGTAGAAGGCAAGCTTTTCCTCAGCCGTGCGCACGGAAACAGCGCCAAAGTCTCGCTGGTCAGGGCGCACCAAAACGCTTGCCGCGCGTATCATCTCTTCGATAGCCACCCACCACAACTCACCTTTGCCCTGCGGGTAGGTTGAGGGCATGTACATCATTGCTGGTGCGTCGTGAGCCTCAAGCACCGGCAGCGCATGGTCGCGATTGTCGATATAGCCATCATCGAATGTCACAACAGCAAAGCGGGTCGTTTTGATTGCAGGGTTGCGCAATGCCTCAATGGCTTCATCCAAGCTGACAATCTCAAGGCCTTGCGCCTTAATCGCATCAAGTGCGGCATCCAAAAAGTCAGGCGTTATCTCCAACAAGCCATTGGGATTGAACCCTGGATAGGCGCCAAGCTCCGCATCCAACTGGCCAGCAGGGCGCACGCGATGCATGGTCAAAATCATGCCCATGCCTTGTGCCACAGGCCGCAGCACATCGTGCATACGCAGTGCATGCATGGCGCCAAGGGCGCCCTTCATCAGTTTTAGGCGTGTGGAAGCCATCACCAGTCCCTCATGTTCAATATTTTTTGAATTAACTACAGCACAAGGGTTTTTGTACGCTTAACGTCTGACATTGCATTGCATGGTAAAGCTTATCTGGGACGAAAGACTTTTGGGGCTAGTAAAGCTGGATGTACACATCAGCTACTCTTGCACGCACAAGCAGTGACGGCTTGATCGAAAGCGACCAGCAAACCGGCAACGCTTCTGTTGCCTCGCGGGCCGGTGAGCAGCGCTTGGCCGTGCATATTTATGAGAGCTTCGAAGACGCATCTGCCTCATGGCAAGCCCTTGAAGCATCGGGCACTAGCGCTGTGTATCAACGAGAAGATTGGTGCAAGGTTTGGTTTTCCACCTTCCAGCATGCCGCGTCGGCCAAACCCTTGCTTGTTGTGCTTACGCTGAATGCTGAGCCAGCCATGCTGCTTCCGCTCTACACAACACCAAGCTTGTTTGGCATGCGAACAGCCTACTTCATGGGCGACAAACACGCGAACATTCGCGTACCGCTAACAACGCTCGCAACCTCAGCGCGGAGCGAACTGGCGCGTCTGGCAAAGCGTGGCACGCTGATGGATAGCTTGAAAAAGGCCATTGGTGCTGGCGGTCAGGTCGATTTTTTAAGCCTTGGCTGCATGCCTGAAGCGTTTGGCGGGTATAGCAACCTGCTTGTCGAAGCAGGTCAGTGCAGATGTTCAGACATTGCATTGATAGGCGCACTGAAACCAAACTTTGAGGCCCTGTGCCAAGGCCAACGCGGCAAGGGCTATGCGAAGAAAATGCGAAAGAAAGTGCGCGCCTTGCAGGCCATGGGCGAGGTTCATTTCTCTCAGGTTACAGACCGGCAGGAAATGCGCAGCGTGCTGGATATTTTCTTCCAGCAAAAAACCAAGCGGTTAAAAGCGGCCCGCCTGGACAATGCCTTTGACCTTGCCGACAATCGCGACTTTTTACGGCGACTTGCCTGGCAAAGCCTGGAGTGTAAGTCCGGCTTGCTCGATGTCTTCACGCTGAAGGTTGGCGATGAAACCGCAGCGATATTTGCGGGCGGCGTGCACGATGGCGCGTTCTCTGGCGCTATCACCTCGGTAACGGTCGATGAGCGTATCTCGCAGAAGAGCCCTGGTGAGGTTTTGCTCCACAATCTGATCGAACATTTGTGCGAGCAAGAACTCCGCTGGTTCGATCTGGGCATTGGCAATGCGCGCTATAAACAAGCTTGGTGCGAGCCGCATCCACTGCGCGATGTTACGCTAACACTTACCAGCCGTGGTCTCCTACTGGCCGCAGCCGACAAGCTTTTGCACCATGCCCGTGCGCTGGTCTTTGCCCGCCCTGGTGTTGAGCGGGCAGCAAGGCGGGCCAAATTTCACCTCAAGCAGATCGCTGTTCGATCCTAGATAGCTTACGCTGGTATCGCCGCATGCAAGGTCGGCCGTGCAGCAGAAAGCTGTACAGCAAGAATACGCTCACGCGAGACAATCGTTGATAGCGTTTGGCCAAGGGCCGCAATGCGCGTGGGGTCGCCACAAAGTACCATCGCATCATTAATATTGGCACATTCGAGCAAAAGCTGCGGATTGCGTCCAGCATTGACGATCACACTGTCATAGCTCTCTGACAGGGCTGAAAAGACCAGATCAGCCGCATCATCAGCGATCATGGATTGCTGTGCCTGGGTAAAACCGGATGGCACAAAATGCAGTGGGCTTTCAGGGTCTTTGTGAAGCGCAGCATCAAACCCTGCAGCGCCAGTTACCAGCTCATAAAACCCTGGACCATTGGGGCTAATGCCCGCGGCATTAAGATCACCCACACAATCAAGCATCACAACCGAACGACCGGCATGTGCCATAGCCCGCGCCATGCGCAGCGCCATATCGCCTGCGTTGGCATGCCCATCGGCGGCGCCAACCGTTATGCGTGTTCCAGCACCATTTTTACCAACACGGCGCAGATGACCGAACAGAAGACGACACTCATTGGCATCGCTAAGCGTGTAGGTGCGCATCGTATTGAGCGGGTGTTGCGCCAGTGTGTGCGTATCGCCAACGAGGGCAGTTTGTGGAGACGGCTGTGGATTTACCGCCTGGGCCGCAATGCGTTGTTGCAGCACAGTTTGCTGTGCTAATTGCACCGGCGGTGATGAGATTTCCGGTTCCTGTTGCCAAGGTTCATTGCGTGCATTTCTCCCTGATGGATCAGGTTCATCTGCATCATCCCTACCAACAGCACCTGCCAAAATAGCATGGCTGGTTACGCCCATAAGTGCGAGCGCAATGCTACCAATAAAGGCCATGATGACCATGGGCATTGTCTGTGGGAACACAGCTTCACGTTCCACCTGCGCGGTTTGAATGATGCGCGCATTGGTTGGCAACATTTCTGTATCATCGCGCGTTGCAGCCTCACGGAAGCGAACCAGATAACTTGCCAATAGGTCGCGCTGGGCGGCGGCTTCACGCTCTAGGGCGCGCAGTTCAACCTCAGAATCAGCAATGCGTGCCGCATCAGCGCTTTGGCGTGCCAATTCTTCCTGCAACGCTTCTGCACGGGCAGCTGCAACACGCGCCTCATTGTCAAAGCGCTCGGCAATGCGCCCGGCCTCGCCCCGTAATTGACCACCAAGATCAGCCAATTGTGCGTTAAGTTCCCGTAAACGTGGATGGGCCGGCAAAAGCGTTGCCGACAGCTCGGCAATGCGTGCACGTATGGTTGCCTGCTCTTCTTGTAGACGCTGTGCAAGCGGCGTTGAGAAGCTATCTGGCAGCGCTACCCGAGTGCCCTGCTGGGCAATGAGAAGACGAATTTGTTCCGCAAGAGACCTTGCCTCTGATTCAGCAGAACGGGCGCGTGTGAGCTCTGAAGAAAGCTCGGAAAGGCGCTGGGAGGAAAGTGTAACATCGTTGGGGCCAAGCAAAAGCCCGGAACCTGAACGGAAGCGGGCAACAGCAGCCTCAGCAGCGCTAACCTCTCGCCTCAAACCATCGATTTCGGTCTCCAAGAAGGAGCTTGCTGATCGCGTGTTGGTCGCTGTCGCTGCGCGTTGGCGCGATTGATAGGCCGCAACCACCGCATTGGCGATGCGCGCGGATAGCTCTGGATCTTTGCTTTCAAAGCTAACGACGATGACACGCGAATTGGTAACCGCATAAACGTCCAGTTCGCGTGCAAATTTCTGGTACACACGTTCCTCGGTAGAAAGCCGCATTGGGTCTTCACTCAGGCCCAAAAGAATGAGAATCGATTGAACCATGCCAACGCCCTGGCGAACCGGATCAAGTTCATCAACTTCAACCAGATTAAGTTCACGGATCACTTGCTCGCCAACATCACGCGAGCGAACAACCTGCACTTCACTAGCAATGTCCCGCTCATCAATGATCGGCAGCGCCTGCACCTCATCAACCTCAGGGCGCGTAAAGGCGGTTTCCTGGGTCTCAATAAGGATTTGCGCTGTGGAGCGGTACAATGGCGAGGTCACCTGGGTAAACAGGTAAACCAGCCCCGTGATCACGATCACGAAAAGCACAATGCCAAACTTTGCCGCCCAAAGGCGGGACATAAGATAGGCGAGATTGATCTCTTGGGTTTCAATTGCTGAAGGGGACGCCAACGCTTTACTCCACGGGTCCATAGAAATGCATGTCTATCGCCATCAGTGTGACCCAGTATGGTAAGCAAGGCGTTAACCGCGCGGCCTGTCGCGATGCGTTGGCCCAATGTTTTCAAGCCATAGGCAATTGAGCCGCCGGTTGAAACAACGGTTGATTAACCTTGTTACGTTACCTCTTGGACCACAGCTATATGGTTTCCATGCCTTTGTTTTGCCTGGCGCCATAGCACAAGTGGGTTGTTGGTAAGGCGTAACAAGTGATGGCGTACAGGCTTGGTAATTTGAGCGCGAAAGCGCAAGTTTGCGGGATTTTTGCCCTAGCATTGCTGGTGGCAGGGTGCGCAAGTGCTCCACAATCATCCCGTTTCAACCCATTGTTGGTTCAACCATACGCCCTGGATTCTGGTGATACGTTGCGTGTGACTGTGTTTGAGCAACCCAGTCTGTCTGACACCTTCACCGTTGATGTTGAGGGCATGATTTCAATGCCGCTGGTGGGCGATATTCCAACTCGCGGTCTAACGGTTGAAGAGTTGGACACCCAGATTACGCAAGCGCTTCGTGAGGGTTTTTTGCGGAACCCAGACGTGAGCGTCGAAGTGGCAACGTACCGCCCGTTCTTTGTTCTTGGCGAGGTTGGTCAATCTGGCCAATATCCTTATGTGGCTGGCATGACCGTGCGCAGTGCGGTCGCCATTGCTGGTGGCTTTTCTCCGCGTGCTGTTAGAGATACGGTTATCATATCACGCACCATCAATGGCGAAGTGAGTTCCGGTCGCATTGGGCTAAACCAGGCGGTACGCCCAGGTGATGTGATCACCGTGCGCGAACGCTGGTTCTAATGGTTGAGAGCGCTACAAACGCCCCAGTAAAAGTACTTTTGATCGTCCGCGCGCCTGTTGGCGGGCTGTGGCGCCACGTGCTTGATCTGACTGACGGCTTGCTAGAGCGCGGGTTCGAGCTTGGTATTGTTGTTGATTCTTCCAGCGCCTCCACCCACGTGCAAACAACACTGGAACGCTTCGCCCCGCGTTTGGCTCTAGGTGTGCACGCGCTGGAAATACCGCGCATGCCTGGCTGGGGTGATGTAAAGTTATCGCTTGAGCTGCGCAAACTGGTGAAAAGCCTAAAGCCGGATATCGTTCATGGACACGGTGCAAAGGGTGGGCTTTACGCGCGCCTTTCTGCTTGGCGCACCCAAGCGCATGCGGTTTACACGCCGCATGGCGGTTCGCTTCACTATGATTGGAAAACAATGAGCGGGAAGGTATTCCTGACCGCTGAGCGTCGGTTGATCCCACTTACCAAGCAATTTCTGTTTGAAAGCCAGTTTAGCGCGGACGGCTTCAATGAAAAAATTGGCGATACGCATGGCCGCGAAAAAGTGGTCTTTAATGGCTTGGGCCAAGACGAGTTCGCTGGGCGCGTCATCCAACTGGATACGCCAACGCATGATTTTGCGTTCGTTGGAGAAATGCGCGGCATCAAAGGTGTTGATGTGATGCTGGAAGCCCTGTGCCAGGTGCGCCACCCGTCTGGGCGGCCACTGCGCGTGTTGATGCTAGGCGATGGCCCTATGTTGAGTGAATTTGAGCATTATGCCGAGCAGCTGGGGCTGGCTGATGAGGTTGAATTTGTTGGTCGCAAGCCCGTGCGCCAAGCCTTCAGCGCCAGCGATACAATGGTTGTGCCCTCACGGGCAGAATCGCTACCCTACATTGTCATTGAATCCATTGCGGCCGGTAAGCAGGTCATCGCGAGTGATGTGGGCGGCATTGGTGAGATTTTTGGGCCAACCAAAGGCTCTTTGGTGCCCAGCGATGATGCGGATGCTTTGGCAGCAGCGATGCGTGAGGCGCTAGAGCCTATCACGCCAGATAAGCAGGCCGAGCTGGATACACGCTATACGTATGTGGCGGAAAACTTCCATGTAGACCGCATGGTGTATCAAGTTGCCACCGACTATCGCGCACTGGTCGTCGCCTAATTCACTGCGCCTGATGCTTACGGGCAAGGTCTTGTTCACCACTTCCCTTAAATCGATGCAAAGATCGCTGGGTTAGGCTGCCTTCCACAATGATGCGTGCGAACGAACGCGCGCCGACCACAGTGAGGGCCTTAGGCATGTTGATTGATCGTGGCGAATTGGCGCGAGATGAGATCAGGGCAGCAAGCACAGATGTTGATCCAACGATGGCATCAGCCATGATTGGCGGACAGGACGATGTGCGTCCACTTTCTGACATCGCAATGCAAGCAGCCAACAGCTTGGGCGAGCGAGCGCTTTCGCCGGTCATTCTGGCGGGCTTGGTACGCTTGGGCGAATGGCTGGTGATCGCCTCCACTGGCTTGATCATTTACGCAGCCTATCTGGGCGGTGAACTTGGACTATCTGGCGTTTACATGGCTGTAATTGGCGTTGTGGCCACGGTTGCCGTTGGTCTTTTCCAACTTATGGGCCTCTACACGCCCTATGGATTGCGCTCCATTAGCCACCAAAGCGTGCGGCTTGTTGGCGGCTGGATGGCTTTGTTCACCGTTATGCTGGCTGTGGCGTTCTTCTCCAACCTTGGCGATGATTTGAGTCGCCTTTGGGTTGGCCTCTGGTTTGCAATTGGCCTGGTTGTGCTGCTGGTCTATCGCGGCGCTGTTATGATGCAGGTGCGCAATTGGACCGCAGAGGGCCGCTTGCAGCGCAATGCTGCTTTGGTTGGCGGCGGGCCGGAAGCTGAAAACCTTGTCCGCATGCTGCAAGCCTCATCAACCAGCGATCTCAATCTGGTCGGCTTCTTTGATGATCGTGGCGATGATCGCAGCCAGCAAACATGCGCAGGCCTTCCCAAGCTCGGCACGGTTGATGATGCGGTGGCTTTTGCCCGCCTGGCGACGCTCGACATGGTGATTGTTACTTTACCTATGACAGCGGAAAAGCGCGTGCTGGATATGGTGCGCAAGCTTTGGGTGCTGCCCATTGATGTGCGTTTGTCGGCACACACCGCCAAATTACGTTTCCGCCCTCGCTCCTACAATTATATCGGCGCGGTACCTTTCCTGGCCATTTTTGATCGCCCGCTGGCTGATTGGGATTTTGTTGCCAAGTCGGTGCTGGACCGCGTGATTGGTGGCTTGGCGCTGCTGGCGCTTTCACCGGTTATGTTGGCTGTGGCACTGGCTGTTAAGCTGGATAGCAAGGGCCCAATTTTCTTCAAGCAAACCCGCTTTGGCTTCAACAATGAGCCGATAGGTGTCTACAAGTTCCGCTCCATGTACACCGATATGTGCGACGCAAAGGCCAGTAAGCTGGTGACCAAGGATGATCCGCGCGTCACGCGCGTTGGCGCCTTTATCCGCAAGACAAGCCTTGATGAACTGCCCCAGCTTTTCAACGTGCTGATGGGTGACCTTTCACTGGTTGGCCCGCGGCCACACGCCATGGCGGCCAAAGCGGCCGGTGGCCTGTATCAAGATGTCGTGGATGGCTATTTTGCCCGCCACAAAGTCAAGCCAGGCATCACAGGTTGGGCGCAGGTCAATGGCTGGCGCGGTGAAACCGACACACTGGAAAAACTGGAACGGCGCGTAGAGCACGATCTCTATTACATCGAGAATTGGTCGATTCTGCTCGATCTTCAGGTGCTTGCGATGACGCCGCTAGCGCTCATCAGCCATAATGAGAATGCATACTAAGCATGAACAGCGCTGCCACCTGGAACGCATCGGCGACCTTCTTTTATGTCCGAAACTCGGTGTTCTTCATCGCCGTTTTGGCCATGAACTACACGCTTATGCGCCCCTCTCCGGTGGATTTTCTGTTCTTGATAGCGCTTGGGCTATCGCTGCTGGTTAATCAACCCGTCCGTAAGAATGTCGCGGTCGCAATCACTGTGATCATCTTCTGGATGATCGCTTACATGAACGCATCACTGCCCTATGCTGGCGATACCGACGTGCAGCATGAACTGCTTGCAAAAACACTCGTTGGCATCGTTGCTGTGCTCACCGCGTTTGCCGCCTCTAGCTGGCGCAAGCCTGAGTTCATCACATTTTTGATGGTCTATATGGCCTCGACCACCATCGCAGCGACAATTGGCATAGGCGCCTTTGCCATTGGCCACCCCACCCTCACCTGGGATGGCAGGGCGATGGCGTTCATCGATGATCCCAACATGTTCTCCTCCTTCCTAATACCTGGCATTCTGGCTGCCATCTACCTGATGAAGGAGCGCAAGCTGCCTTGGATCATCGGGCTGGGCTGCGCTTTGGTGATTGCCGTTGGCATTACGGTTGCGTTTTCGCGCATTGCCTCGGTGGCGATGCTTTTCACCATCATTGCCTACCTTACCTATCTCAATCGCAAACAATTGCCGGTTTTCATTCCAAAACTAATCCTGCTTGCCCTGATTGGCTTTGTGGGCATCGTCGTTGCTCTTTCGCTATCGGAAGAGTTTGCGCACAAATTCCTAGAGCGGCTGAGTTTTGCCAAATCCTATGATGTGGGTCGTGAAGGTCGACTGGGCCGCTACCTACTTGTGCTCCCGATGATTTTGGAAAATCCACGCGGGGTTGGCGTGCTTCAGCTTGAGTACATTTTTCCTGAGCCGATCCACAACATTTTCCTCAGTGCCTTTGTTAATTATGGCTGGCTGGGTGGCATTTCCTGGCTGACGCTTTGGGGCGGGGCATTTGTGGCCGGCCTGCGCGCCTACCAGCTCACACGCTCAGATATACCAGTTGTATTGATGCTTGGCCTATTGGGCATATCCATGTGTGCAGCGCTGCATGAGGCAGAACACTGGCGCCATCTTTGGCTCTTTATCGGTCTAACCTGGGGTTTTTCAGCGCAGACCTTTCTCTCTTGCGCTAAGCCTACCGGCCAAGCTAAGACCGCCCTAGTCGGGGCGTAGCGCAGCCTGGTAGCGCGTTCGTCTGGGGGACGAGAGGTCGTGGGTTCGAATCCCGCCGCCCCGACCATTTTTCAAGCTTTTAGAGTAACCGGTTTGCCGCCTACGGTTTTAACCCTCACTCAAATAGCGCTGCATCATCCAAATCAAAAATAGCTGCATCATCCGCTTTGGTTGGCACAACTGTTGCCGGCGGCGCTTTTTCTGCCGGCGGCGCTTCTGCCTTTGGCACTTCCTTCGACATGGACGGGTAGTGAGGTCCAAAATAGTGCGGCGTGCGCAGGTAAGGGCGCGGGTAGAGCACGGTTTGGCGGATCTGCGCATACAGCGTTGCTGGCGCGACCGGTTTGGCAAGATAGCCGTTCACACCGAAGCTTAGCGCCCGCTCAATCCGGCGCAATTCATCGTGCCCAGACATCATAATCACAGTTTGATACGCGCTTGGATGACCTGGCTTGCGGATGGCACGCATCACCGATTCGCCAGATCGATCAGGAAACTCCCAATCGAGTAGAACGATATCAAATTTACCGGTGCCAATAGCCTTATAGGCCTCTTCACCAGTGGCGACTTCTTCTATTTGGCGCACACCAAAAGCTCTTAAGATCGAAACAACCAAACGGCGCATAAAGCGGCTGTCGTCGGCCACCAATAAGCTGAGCGAAGAAAGGTCAAGATAGGTCTTCAAAGGCTTGGCTCTACTTAGACTCTGGCGCAGACGACGTAGCGCTAGCGGCAACACGTGCGTTGTCGAGTGTTTGCTTGCAATCCATCAGGGTTTGAAGAGCCTGCGACAGCGCACCCATCTGGTGGCCACTGAGCGGCACTGATGCTGCAACTGGGGCAGTAGGAGAAGGCGTGGCGGGTGCAACACTCTCTTGTGGATCAGTGTCGGGCACAAATCGCAACGCGTTGGTGCTAACGGCTGCTGGGTGCGTGAGGTTGTGCGGTGTTGACCTTTGCGGCGCGTGGCTAAGGGCAGCAAGCACGGGGTCTGGCCGGGCCACAGGCGGCTGACGCGGCTGAACAGACGGCGGCGCATAATGATCGGCGGGCTGCTCAACTGGCGCATAAGATTGCGCAGGAGGCTGCTGCGCTGGCGGTGGTGGTGCAGGTGCTGCGGAAGTTACCGGCTGAGATGGAGATTGGGGCTGCGGTTGCGGCTGAGTTCGAGGCTTGGGTTCGGCGGGGGTCGGAAGCGGCTTGGCAGCAACAGATGGCAACGCCGGTGCCAGGCCCACAACGTGGCCAATGCCCTGCTCGCGCAAAATTCGCTGTACACCCTTAATCGTGTAGCCCTCTTCATACAGCAAGTGTCGGATGCCCTGCAGTAGGGCGATATCGTTGGGGCGGTAATAGCGACGTCCGCCGGAACGCTTCATGGGCTTAATTTGGCTGAATCGCGTTTCCCAAAACCGCAACACATGCTGAGGAAGGTCCAAAGCATCAGCGGCTTCGCTAATTGTGCGAAACGCATCAGGGCTTTTGACCGAAGCACGGGCCATAAGCGAACAAACCCTTATCTACGCCACTGCAAAGGCACTTTTTTCGTTATATTTCAATGCTCAACAGTGAGTTTTAAACGAATCTTATAAACCGCAAGACTCTACGGCATGACGTTACTGCAACCAACAGCTGGATGCATTTTTTAATTTCAATTTATGTGATCGTTTAATCCGCCAATTCTGGGAAAAACATCGGCAGTAAAGTTTAGCCCTTATGGCCTTCATCAACACGCTCTTTAAGAATGTTGGACGGTTTAAAAACCATCACACGGCGCGGCGTGATTGGCACCTCTTCACCCGTCTTAGGGTTGCGGCCAATGCGCTCTTCTTTATGGCGCACAGCAAAAGTTCCGAAGGAAGAAAGCTTGATGTTTTCACCCTGAACCGCCGCCGCTGCAATTTCTTCGATAACCGCCTCAACAAGGTCCGCCGCTTCAGTGCGCGATAAACCAACCTTTTGATAAACAGCCTCGCACAGATCTGCGCGCGTTACGGTTCCACCAGCCATTGCCCTTTTGGCTCCCTCGTTTTCTCTACCGATCGCTGCCTGTTTTCAGGTCTAGCTGCCGAAGAGCCTTTTTAAATTTGGTTCCGAGGCGCTTGCATTGATAAATGCCCTACCCTGAAACCGCTTTCTCTTCGGCGGCAGCTTTCACCCCGCCGAGTGAAGTATCTTTAAGCGATGCGCTCAAGACCGGTCAATTCGAATCGCGGTAGAAAAACTAGAAAAATCAGTGCCAAAACGGCAATTAATGTAGGTACCGTTGCCAAATTACATACGTAGCAGCGTCGCACCCCACGTAAAACCGCCGCCCATCGCTTCCAAAAGCACGACATCACCAGCTTTGATACGCCCATCAGTGACCGCCTCTGTAAGCGCCAACGGAATGGAAGCGGCCGATGTGTTGCCATGGTGATCCACAGTGATCACGACCTTGGCCGGATCAATCTTCAGCTTGTTGGCTGATGCATCGATAATGCGCTTGTTGGCCTGGTGCGGCACGAACCAATCAATGCTGTCGCCATTAAAGCCTGTGCGCTTGAACACATCGACGATTACATCGGTGATCATGCCAACAGCATGCTTAAACACCTCTTTGCCTTGCATGCGCAGATGGCCTGCAACCTGGTTGGTAGAAGGCCCGCCATCAACATAAAGCTTTTCGCGATGCGACCCATCTGAGCGCAGGGATGATGCAATTATCCCAGGCGCGCCATCGTCTTGAGGCCCATCAACGGCGTCCAGCACAACCGCCCCTGCCCCATCGGCAAAAAGGACGCAGGTTGTGCGATCTTCCCAGTCGATGATGCGGGAGAAAGTCTCAGCGCCAATGACCAGCGCACGATTGGCAAGACCTGCTTTAAGTTGGCTGTCTGCTGTTGCCAGCGCATAGACAAAACCGGAGCAAACCGCCTGCATGTCAAACGCATAGCCATGGCTGATACCAAGCTTTTGTTGAACCTGGGTCGCCGTGGCAGGAAAGGTATAATCCGGCGTGGCGGTGGCAAGCACAATCAAATCGATGCTCTGCGCATCAACACTTGCATTGGCCAACGCTGCTTTTGCAGCCTCGAAGGCTAGATCGCTGGTGCGTTGATCAGGTGCAGCGATGTGGCGAGAACGGATGCCAGTGCGCTGCACGATCCATTCGTCAGACGTGTCGACTGTCTTGGCAAGATCTTCATTGGTGACCAAGTTTTCAGGCAGGTAACTGCCCACACCGAGAATGCGAGAATGGCGAAGCGAATGTGCAGCGGATGTCATGAGGCCTCGGAAATTGGGGCGTCTTCCTTCACCGAGGCAGACTGTGTAGTTTCTGCTTCTACGCTGCCGCGCCCGGCCTGGGCAAGCTGCGCTGCAATCTTCTCTTCCAAACCATTGATCACCATGGTGCGGGCAAGATCGACAGCGGAGGCAAAACCAAGGGCATCGGCACCACCATGGCTTTTCACCACCGTGCCGTTCATGCCCAAAAAGATGCCGCCATTCACGCGCCGTGGGTCCATTTTCATGCGCAGTGCATTGAAGCCAGGGCGTGCAAGCAAAGCGCCAAGCTTGGTGCGCAGCGTGGCCGTCATCGCGTCTCGCAAATAGCTACCAATCTGCTTGGCGGTGCCTTCGGCGGTCTTTAGGGCGATATTGCCGGAAAACCCTTCGGTGACGATCACATCCACATTACCAGAGCCGATGTCCGTGCCCTCGACAAAACCGATATAGTCCATGCCATGATAGTTGGCATCGCGCAGGCGTTGGCCAGCTTCGCGGATTGGCTCCAGGCCTTTGACTTCCTCAACACCAACATTAAGCAAGCCGACGCTGGGTCGTTCCAAACCGAATAACGCCGTCGCCATCGCCGAGCCAAGCAGCGAAAAATCCACCAACATATCCGCATCAGCGCCCACAGTGGCGCCAACATCTAGCACTACCGATTCGCCACGCGCTGTCGGCCAAATAGCGGCGATTCCTGGGCGCTCGATACCGGCCTGCATTTTGAGGCAAAACCGCGCCATCGCCATCAACGCACCGGTGTTACCAGCCGAAATGCAGATATCTGCATCACCGGTTTTCACCTGCTCAATAGCCTTCCACATGGAAGATGTGCGCCTGCCTTGACGTAGCGCCTGGCTGGGTTTGGCGTCCATCGTCACCACCACATCGGTGTGCACAATAGTGGTACACTCGGCCAAGTTAGGTTGGCGCGCCACATGCTCTTTGATGAGGGTTTCATCACCAACCAGCACAAAATGAAGCTCTGGGTGGCGCTGCTTTGAAATGGCCAAGCCAGGGATGACAGAGCTAGCACCCTCGTCTCCACCCATGGCGTCCACGGAAATAGTTACCTTATCGTCGGCAGTCGTCATTAAGGCTCCAAATCAAACGCGGCCACCAGCAACGCCGATGATTGCGATTATCTGTATAGGCGAATCTGTTGGCAATAAAGGGCAGTGAGACACCAGGGGCTAAAGCTTAAGTCCCTTCAGGACAGCAAAGGGAGATTTTGCACCTTCATCTTCAGCGTGTTCATCAAATGCGTCCACAGCGTCGGTCAAATCTGGGTGGCGCGGATAGGGATCAAGTGCGACTGTGAACAGCTGATAAGCTAGGTCCCCAAGATGAGCTGCACCATCCACCAGCGGCTCGACATCGCTCTCTTCCATCGGATCGATATCAATAGACTGGTTTGCTTGTGGCTTGGCTCCCTCGCCCAGGTAAAACTGTTCAAACGGGATATGCAGCACCGTGCTATAGGGCTTCAGACTCACACCACAGGTGTAGGTAACGCTGGCATTGATCTCGCCCTCAACACGTAACTTGCGACCCTTCATGCCAAGAGCGGTGGCTTTCATGGCAAAGTTTTCCACGCTTGCCAGGCCATTGTTTTCAGCCAGCAATGCCAGCTCTGCGGCATTAAGCTTGAGCGATACACGCTCAGGGCTGCGGCGTGCATCCTCGGCAATTACGGTCAACAAGGGAAGTTCGGTTGCTGCCATCTTAACCTCACGCAGCTTGCGCATCTGGCACGTGCGGCCAATCTAATGTGCCGCTTAGCACAGTGTCGTCATCCTGCGCGTTTAGGTGTGCATCGGCCTGCTGGAGGTAGGCTGCAATCTTTGCGCTTAGCAAATCAGCTACCGGCTCATCACTGTCAGCGGTTTCCACACCATCAACGGCAAACACAATGCCACCGGCATTGCGTTCCAGCGCATCGGCCAGCGCTGCTTGATCACCCGCGTCCAATGCCTCGCCAAAGGCTTGCCCCCGACCAAGATAGGCAGTTGCCAGCATTTTCAGTCGCTTTGGTACTTTACGATCACTGACGCCAGTATCGCGCAAGGCACGATCCAAATCCTTGAAAAGCAGATCGGAAAAGGCCTGCGAGCGGGCGCGCGCCTCTTCAGCGTGATCGCCTTCAATGCGTTTTAAACGGCGAAAAACAAGAATCGCGTGTGCGATCAACATATCAAACCGCCCACTCATCGTATCAGGCACGCCCCAATCGGCAAAAAACACCGGTTGGCGCGACTGATCTGTCACGCTTTGATAAAAAGCGTATGGCGTCATGTCTTTACGCCGTTTCCATAAACCGAACACCATTGTGTTGCCCTATTTGGTCATCTTGGGTAGGTCCAGAAACATAGACCGTTCGCTAAGCCCGCGCCCCGTGTTTATATGGGCGCGTATGCTTTGTGTGTTGAGGAGGTATAGGGTTGGCACAGGTCAGATTAAAGAGGGTCGTTGATATCGACGGCAAACAAGGCGGTGGCAAACCGACGCGCCGGGCGCTGCTTAGCGGCATTGCCGCGCTTGGTGCAGGCTTGGCGCTATCTGCATGCGTCAGTGAAACACGCACCCATGGCTTCATTATGCCCAATGACGGGTTGGAGCAGGTGCCTGTTGGCTCCTCAAAGAACCAGGTACTTATTGTGCTTGGGACGCCGCAGACGACCGCAACGCTCGATAATGAGGTGTTCTATTACATCTCTCAGCGTTCTGAGCAGACGTTTGCTTTCTCGCGCGCAGAGATTGTCGATCAACGCGTTATCGCTGTTTATTTCGATGAGAGCGATCTGGTTGCCCGCATTGCCGACTACGGGCTGCAAGACGGTGTGGTGTTTGATTTTGTAAGCCAAACAACGCCGACAGGTGGTGCCGATATCACCTTTATCGGCCAAGTGCTTGGTGGACTTGGCTCACCGACCAGCGTTTTCTAACCCAACAGTCAGTGCGCGACACAAAAAACCCCGCCAACCAGACCGGTTGGCGGGGTTTTTATTTGGTATTTCCCGGCATTTGATTGGGACATTCGCGCAAGCTGACTCTCAGTCACAAACCTGGATCGAGTTTGGCGCTTATCGGGTGGCCGAAACGGAGGCCATCTTCACACCTGCGAAAATAAGTGCAGCACCGGCAGTTTTATTGATCGCGCTTACAATCCAAGCTTTGACACCGCCCCTTGTCAGTCGTTCGCCTAGATAGGCGTAAGCTCCATAGATTACGATCTGCAGGAGAAAAGCCGTCGCCCACATAATGGCAAACTGCATGGCAATGGGGCGGCTGACATCCAGGAATTGGGGTAAAACTGCGGAAAAATAAAGCAGAGCCTTGGGGTTTGAGAATTCGATCAAAAATCCATGGGCAAACAATGATGAACGCTTTTTGACCGGTACAGCTGTGCTGACCACCAAACCACCAGACTTACTGAAGATGGCGGAGCAACCCAAATAAATGAGGTAGGCCACGCCCACCCATTTGATGATTTGGAACAGGGTATGCGAGGCAACAATCAGCGATGCGATGCCTGTGGCCGAGAGAATGAAGTAGATCAGCGTGGCGCAGGTGATACCAAGCAAACCGAACGCGGTGCGCCTCAAGCCATTGCCAGCCCCTTGCGATTCCATCAAAATTGCCGATGGCCCGGGCGAAAAAATAACGACAGCGGTGGTTATAGCAAAGATCAAAAAGGTTTGGAGTTCCAAGGCTGAATCCTTTGGTAACTGAGGACAACAAAAAGAACAAAAAGCGAACCACTAAATCGTTCTATCAAGCCCTTTTGGAGAAGACCACCCGCTTTGCGACCAGCTTTGCCGAAACAAAAAACCCCGCCAACCAGATCGGTTGGCGGGGTTTTTATTTTGCGAAAGCGACCAGCTTAGCTGTGCGCAAGCACGGCCAGCAGCAACAGCGCCACGATGTTCGTGATCTTGATCATCGGGTTCACAGCTGGGCCAGCTGTATCCTTGTAAGGATCGCCAACCGTATCGCCGGTCACTGATGCCTTATGCGCATCGCCACCTTTTTCGTGTTTCACGCCGTCTTTGTCGACGAAACCGTCTTCAAAGCTTTTCTTGGCGTTATCCCACGCACCGCCACCGGCGGTCATGGAGACGGCCACATAAAGCCCATTGACGATCACACCAAGCAGCATCGCACCCACAGCCGCAAAGGCCTGGTCCTTGCCTGCAATGGCGTTGATTGTGAAGAACACGAAAATAGGCGAAAGCACCGGCAGCATCGA